>NZ_JAAQRC020000001.1:0-307500 GCF_019216885.1 Methylobacterium sp. SyP6R | reverse complement strand
GGCAGTATTACTGGCTGGAGGCGAACGGAAGGGTCGACCACGCGCCGGACGGCACGCCGCTGAGCTTTCCCGGCGTCCTCATCGACGTGAACGAGCGCCGCGCCGTCGAGGCGGAGCGCGACCGCGCCACAACGATGCTGCGGGCCCTGACCGAGACCCTGGAGCAGCAGGTGGCCGCGCGCACCGCCGAGCTGATGCGGGCCGAGGCGGCCCTGCGCCAGTCGCAGAAGATGGAGGCGGTGGGCCAGCTCACCGGCGGCCTCGCCCACGACTTCAACAACCTGCTCGCCGGCATCTCGGGCGCGCTCGAACTGATGCAGACCCGCATCGGCCAGGGCCGGCTCAAGGATGTCGACCGCTACATGGCGGCGGCGCAGGGGGCGACCCGGCGCGCCGCGGCGCTGACCCACCGGCTGCTCGCCTTCTCGCGCCGCCAGACCCTCGACCCCCGCCCCACCGACGTCAACCAGCTGGTGGCCGGGATGGAGGAGCTGATCCGGCGCAGTGTCGGCCCGGCGATCGAGATCGCGGTCGACGGCGCGCCCGACCTCTGGACCGTGCTGGTCGATCCGCCGCAGCTCGAGAACGCGCTCCTCAACCTCTGCCTCAACGCCCGCGACGCGATGCCCGAGGGCGGGCGCATCGCCATCGCGACCGCGAACCTGCGCCTCGACGAAGCGGCGGCCCGCGCGCAGGATCTGCCGCCCAGCGACTCCCTGCCGCCGGGCGACTACCTGTCGCTCGGCGTGACCGATACCGGGACTGGCATGGCCCCCGACGTGATCGCCCGGGTGTTCGAGCCGTTCTTCACCACGAAGCCGATCGGCCAGGGCACGGGCCTCGGCCTGTCGATGATCTACGGCTTCACCCAGCAATCCGGCGGCCAGGTGCGGATCGACTCGGAGGTCGGACGCGGCACCACCGTGCGCCTCGTCCTGCCGCGCCACCACGGCAGCTCCGAGGCGGATGCCGCACCCGCGACCCTCGCTGCGGCGCCCCGGGCCGAGCAGGGCGAGACGGTGCTGATCGTCGACGACGAGCCGACCGTGCGCATGCTGGTGACCGAGGTGCTGGAGGATCTCGGCTACACGGCGATCGAGGCGGCCGACGGCGCGGCGGGCCTCACGGTGCTGCAATCGGACGCGCGCATCGACCTCCTCGTCACCGATGTCGGACTGCCCGGCGGGATGAACGGGCGCCAGATGGCCGATGCGGGCCGCGTGCGGCGGCCGGGCCTGAAGGTGCTGTTCATCACCGGCTATGCCGAGACCGCGGCGCTCGGCACCGGCCGGCTCGGGCCCGGCATGCAGGTGCTGACCAAGCCCTTCGGGGTCGAGGCCCTGGCGTCACGCATCCGCGAGATGCTCGCCCGGTCCTGAGCGGGGTGGTCCATCGGGGCCCGCCCGACATGCGGCAGCCTGACGCGGGGTTACGCGAGGTGACATTGCGTTAAGCGCCCCGTGCTTGAACGGGACAAACGCCCACGATCGTCTGGGACAAAACATGTTCGCCTCCGCGCGCCGCTCCGGCAAGACCGCCAAGCTCGACGCCATCGAGCGCTCGCAGGCCACCGTGACCTTCGGCCTCGACGGCACCTTGATCGAGGCGAACGAGAACTTCCTCCGGCTGATGGGCTACACCCTCGGCGAGGTGCGCGGGCGCCACCACCGCCTGTTCGTCGATCCCGCCGAGGCGGCGGACCCGGCCTACGAGGCGTTCTGGGCGACCTTGCGCCGGGGCGAGTTCCAGACCGCCGAGTACCGGCGCCTGGCCAAGGGCGGGCGCGAGGTCTGGATCCGCGCCAGCTACAACCCGGTGCTCGACTTGACCGGCCGGCCGTTCCGGATCGTGAAGTTCGCCCTCGACGTCACCGCCGAGAAACGGGCGGCGATCGACGCCGCCGGACAGATCACCGCGATCAACCGCTCGCAGGCGGTGATCCACTTCGCCCCCGACGGGACGATCCTCGACGCCAACCCGCATTTCCTCGCCGCAACGGGCTATCGCGCCGACGAGATCGTCGGCCGCCATCACAGGATGTTCGTGACGGAAGGCGAGGCCGCCTCGCCGGATTACCGCGCGTTCTGGGCCCGGCTCGCCCGGGGCGAATACCAGGCGGGCGAATTCAAGCGCCGGGCCAAGGACGGCGCGGAGATCTGGATCCAGGCGACCTACAATCCGATCCTCGATGCGGCCGGGCGTACGCTCAAGATCGTCAAGTACGCCACCGACATCACCGCCGCCAAGCAGCACGCGGCCGACACCGCCGGCAAGATCGAGGCGGCGCTCCGCTCGCAGGCGGTGATCGAGTTCGACATGGACGGCACCATCCTGGATGCCAACGGCCATTTCCTGACGGCGATGGGCTACACCCTCGACGAGATCGTCGGCCGCCACCACCGCCTGTTCGTCTCCCCCGACCAGGCCGCGAGCCGGTCCTACGCCGAATTCTGGGAGTCCTTGCGCGCCGGACGCTACGCGTCGGCCGTGTACCAGCGCCTCGGCAAGGGCGGGCGGGAGGTCTGGATCCAGGCCACCTACACCCCCGTCCTCGACCTCAACGGGCGCCCCTCCAAGGTGATCAAGTTCGCCACCGACGTCACCCACAGCATGACTGTGCGGGCGGCGGCGATCGCGACGGCCGAGCAGACCCTGACCCGGGTCCAGGCGGTCTCGGGGGCGGCCGAGGAGCTGCACCGGACTTCCGTCTCGATCGCGACCCGGATGGGGGATTCGCGCCGGGCGGTGGACGAGATCCAGGAGCGGATGGGCACGGCCGGCGCCGCCACCGCGCGGCTCGACCAGGCCGCCCAGGCGATGAACGGGGTGGTGGAGGTCATCACGGCCATCGCCGAGCAGATCAACCTCCTGGCGCTCAACGCCACCATCGAGGCGGCGCGCGCCGGTGCCGCCGGCCGGGGCTTCGCCGTGGTGGCGGCGGAGGTGAAGAGCCTCGCCGGCCAGGCCAGCGCCGCGACCGGCCGGATCTCGGCCGAGATCGGCGCCATGCAGGGCGTGTCGCGCGAGGTCGGGGCGGCGCTCGGCTCGATCCGCGGCGCGGTCGATGCCGTCCAGGGCTTCATCGCCGACACCGCGGCGGCGAGCGAGCACCAGCGCATCACCACCGGCGAGGTCAACGCCAACGTCCAGACCAGTGCGGCGGGCGTCGCCGAGATCGCCGCCACCCTCGACGAGTGGCTGGTCGGCCTCGAAGAGCGGCGGATCGACGAGCGGATGCGCACCTCGCTGCCCGGCCGGATCGCGCTGCCACCGGCGTCCGGGCCGGTGGAGTCGATGCTCTGCCTCGTACTCAATCTCTCGAAGTCCGGCGCCAAGCTCTCCCTCGAGCGCCCGGTGCGCCTGCCGGTCCGGATCATGCTGGAGATCGACGGCAAGGTCGACGGCAAGGTCGACGGCAAGCCGGTGCGCGCGTGCGAGGTCGTGCGCCAGCATGGATGCGAGATCGGGGTCCGCTTCGTGGATTGAAGCGAACACCCGATCGTTTTCCGTAAGAAAGTGTTTCGTTAGCCGGCTTTTTACCACCCGCTCCGATCATCGAACCCTTCGCCGGTGTCGGTCGTCTCCGAATCACGCGGCTCGGTCGTGCCGATGCCGGGCCGACCGGACGCGGCATCGCGCCGGCCTATAACCGCGGCCACCCGAGCAGCCGCCCCGGTGCGAACGGCGCCACCGGCACGGTCGGTGTGCGGCCGGTGGCGAGGTCGGCGACGAGTTGGCCGGTGATCGGGCCGGTCGAGAGGCCGATATGGCCGTGGCCGAAGGCGAAGATCAGGCCGGGATGGCGCGGGGCGGGACCGATCACCGGCAGGCCGTCCGGGGTCGAGGGGCGCGAGCCGAGCCAGGGCCGGTTGTCGAGCGGCTGGCCGAGGCGCACCGTGCCGGAGGCCTCCCGCGCCGCCGCCTCGATCTGGGAATAGTCCGGCTCGGCATGGCGGTCGGCGACCTCGACGCCGGACAGCACCCGTACCCGTCCCTCGCCCATCGGCGACAGGATCGAGGCGGCACCGGTGTCGTAGATCGGGCGGGTGAGGGGCGGGCTGCCGGGGTGCAGCGCGTAATGGCGGTGATAGCCGCGCTCGGCCGCGAAGGCGAAGCGGTAGCCGAGGGGCCGGGACAGCTCGTTGGCCGCCGCTCCCGTCGCCAGCACCACCTGGCGCGCCCGGATCGCGCCGCCCGGATGGACGACGCGCCAGCCCTCCGGGCCCGGTTCGAGGCGGCTCACGGTGGTGCGGATCGCGCGCCCGCCCAAACCCGAGAACAGCCGCTCGGCCGCCTCGACGAGGCCGCCGGGATCCCCGACCGCGCCGGTCTCCGGCAGCAGCATCGCCCGGGCGAAGGGGCGGATCAGCGCCGGCTCCAGCGCCTGTACGCCCGCCCCGTCCAGGATCTCGAACGGCACGCCGTGCTGCGTCAGGATCTCGCGCTCGAGCGCCGCCCCGGCGAAGGCCTCTTCGGTGCGGTAGAGCTTCACCCAGCCGCATTCGCGCAGGAGGTGGGGCACGCCGGCCCGGTCGGCGAGGCGGCGGTGCTCCGGATAGGCGGCGTCGGTGAGCGGGGCCAGCGCGTCGGCGGCCCGGCGCCAGGCAGAGGTGCGGGCGCTCGCCAGGAAATGCGCCACCCAGGGCAGCACCCGCAGGAGGTGGAGGTGGCGCAGGCGCAAACCCGCATCGGCGTTGCGCAGGTAGGCCGGCAGCTTGCCCCACAGGGCGGGGCTCGCCATGGGCAGGATCGAGCCGCGGCTCACCACGCCGGCATTGCCGTAGGAGGTGCGCGCCCGGGCCTCGCCGGGATCGCACAGGACCACGTCCTGCCCGCGATCCTTCAGGGCGATGGCGCAGGACAGCCCCACCATCCCGCCGCCGACCACCACGATGTCGGCCGTCTGCTCGTCCTGCTGCATCGCTCTCGTCTCGTTCAATGGGGCAGGCCGGCGAGGTCGAGCACCGTGCCCAGAAGCACCCGCGTCGCCGCGTCGGCATCCTCCAGGGTGATCGATTCGGCCGGATTGTGGCTGATGCCGCCGCGGCAGCGCACGAACAGCATCGCGGAAGCGCCGAGCGCCGCCATCGCCACCGCGTCGTGGGTGGCGCCGGAGGGCAGAAGCAGGGGCGCGTGGCCGAGGCGCCGCGCCGCCCGGTCGAGGGCGGCCTGGAAGCCCGGATCGAGGGCGACCGCCGGGTTGTCCATGAAGGTCTCGGAGGAAAATCCCACCAGGCGCCGCTGCGCGATCGCCCGGCACTCGGCCTGGATCGCCTGGAACAGGCCCGCGCGGTCGGCATCGTCCGGCGCGCGCAGGTCGAGGCTGAAATCGACCCGGCCCGGGATCACGTTGACGGCGCCGGGCACCACCGTGAGGGACCCCACCGTCGCGACCGCGCCCGGCACGGCCTCGCCCAGGCGCTCGACGGCGAGCGCCATCTCGGCGGCGGCGGCGAGCGCGTCCCGGCGCAGGCCCATCGGCACGGTGCCGGCGTGGTTGGCCTCGCCCGTCACCGAGCAGCGCGCCCGGGTGAGCCCGACGATGCCGGAGACCACCCCCACCGGCTGCGCCGCCGCTTCGAGCGCCGGACCCTGCTCGATATGGATCTCGAGGTAGCCGGCGATCTCGTCGGGCCGCCGCGCGAGGGCCGGGATGCCGTCCGGGTCGCCGCCGAACGCGGCGAGCGCCTCGCGCAAGGTGGTTCCGGCGGCGTCGCGGCCCTCCAGCCACTCCATTCTATACTGCCCGGCCCAAGCCTTCGAGGTCGAGAGCGAGGTCGGAAAGCGCACGTTCTCCTCGTCGCCGAAGGCGACCACCTCCAGGGCGAAGGGGAGCGGAAGGCCGCGGGCGCGGATCTCCTGCGCCACGACCAGGCCCGCCGCGACCCCGAGCGGACCGTCGTAGCGCCCGGCATCGACCACGCTGTCGATATGCGAGCCGAGCACCAGGGCCGGCAGCCCCGGCTCGCGTCCCTCGATCCGCCCGACCACGCTGCCGGCGGCATCGATCCGGGCCGCGAACCCCGCCTCCCGCATCAGGCCGAGCACCGCCTCGGCCGTCGCCCGGTGGGCCGGCGAGAGGTAGAGCCGGGTCAGCCGGCCGGGCTCGTCGGTGTGGCGGGCGAGATCGTCGATCAGCGCCATCACGCGGGCGCCGAGGCGGGGGGTGGTCTCGGTCATGGCATCGGTCATGGCACTCGCGACCCTGCGGGCTTGGTGCCGGCGGTATGCAGGGTCGGTGCCGGTCGAGGCAACCCGCGGTGCATGCCCGCGTGATGTGGCGGGATGTCGGGGGACAGAGGCCCGGGCATCGTCCCTCCCCCGCAGAGGCAGGGCTGTTCGGGGAAAGAAAAGGCGCGGGTTTCCCCTCCCCCCGCGGGCGGGGAGAGGGCTGCTGACCCCTTGTCGGGTCAGCAGCAAGCGGAAGCGAAGCTGGAGCGGGGGTGAGGGGGCGGTGCCGGAGGAGTCTCATCCGGAAACACCCCCTCACCCCCGCCCTTCGGGCTCGCCGTGCCCCCTGAACGGCGGCACGGCCCTCTCCCCGCCCGCGGGGAGAGGAGGGAACCCGCGCTTCATCCTTCCCCGAACAGCCCTGCCGCAGAGGGGGGAGAACCCGCGCCGTTCTCGGCTCGATCAGTGTCCCGGACAGCCCCGCGCCCCGCGAGATCAGGCCTGCGCCGTGCGCTTGCCGTCCAGCGGCGCGAGCGCATCGGGAATCGCGGCGGGAACCCGGATCTTCCGGAGGTCCCGCGCAAGGCCGGCGAGGTCCGGCACCGGGGCATCGCCCTTGCCGAACAAGGCGGCATCGAGAGCGTCGAGGCGCAGAACGATCCCGGGATCGGTGCGCCACGCCGCCGCCAGGGCCGGATCGCGGCGGGCAGCCTCCGTGAGGGCAGCGTGGAAACCGCGTGCGTCGCGCCGCCGGGCGGCCCGGGCGAGCGCCCGCAGGGCCGAGGCCGCCGGGGCCTCGCGGTGGCGCGAGACGCCCCAGGCACCGAGACCCAGCCCGAAGGCGGCGAGCCCCGCGGCGAGTGCGCGCCAGGGCGAGGCCGGGGGAGGGGGCGCCTCCTCGGTGACCTTGGCGGCCCGGCCGCCGACGATGCGGGCCGGGATCTCGGCCTCGCGCATCACCCGCGCCCGGGTGTCGAACCACGGGATCGCGATCGCCGAGAGCGTGATCGGCTCCGGCACGCCGGGGCGCACGTCCCAGCGATAGGTGACGCGTGCCACCGGCCCCGCCGGGGTGATGCGGGTCTGGCGCTCGACCGGGCCGGCGAAGGTGAGGACGCCGCGGGTGCGCAAGACCGGCCGCGGCGGCAGGGCATCGGCGGTGACGCCGCGGACGTCGAGCGTCACGGTGCGGCGGGCCGGCTCGCCGAGCTTGAGGGTCTCGGGCTCGGGCTCCCACTGGTCCGTCACCGTGACGTCCTGCGCCGCCAGCCACCAGGGCTCGGGGGCGTCCGGCCCGCCCGGTCCCTGCCAGGCCGCGACCTCGAGGGGCAGGGGGGAGGAGCGCACCTCGACCACCCGGCGCTCGCCGCCATCGACGATCGTCAGGCGATGCACGAAGGGATCGATGACGAAGCGCCCGGGCCCCTGCGGGAACACCGCGACGGTGCGCTCGAAGCCGCGCGCCTCCTGGCCCTGGATCGTGACGCGGGACCAGTGATCGCGGCCGAGCTGGGTCCAGCCGAAATGCGGCAGGCTCGGCTGGCGCAGGTCTTCCAGGGCGATCTGCGCCCGGTAGGTGCCGCGGATGCGCAGCAGCACCATCTCGCGCGGGTAGGGGGTGGCGCCGCCCGGCACCTCGGCGGTGACGGTCAGGCTGAGATCGCCGTCCTCCAGGGCGAAAGCCGGTGTGACGGCCATGACCACCAGGGCGACGAGATACCCGATGGATTGCCTCACCATGGGTTGCTCCCGGGCTGGACGGCGGTGCCGGCCTCGCGCCGGCGGGTCTGCTCGGCGAGGACGCGCAAGGAGACGAAGCGCCCGGGATCGTCGGTCAGGGTCGCGAGCCAGTGCCGGTCCGGGCGGATCTCCCGGGCCTCGAAGCTCTTCGAGACCCGCCGCACCTCGCGTTCCACCACCTCGGACACGCTGGCATTGCCGCCGCCCCGGCGCCCGCCGCCCTCCGCGTCGCTGGCCGAGCCCCGGGCCTGGCCGCGGCCGGGATCGACCGCCCGCTGCTCGGCCCGGCCGGTGCGGGCAGCCTTGGAATTCCCCGGCGAATCGGCGGCCGACGAGGACTCGCGGTGGCCGGCGAGACCGTCGCCGGTGGACGCCGTGCCGGGATCGTTGGCGTCGGATTCGGTCTTGGTGGCGTAGCGGGTGGCGGCGTCGGCCTTGGCGTTCGCCTGGCCGGCGGTGCGGCCGCCGGGGGCGTCCGGCGTGTCGAGGAGGCGCGCGACGAGTTCGCGGTTCGCCTTGGCGTCCTCGTCCGACGGGTCGCGGGCGAGCGCCGCCTCGTAGGCGGCGAGCGCCCCTTTCAGCTCGCCGGCGCGCGCGAGCGCATTGCCGCGGTTGTAGGGCGATTTCGAAAAGGCTTGCGCCGCCTCGGCGTAGCGCCCGGCGGCGTAGAGGGCGGTGCCGCGCCAGGCCGGATCGTCGCTGACGCGGGCCGCCAGCCCCGGCATCCCGGCCCCGAGGAGCAGGCGGGCGAGGGCGGCGGGCTCGACCGCGAGCCCCACGAGCGCGACGACACTGGCGGCGAGGAGGAAGTGGCGCATCAGGCGCTCCGCCGGAAGAGCAGCAGGACCGGCAGCAGCGCCAGGCCGGCGAGCCAGCGGCCGAGATCCTGCCAGGCCAGCACCGTGTAGCCGCCCTCCGCGAGGTGGTGGGCGACCGTCTCGGAGACGGCCGCCAGGACCGGGCCCGGCGCGTCGAGGCTGCCGGCGCTGCCGCCGCCGAGGGTCGCGAGGCGGGACAGGCCGGAGCCGTCGGGCCGCGGCGCCTCCGGCGGCAGGGCGGGATCAGGCACCAGCACGGTGTGCAGCCGGTGGCCCTCCTCCCGGAGCGCCGACGCCTCGCGGGAGGTGGCGTCGTCGAGGCCGCCGCCGTCGCTCACCAGCACCACGTCGCCGGTCACCACCGCGGCCTCGGCCAGCGTCCGGCGGGCCAGCGCCAGGGCCCGGGCCGGGTGGCTGCCGCGGTCCGGCACGGTGGCGCCGTCCAGCGCGAACAGGATGGTGCTCAGGGAGTCGCGGTCGGTGGTCGGCGTCGCCACGAGATAGGCGTCGCCCGCATAGGCGACGACCGCGACCGCCTTGGTGCCGGCGGCCTCGGCCAGCCCCTGCGTCAGGGCCCGCGCCTCGCCGAGGCGCCCGCCCTCGGCGACGGAGCGCGACAGGTCGAGGGCGATGATCGTGGCGTCGAGGTTGCGGAACCCCGCCACGTCGCGGCGCTCCCGCGCCGGGCCGGCAAGGCCGATCGCGACGAGGGCGGCCGCGCCGACCAGCAATCCCTGCCCGACGCGCCGCCCCGGCCGCACCGCGCCGCGGGCTTGCAACGCCTCCATCAGGTGCGGCTCCACCGCCTTCACCCAGTCGCCCAGCGGCGCGGAAAGGTGGGCGGCGCGCCAGGCGAGGAGCCCGAGGAGCGGCAGGGCGAGGAGCCACCAGGGCCGCAGGAGCGTGAAGGCCTCGGTCACGCCGCCCTCCGGGTCAGCAGGAGCGCGAGCGCTGAGAGGAGCGCCACCCCGCCCGGCCACGGCCACAGGTCGCGGCGCAGGGGCACCGGCGGGGCCCGGTCGCGCCCGCCCTCCAGGGCGTCGATGCTGTCGGCCACACCTTGCAGGTCCTCGGTGGTGCGCACGCGGAAGAACCGGCCGCCGCTCGTCGCGGCCACATCGCGCAGGGCTTGCGAATCGACCACGTCCTGCTCGCCGTCGGCGTCGGCGAGGTCGCGGGGGCCGAGCGCGATGGTGTGGACCCGGATGCCGAGCTCGTGGGCGAGCACGGCCACGTCCCGCGGCGTGGTCTGGCCGGCATTGTTGGCGCCGTCGGAGAGCAGCACCACCACCTTGGACGGGCCCGGCAGGGCGTTGAGGCGCTTCAAGGCGAGGCCGAGCCCGTCGCCGATGCCGGTCGAGCGGCCGACGAGGCCGATCTGCGCCTCCTCCAGCGCCCGGGCGACCGCCCGCGTGTCGAAGGAGGGGGCGGCGGCCACGTCGGCCTGATCGGCGAAGATCACGAGGCCGACCCGGTCGCCGGCCCGGCGGCGGATGAATTCGGCCCCGACCCGCTTGACCGCCGCGAGCCGCGAGGTGGTGCGGCCGTCGAGCGAGAAATCGATCCGCTCCATGCTGCCCGACAGGTCGAGGGCGAGCACGATGTCCCGTCCCGAGGCCGGGAGCGCGGCGCCGGGCAGGACCAGGCGCGGGCCGGCGAGCGCCGCGACGAGCGAGACCCAGAGCAGCCAAGTGAACAGCCAAGCGAGCGCCGCGCGTCCGCGCACGCCGACGGTGAGCGGCCCGCCGCGCTCGCGCCCGGCGACGAGCGAGGGCGGCACCGCCAGCGCCCCGCTGCCGCCCGGCCGCGGCGGCAGGAAGCGGGCGGCCAGCAGCGGCAGCGGCAGGAGCAGGCCGGCGAGGGGTGCGGCAAAGTCGAGGGAGGCGAGACCGGCCATCGTGTTCAAGCCCGCAGGCGCGCGAGGAGCCGGGCGAGGCCCGCTTCCGCGGCGGCGAGATCGGGGGCGGGACCCGGGGCGTAGAGGTTTTCGGTGAGCGCCCGGCCGGGGCCGCTGCCGAAGAAATCGGTAGCAAGACGCCTATCGAGCCCCGCCGGCCCCTCGACCTCCAGGCTGCGGGCGAGCCGCCGGCTCAACCGCGCCAAAGCCACGCGGCGCTCCGGCGGCGGCAGGGCGCGGGCGGCGGCGAGTTCGGCGAGCGCCGCCCGACGGATCGGGCGGGCGCGCCAGCGCGGCGCGAGCCAGGCGGCGAGCGCCGCCAGCGCCAGGCCGGCCGCGGCGGCAGCCAGGATCTCGGGCCGGATCCAGCCCGGATCGGGCGGGGCGTGCAGGCCGCGAAGACCTGCCAGCGCCGCTTGAACGGACTGCACGCCCTCACAGCACGGCATCGAGCCGCTCCATCAGGGGGGCGAAGCCTTCCGGGCCCAATTCGGTGTCGAGGCGCAGACCCGCGACGCCGAGGCGGGTATAGGCCGCGAGGCGATCCTCGGGCACCGGTGGCGCCTTGCCGATCCGGGCGGTGCCGCGGCGCCCATCCGGGGTGGCGTAGGGGTAGAGGCCGGGGGGCGCGGCGCGCTCGAAGGCGTCGCTCACCAGGATCAGACTGAGGGAGACCCGCTCGGCGAGCGCCGCCACGCTCTCCGAAAAACCCTCGCCCGGGGCGTCGAGGGCGCTCGCCAGCACCAGGTGGCCGCCCGCCGGCAGCAGCGCGCGGGCCCGTTCCAGGACCGGTCCCAAGGGCGGATCGGCCTGAAGCGGGGCCGCGAGTGCGCTCTCATGCGCCCGGGCGAGGCCCTGGCACAGGGCCGCCATGCCGCGTCCGCCGGCCCGCGGCGGCAGGGCGACCGGCTCGGGCGCGGCGGCGCAGAGGCCGACCCGTCCGCCGTCGCCGGCGATGCGCCAGCCGAGCAGCACCAGGGCCTCCGCGGCGGCGACCGAGCGCAAGGAGCGGCGGGTGCCGAATAGCATCGAGGGCCGGAAATCGGCCAGCAGCACCACGGCGCGGTCGCGCTCCTCGTGGTGGGTGCGCACGTGCAGCGTGCCGGTGCGGGCGGTGGCGTTGCGGTCGATGTGGCGCACGTCGTCGCCATCAGTCCAGAGGCGCACGTCGTCGGGCTCGCTGCCGCGGCCGCGCCGCCGCGTGACGATGCCGCCGGGCAGGCCCGAGCGGGCCTTCGTCGTCGCCCCGGCGCCGCGGCGGGCGAGGTGGCGCAGGCCCATCAGCGCCCCGGCCTCGAGGGCGATGCCAGGTGCGCCGAGCGGGTCTGTGCTGGGAGGCGGCCGGGCCACGGTGGACACCATCCTCAGAGGGGGTGCACCCGGTCGAGCAGGTCGGCCACCACGGCGCGGGCGGTCTGGCCTTCCGCGGCGGCGCGCCAGGTGAGCGCGAGGCGGTGGGCCAGCGCGTCGCCGGCGAGCGCCACCACGTCGTCCGGCACCACGTGATCGCGCCCGTGCAGATAGGCCCGGGCCTTGCCGGCGAGCATCAGGGCGAGGGTGCCGCGGGGCGAGACCGGATGCTCGATGGCGCCGCGCAAATCCGCCGCCGCCGGCCCAGCCCGGGTGGCGGCGACGAGGCGGACGAGAAAGTCCTTGAGCGCCGGCGAGACGTGGGTCTTGAGGGCAGCGGTGCGGGCGGCGCGCAGTTCCTCGGCGGTCAGGCGCACCGGCATCGGCGCGGCCTCCTCAGTCATCTCGCCCTCGACGAGGTCGAGGATGCGGCGCTCGGAGGCCTCGTCGGGCATCTCGACGACGACGTGGAGCAGGAACCGGTCGAGCTGCGCTTCCGGCAGCGGGAAGGTGCCGGCATGTTCGATCGGGTTCTGGGTCGCCACCACCATGAACGGATCGGGCAGGGGGTGGGTGATGCCCGCCACCGTCACCTGCCGCTCCGCCATCGCCTCCAGCAGGGCCGACTGCACCTTGGGCGGCGCGCGGTTGACCTCGTCGACCAGCACCAGGGAGTGGAACAGGGGACCTTCCAGGAACTCGAACCGGCCGCCGTCGGGCCGCCAGACCGTGGTGCCGGTGAGGTCGGCGGGCATCAGGTCGGGGGTGCACTGGATACGGGCAAAGCCGGTGTGCAGCCCGTCGGCGAGGCGCTTGACCGCCCGGGTCTTGGCGAGGCCCGGCGCCCCCTCGATCAAGAGGTGGCCGCCGGTGAGGAGCCCGATCAGCAGCCGCTCGACGAGGCCTGACGCGCCGATCAGGCCCGCTTCGAGGCCGGTCCGCAGGGCGTGGAGCCGCGCGCGCACCGGATCGTCGGCTCCCGCGATGCTACGCATCACGGTCTGCTCCGCGCCTCGCGCCATTCAGTGTCTCTCCCCCCTCGGGCCGGTGTTTCCTGTGCCGGCTTTTGGGGGATCAGGCCGCGTCTTTGCCTGTCCGTCAATCCCGTGCGTGAGGGGGGTGGGGTATGCTTAAGTCCGCGGTGACGATGAAGATCACCGCGGCATGGCTTCAGTCGGGAAGCGCCGCGATCGGTATGGTGATGAGATTTCTCACACCGTCCAAGGCGCCGGCCGGTTCGGGCCGATCCCGTAGCGGGCCACCGCCTCCGCCACCTTCGCCCGGTCGAGCTGGCCCTCGTCGGCGAGCGCCGCGAGCGCTGCCACCACGACGTGGTGCCGGTCGACCTCGAAGAAGGCGCGCAGCGCGCTGCGGGTGTCGCTGCGGCCGAAGCCGTCGGTGCCGAGCGTCACGTAACGAGCCTGGATCGCGGTCGCGATCAGTTGCGGGTAGGCGCGAACGTAGTCGGTGGCGGCGACGACCGGTGCGGAGCCGGACAGCGCTTCCTCGACGAGGCTGCGCTTTGCCGGCAAACCGGGGTTCAGGCGGTTCGACCGCTCGACCTCACGGGCCTCGCGGGCGAGTTCGCTGAAGCTGGTGACGCTGTAAACCTCGGCGGCGATGCCCCATTCCTCGGCGAGCAGCTTTGCCGCAGCGATGACCTCCGGCAGGATCGCCCCTGAACCGAGGAGGCGAATAGCCGGCTCACCATCTCCGTAGCCGGCAAACCGATACATTCCCCGGATGATCCCGTCGCGCACGCCGTCGGGCATCGAGGGCTGGGCGTAGTTCTCGTTCATCGCCGTGACGTAGTAGAAGGCGTCGACGTCGCGCTCCATCATGTCGCGGGCGCCGTGATCGAGGATCACCGCCATCTCGTAGGCGAAGGCCGGGTCGTAGGCGCGGCAATTCGGGATCGTCGCGGCGACGAGGTGGCTCGACCCGTCCTGGTGCTGCAGGCCCTCGCCGCCGAGCGTGGTCCGGCCCGCCGTGGCGCCGATCAGGAAGCCGCGGGCACGCTGGTCGGCCGCCGCCCAGATCAGGTCGCCGACGCGCTGGAAGCCGAACATCGAGTAGTAGATGTAGAACGGCAGCATCGCGAGGCCGTGGACGCTGTACGACGTCGCGGCCGCGGCCCAGGACGAGATGGCGCCCGCTTCCGTGATGCCCTCCTCCAGGAGCTGCCCGTCGCGGGACTCCTTGTAGTAGAGCATCGAGCCGGCATCCTCCGGCTCGTAGAGCTGGCCGAGCGGCGAGTAGATGCCGACCTGCCGAAAGAGGTTCGCCATGCCGAAGGTGCGCGCCTCGTCGGCGACGATCGGCACCACCCGCGGGCCCAGCTCCTTGTGCTTGATCAGGCTGCTGAACAGCCGCACCGCCGCGGTGGTGGTCGACATCTCCTTGCCGTCGGCCTCGAGCGCGAAGCCCGCATAGGTCGAGAGGTCCGGCACCGCGACGTGGGCGGCCGTGCGACGGCGCTTCGGCAGGAAGCCACCGAGCCTCTCGCGGCGCTCGCGCAGGTAGCGCAATTCGCGGCTGTTCTCGTCCGGCTTGTAGAATTCCAGGCCCTCGACCTGCGCGTCGGTGAGCGGCAGGGCGAAGCGATCCCGGAAGGCCTTCAGCGCGTCGGTGTCGAGCTTCTTGGCCTGGTGGGCGGTCATGCGCGATTCGCCGGCACCCCCCATGCCGTAACCCTTCTTGGTCTTGGCCAGGATCACGGTCGGGCGGCCCTTGGTCGCCTTGGCGGCAGCGAAGGCAGCAAAGAGCTTGCGGAAATCGTGGCCGCCGCGCTTGAGCTTGTCGACGTCGGCATCCGACATGTGGGAGACCAGCGCCTTCACCTCCTCGTCCTCACCGAAGAAGTGGGCGAGGTTGTAGGCGCCGTCCTTGGCGCCCAGCGTCTGGTACTTGCCGTCCACCGTGGCGGCGAAGCGGCGCAAGAGAGCGTGGTTGGTGTCGCGGGCGAAGATCGCGTCCCATTCCGAGCCCCACAGCACCTTGACGACGTTCCAGCCGGCACCGCGGAAGACGCTCTCCAGCTCCTGGATGATCTGGCCATTGCCGCGCACCGGCCCGTCGAGCCGTTGCAGGTTGCAATTGATGACGAAGGTGACGTTGTCGAGCTTTTCGCGCGCCGCCAGCGTGAGCGCGCCGATCGATTCCGGCTCGTCCATCTCGCCGTCGCCGAACACGCCCCAGACGTGCTGGCCGCTCGTTTCGGCGAGGCCGCGGTCGCTGAGGTAGCGCATGAAGCGCGCCTGGTAGATCGCGTTCATCGGCCCGATGCCCATCGAGCCGGTCGGCACCTGCCAGAAGTCGGGCATCAGCCAGGGATGCGGGTACGAGCACAGGCCCTCGCCGGCGATCTCCTGGCGGTAATGCTTCAGGTTGGTCTCGGAGAGCCGCCCCTCCAGGAAGGCGCGGGCATAGACGCCGGGCGCCGAATGCGGCTGGAAGAACACGAGATCGGCGCCCGCGCCCGTGGCGTCGCCGGCCTGGAAGAAGTGGTTGAAGCCGAGCTCGAAGATCTCGGCCGCCGACGCGTAGCTCGCGACATGGCCGCCGAGTTCGCCGTAGGCCATGTTGGCCCGCACCACCATGGCGAGCGCGTTCCAGCGCATGATCGAGGTGATCCGCTCCTCGACCGCGAGGTCGCCCGGATAGGGCGGCTGCTTCTCCAGCGGAATGGTGTTGCGGTAGGGCGAGTAGGGCGGCGCCTCCTCGACGACGCCGATCTCCCGCGCCTTCTGCTCCAGCCGGTCGAGCAGGAAGCGGGCCCGGGCCGCGCCGCCGTGGCGGAGCACCGATTCGAGCGAGGCGAGCCAGTCCGCGGTCTCGGCCGGATCCGGATCGGCCACGCCGCGGGGGCCAAGGATCGCTTGATTGCTGGCCTGGTTGCTGGTGCGCTCGTTCTCGTTGACCGGCTTGGCGCTCGCGCTCATGGCGTCGTATCTCCCATCGCTGGCGCCAGGATAAGTCCCCGGTCGCGGCAGAGGCTGCTTCGTTTGCCGCTGGACGAGGAGAAAGCGCAAAACATTTTCGCGAGGTCGGTCGTTCGCGGTCGATCTTTCCGCATCGTACCGCCAAGGCCACGCATTCCGTCCCGGCGGCGACCGGAGGTGCGGCGGTGTCCGCCGGGTAGCGTCAATGGCACTTTTGTCCTAAGGTCCCGGGCAAAGTCCGGCCGTGCGGGGCCGGCCTTCCCGTCGATGAGTCCTCGCCGAACCGGCTTCGGCAAGGAACACGGGAATCGCCGATCTACCCGCGTCCGGACGCGCCCGGGAGCCTCCTGACCGATGACCGCCGACACGGCTTCCACCCTGCTCCAGACTCCCCTGCACGCGCTGCACCAGGAGGTCGGCGCCCGGATGGTGCCGTTCGCCGGCTATTTGATGCCGCTGCAATACCCGCTCGGGCTGCTCAAGGAGCACCTGCATACCCGCAAGGCGGCCGGGCTGTTCGACGTATCCCATATGGGCCAGATCGCCGTGCGGGCCCGCTCGGGCGACCTCGCGGATGCCGCCCGCGCCCTCGAGACGGTGCTGCCGATCGACGTTCTCGGGCTCAAGCCCGGGCGCCAGCGCTACGGATTCTTCACGACGCAGGGCGGCGGCATCCTCGACGACCTGATGCTCGCGAACTTGAGCGACCATTACCTGCTGGTCGTGAATGCCGCCAACAAGGCCGCCGACCTCGCCCATCTCCTCGACGCGATCGGCACTGCGTGCACGGTCGAGCCGATCGACCGGGCATTGATCGCGCTCCAGGGCCCGGGGGCGGAAGCGGCGCTCGCCCGACACGTGCCGGCGGTGGCGGAGATGCGGTTCATGGATGCGCGGCCGATCACCTTCGCGGGGGAGGAGGGCGTCGCCGTGCGCTCCGGCTATACCGGCGAGGACGGGTTCGAGATCGCGCTGCCGGCCAAGGCCGCGGTCGCCCTCGCCCGGGTGCTGCTCGCCGATCCGGAGGTGAAGCCGATCGGCCTCGGTGCCCGCGATTCGCTGCGCCTCGAAGCCGGCCTGTGCCTGCACGGCTCGGACATCGACCCCGAGACCTCGCCGGTCGAGGCCGGTCTGTCCTGGGCGATCCCGAAGGTGCGCCGCCGCGGCGGCGACCGGGCCGGCGGCTTTCCCGGCGCCGAGCGCATCCTGGCGGAACTCGCCGACGGGCCGGCGCGCCTGCGGGTGGGCCTGCGGCCGGAGGGGCGCACCCCGGTGCGGGCCGGTGCGGCGCTCTACGACTCCGCCGACGCGACCGAACCGGTCGGCCGGGTGACCTCCGGCGGCTTCGGGCCGAGCCTGGACGGGCCGA
This sequence comes from Methylobacterium sp. SyP6R, assembly GCF_019216885.1. Classification (NCBI taxonomy): domain Bacteria; kingdom Pseudomonadati; phylum Pseudomonadota; class Alphaproteobacteria; order Hyphomicrobiales; family Methylobacteriaceae; genus Methylobacterium; species Methylobacterium synurae. Next base: position 290,214 of record NZ_JAAQRC020000001.1, on the reverse strand, counting down.
TCGCCATGGGGGTGCTGCCGAGCGCGCTCGCGGTGCCCGGCACGCCGGTCTTCGCCGAGGTGCGCGGCCAGCGCCTGCCCTGCGCGGTGGTGCCGCTGCCGTTCCGCCCCGCCGGCTTCAAGCGTTCCTGAAACAAGGGGGATTTTCATGCTGAAATACACCGACGAGCACGAGTGGCTGCGCCTGGAGGGCGACGTGGCGACGGTGGGGATCACCGACCACGCCGCCGAGCAGCTCGGCGACCTCGTCTTCGTCGAACTGCCGAAGGTCGGCGCCACGCTGACCAAGGGTGCCGCCGCCGCGGTGGTGGAATCGGTCAAGGCGGCCTCCGACGTCTACGCGCCGGTCGACGGCGAGGTGACCGAGGTCAACGAAGCCGCGGTGGCGAACCCCGAGAGCGTCGGCACCGATCCGCAGGGGGCCGGCTGGCTCTACCGCGTGCGCCTCGGCGACCCGTCGCAGCTCGACGGGCTGATGGACGAGGCGGCCTACCGCGCCTTCGTCGGCTGAACTGCGACGATCTTCGTCCGATCCGTTCCGACACCAGTCAAGCGCGGGATCCCCTCTCCCGTTTGGGAGAGGGGTAGGGGTGAGGGTGGAGACGGTGCAGCAAGAAAACTGAACCGTTCCGCCGCCGGCACGACGCTTCGAGTTTAATACTGAAGCGTGTCACCCTCACGCGGGATCTTCGATCCCCCTACCCCTCTCCCACACGGGAGAGGGGAGACGTGCTCCATCTTTCGAGCCGCCTCGCACCGGCTCCGACCAGGGCAAACTCCCATGCCGATGGACAAGTACGACCCCTACGACTTCGCCAACCGCCGCCATATCGGCCCGTCGGTGGACGAGATCGCCCGCATGCTGGAGATGGTCGGTGCCGAGAGCCTCGACGCCCTGATCGACGAGACCCTGCCGGCGGGCATCCGCCAGAAAGAAGCCACCGAGTTCGGCGCCGCCCTGTCGGAGCGCCGGGCGATCGAGCGCCTGCGCGCCACCGCCAACAAGAACAAGCTGCTGACCTCGCTGATCGGCCAGGGCTACCATGGCACCACGATGCCGCCGGCGATCCAGCGCAACATCTTCGAGAACCCGGCCTGGTACACGGCCTACTCGCCCTACCAGCCCGAGATCAGCCAGGGCCGGCTCGAGGCCTTGCTCAACTTCCAGACCTGCGTCAGCGACCTGACCGGGCTCGACATCGCCAATGCCTCGCTCCTCGACGAGGCCACCGCCGCCGCCGAGGCGATGGGCATGGCTCGCCGGATCGCCACGGCCAAGCCCGATACCTTCTTCGTCGATGCGCAATGCCTGCCGCAGACCATCGCGGTCTTGAAGACCCGGGCCGAGCCGTTCGGCTGGCGCATCGTCGTCGGCGATCCCTTCGCCGATCTCGACCCCGCCTCGGTGTTCGGCGCGATCTTTCAATATCCAGGCGTCGAGGGCGCGGCCCACGACTTCACCGAGATAATCGCCAGGCTCCATGACGCGGGCGCCATCGCCGTGGTGGCGGCGGATCCACTCTCACTCACGGTCCTGAAGCCCCCGGGCGAGATGGGCGCCGACATCGCAATCGGCTCGATGCAGCGCTTCGGCGTGCCGATGGGCTATGGCGGGCCGCACGCCGCCTACATGGCGACGCGGGACGCCCACAAGCGCGCGCTCCCGGGCCGCATCGTCGGCGTCTCGGTCGATTCCCGCGGCAACCGCGCCTACCGGCTCTCGCTCCAGACCCGCGAGCAGCATATCCGGCGCGAAAAGGCGACCTCGAACATCTGCACCAGCCAGGTGCTGCTGGCGGTCATCGCCTCGATGTACGCGGTGTTCCACGGGCCGCGCGGGCTCAAGGCGATCGCGATGCGCATCCACCGCGACGCGACCCGGCTCGCCGCGGGGCTCAACCAGCTCGGCTTCGAGACCCATCCGGACGCCTTCTTCGACACGATCACCGTGACGGTCGGCCCGTTCCAGGGCGTGATCCTGAAGAACGCCGTCGCCAACGGGATCAACCTGCGCAAGGTCGGCAGCGATCGCATCGGCATCACGGTCGACGAGCGCACCCGGCCCGACATCATCGAGGCGGTGTGGCGCGCCTTCGGGGGCGACGCGCTGGCTTACGACGAGTCCTGGCCCGAGCCGCGGCTGCCGGCCGGGCTGATGCGCACCTCCGAGTACCTGACCCACCCGATCTTCCACATGAACCGGGCCGAGAGCGAGATGACGCGCTACATGCGCCGCCTCGCCGACCGCGACCTCGCCCTCGACCGTGCGATGATCCCGCTCGGGTCGTGCACGATGAAGCTCAACGCCACCGCCGAGATGCTGCCGATCTCGTGGCCGGAATTTTCGGAGCTGCACCCCTTCGCGCCGAAGGACCAGGCCGAGGGCTATGCCGAGATGATCGCCGATCTCTCCCAAAAGCTCGCCGACATCACCGGCTACGCGGCGATCTCGATGCAGCCGAATTCCGGCGCGCAGGGCGAATATGCCGGCCTGCTCGCAATCCGCGCCTATCACCTGTCGCGCGGGGAGGGGCACCGGACGATCTGCCTGATCCCGTCCTCGGCCCACGGCACCAACCCGGCCTCGGCGCAGATGTGCGGCATGACCGTGGTGGTGGTCGGCGCCGACCGCGACGGCAACGTCGACCTGGCCGATTTCCGCGCCAAGGCCGAGAAGCACGGCGAGAACCTTGCGGCCTGCATGATCACCTACCCGTCCACCCACGGGGTGTTCGAGGAGGCGGTGCGGGAGATCTGCGACATCACCCACGCCCATGGCGGCCAGGTCTATCTCGACGGCGCCAACCTCAACGCGCTGGTCGGCCTCGCCCGGCCCGGCGATATCGGGGCGGATGTCAGCCACATCAACCTGCACAAGACCTTCTGCATCCCGCATGGCGGCGGCGGGCCCGGCATGGGGCCGATCGGCGTCAAGGCGCACCTGATCCCGTTCCTGCCCGGCCACGTCGAGACCGACGGGCGCGAGTTCTCGGTCTCGGCCGCTCCTTACGGCTCGGCGGCGATCCTGCCGATCTCCTGGAGCTACTGCCTGCTGATGGGCGGGCGGGGGCTGACGCAGGCCACCCGGATCGCGATCCTCAACGCCAACTACATCGCGAAGCGCCTCGCCGGGGCCTACGAGGTGCTCTACACCGGCACCCATGGGCGCGTGGCGCATGAATGCATCATCGATGCCCGCCCGCTGATGAAGAGCGCCGGCGTCAGCGTCGAGGACATCGCCAAGCGGCTGATCGATTGCGGCTTCCACCCGCCGACGATGAGCTGGCCGGTGGCCGGCACCCTGATGATCGAGCCGACCGAATCCGAGACCAAGGGCGAGATCGACCGCTTCTGCGACGCCATGCTGGCGATCCGCGAGGAGATCCGGGCGATCGAGGAGGGCCGGATGGACCGGGCCGACAACCCGCTCAAGAACGCCCCCCACACGGTGGAAGACCTGATCGGCGCCTGGGAGCGGCCCTATTCCCGCGAGGCGGCGTGCTTCCCGGCGGGCGCCTTCCGGGTCGACAAGTACTGGCCGCCGGTCAACCGGGTGGACAATGCCTATGGCGACCGCAACCTGGTCTGTGCGTGTCCGCCGGTGGAGAGCTACATGAAGGCGGCGGAGTAGGATCGGCATTTTTCGGGCGCCCGATCACCTCGAGATCGGGCGCTGCCATCAGGTTCATCCGGGAGATTGTTCGGCCGAGCCTGACGACATGAAACCCGACCTGTCATTCCGGGGCCGCGCAGCGGAGCCCGGAATCCAGAACCGCGGAGGGTTCAGGATCGAGCGGAGAGCCTCCCGCCTCTTTCTGGACCACCTGAGCGTCTGGATTCCGGGCTCCGCTGCGCGGCCCCGGAATGACGGGGAGAATGTGACATCTACGGAGGCTCATGAGTGATGGCCCTCTTCGTCAAGGGTCCGAAGGTCGACACGCTCGCCCAAGAGCCGGCGTCCCTCGAGCGCGCCACCGGGACCGAGACGGTGCGACAAGCCCCAGGCGGCGCGCTCGAATGTGAGACGGACGATCTCGTCACCCGGTCGATCGAGTTTGCGGGCAGGCTGCGAGAGCAGGCCGGCCCGAACCCACAGCCTATCGATCAAGCCTTCCTCGATGGCCTCTACGAAGATCCGTGACTAGCGTTCGACGACAGGGGCCTCACCCCGCCTCCCCCACATAATCCCGCCAGATCGCCTTCTCGCCCATGCCCGCCGTGAAGGCCGCATGGGCCGCGAGCTCGGCCTCGGTGAGCCGGCTGCGCATCGGGCGGGGGCCGTGCTCGACGGGGGCGGCCCTTACTGAAGGACCGGCCGGGCCGGCATTCCCCTCGACGGTCAGCCCGAGCGTCGTCTGCTTGCCGCCGAGCAGCTCGATATAGACCTCGGCCAGGATCTGCGAATCGAGGAGCGCGCCGTGCTTGGTGCGGCGGGAATTGTCGATGCCGTAGCGCGAGCACAGCGCATCGAGGTTGTTGGCAGCACCCGGATGCTTGCGGCGGGCGAGCGCCAGGGTGTCGACGACGGACGTCAGGTCGATCAGGGGCGGGGCCTTGTCGCCCAGCCGCGCATATTCGGCGTTGAGGAAGCCGACATCGAAGGCGGCGTTGTGGATCACCAGCGTCGCGTCGCTGCAGAACTCCAGGAAGTCGGGCAGGATCTGCGCGAAGAGCGGCTTGTCGGCGAGGAACGCATCCGAGAGGCCGTGGACCCGGAACGCGCCCTCCGAGACCGGCCGCTGCGGGTTGATGTAGCGGTGGAACTCGCGCCCCGACGGGATGTGGTTGAGAAGCTCGATGCAGCCGATCTCGATCAGCCGGTCGGTCTTGGCCTCGGTGCCGGTGGTCTCGGTGTCGAGGACGATCTCGCGCAGCATCCTGCGGCTCCCTTGGAAAGAGGTCTTCGGACCGGTGTAGCGAGGACGCGTTAACCGGCCCGCCTCGCCGCCGCGATCACCGCGTCGACCTGCGCCTCGGCATGGGGAAAGCCCCGGTCGGTCTCGATCAGGAAGTCGGCCCGGCGACGCTTCTCGGCATCCGCCATCTGCTTGGCGAGGATCTGCGCGAAGGCCGCCTCGGTCATGCCCGGCCGGGCCAGGACCCGGGCGCGCTGCACCTCGGCCGGGGCGGTGACCACCGCGACGGCGTCGCATCCCGCCTCGCCGCCGGTCTCGAACAGCAGCGGCACGTCGAGCACCACGAGGGGCGCGGCGGCATGGGCGGCGAGGAAATCGTCGCGCGCCTGACGCACCAGGGGATGGACCAGGGATTCGAGGCGGCGCAGGCGCTCGGGGTGGCCGAGCACGACGTTGCGCAACGCCGCGCGATCGACCGAGCCGTCGGGGCCGAGCGTCCCGGGAAAGGCCTCGCCGATGGCGGAGGCCGCGGCGCCGCCCGGCCCGTAGAGCGCGTGCACGCAGGCATCGGCATCGTGGACCGGCACGCCGCGCGCACCGAACATCGCCGCGGTGGCGCTCTTGCCCATGCCGATCGAGCCGGTGAGGCCGAGGACGAACGGCCGGCTCATCCATGGCTCCCGAGATCGGCGACGATGCGGGCACGCAAACCGGGCGTCACCGCGGGCGTGCGGCCGAACCAGCGGGAGAAACCCGGCACCGCCTGGTGCAGCAGCATGCCGAGCCCGTCGACCGCCGGCAGCCCGCGGGCCCGGGCGGCGGTGAGGAGCGGGGTTTCGAGCGGCACGTAGACGATGTCGGCGACCGCCGCCGCCGCGGGCAGCGGGGCGAGGTCGAGGGCGAGCGCGTCCTGCCCGGCCATGCCGAGCGCCGTGGTGTTGATGAGGAGCCCGGTCTCCGGCAGCCGCGCCGGCACCGCGTCCCAGGACACTGCCGTGATCCGGGCCGGATCGAGGGCGGTCAGGCCCTCGGCCCGCTCGGCGCTGCGGTTCGCCACGATCAGCCGGTCGAGGCCACGTTCGAGGAGACCCACCAGGATGGCGCGAGCCGCCCCGCCGGCCCCGAGCACCAGGGCGGCGCGGCCGTGCGCGACGCCCGTCGCCGCCGGCCAGCCGGCGCCGAGGCTGGCATCGAGATGGGCGAGGAAGCCCGGCGCGTCGGTGTTGTCGCCGAGGAGGCGCCCACCCTCGAACCACAGGGTGTTGACGGCGCCGATCCGCTCGGCCCGCGGGGTCAACCCATCGACGAGGCGGAACGCCGCCTCCTTGTGCGGGATCGTGACATTGCCGCCGACGAAGCCCGCCTCGCGCAAGCGGCGGATGAAATCCGGGAAGGCGTCGGGATGCACGTCGACGCGCTCGTAGGTGCCGGGCAGGCCGTGCTCGGCGAGCCAGTGGCCGTGGATCAGCGGCGAGCGCGAATGGCCGATCGGGTGGCCGACCACGAAGGCTCGGGGGTGCGGGGTCGTCATCGGGAAGCCAAGTCTCGGACAGTTCGAATGGTTTTCGCAGTTGGTCCCACCCGGAACCTCATCCTGAGGTGCGGACGATCGAAGATCGCTGAGCCTCGAAGGAGGGTTCCAGAAGTCTCGGCGAGCCCTGGAGCCCTCCTTCGAGGCTGCTGCGAGCAGCAGCACCTCAGGATGAGGTCGCGGGTGGGATGAAGGAAACAGGCGTCACGCTACGGCCCTGCCTCCGGGTTCTCAGAACGCCAGCAATCCCCGCGCCCGCAACCGCGCGAGCAGCGGCAGCAGCGGCAGACCCAGGATGGTCGAATGGTCGCCCTCGATGCGGTCGAACAGGTGGATGCCGACGCCCTCGAGCTGGTAGGCGCCGACGCTGCCGGTGACGGCGGGCCCGGCGCCATCGAGATAGGCGGCGATCCCCGTCTGATCGAGCGGCCGCATGGTGAGCCGGGCGGTGACGACGAAAACCTCCGCCACCGCGCCGTCGACGGCGAGCGCCACGGCGGAATGGAGCGCGTGGGTGCGCCCCTGGAGGCGGGCGAGATGGGCGGCGGCCCCCGCCCGATCGGAGGGCTTGTGGAAGACCGTGCCGTCGAGGTCGAGCACCTGGTCGGCGCCGATCACCACCCGGTCGGGCGCGCAGGCTCCGACCGCGGCGGCCTTGGCGGCGGCCAGTCGCTCGGCGAGCCGCGCGGGCGACAGGCCTGCGGCCTCCGCCTCGACGGCGCGCTCGTCGACGCCCGGCGACCGGGTCTCGGGGTCGAGCCCCGCGGAGGCGAGCAAGGCCCGCCGCGTCGGGCTGGTCGAGGCGAGGAGGAGCGGCGCGGGGCCGCGCCACAGGGACGGAGCGTGCGACATCGGCGTCAATCCGCGATGAACTTCAGCCGGTGCTCGCGGTGGAGATCGACGATCGCCGCCGCCGTCTCCTCGATCGAGCGCCGGGTGACGTCGATCACCGGCCAGCGGTTGCGGGCGAAGAGCCGCCGCGAGGTCGCGATCTCGTTCGCCACCGCGTCGCGGTCGACGTAGGACGAGGAATCGTCGGCCTTGAGGCTGAGCAGGCGGTTCTGGCGGATCTGAACGATCCGCTCCGGCGAGGCGATCAGCCCGACGATCAGCGGCTGGCGCAGGGTCTCGAGGATGGCCGGCGGCGGCACGCCGGGGATCAGCGGGATGTTGGTGGTCTTCAAGCCCCGGTTGGCGAGGTAGATCGCCGTCGGCGTCTTCGAGGTGCGGCTCACCCCGAGCAGGATCACGTCCGCCTCGTTGAGATCGAGCGGCAGGTTGCCGTCGTCGTGGGCGAGCGTGAAGTTCATCGCGTCGATGCGCTTGAAGTACTCCGCGTTCAGCATGTGCTGCGCGCCCGGCCGCGCCGTGGAATGGGTGCCGAGATAGGATTGCAGCAGCCGGTGCACCGGCTCCAGCACCGAGAGCAGCGGCGAGCCGGTGGCCCGGCAGGCCTCCTCCAGCCGCTCGGTCAGCTCGCGTCCGACCAGGGTGTAGAGCACGATGCCGGGGGCCTGCTCGATCTCGTTGATCACCCGTTCGAGCTGGGTGCCCGAGCGCACCAGGGGATAGACGTGCTCGATCGCCGAGACCCCCTCGTACTGCGCCGCCGCGGCGCGGCCGACATTGATCAGGGTCTCGCCGGTGGAATCCGACACGAGGTGGAGGTGGAAGTAGCTGCGGACCACGCGGGCTCCCCGGGCTCGCCGCGGGCGCGGCAGACACGAAGACTCCGGGGGCCGGTGCGTCGTCCACCGATCGGCCGCGCGGAGTCGATCAGTGTGGATAATGCGCCAACGAAAGGAGGTCCAGGCGGGAGGCCTGTGGGTTAACGGCTCGACGCCTCAACAGGCCGGCCGTTAACACTCGTGGCGGGCCGCCCGTGGGAGAATCCGGGACCCGGGCCGCCCGAGTCTCGCCCAGTGGGGCCTAAGCCCCTCCTGACTCTCGCGGTCCTTCGACAATGGAGCAAATCTGTTAAAGGCCTCTTAACGCACCGGCGGTGGGGACGGGCTGTGGACGGGGCTGGAGCCCCGCGATGCCTGCCCCCAATAGAAAAAACAGATTCCTAGAATCTCTCTTTTCTTTTCAGAGGCCTGGGTGGGGATGGGCATCGTGGCGGGTCGCGACGACGCGTCGGGCTGGCGCCGGAGAGCGGTTCTCGGCATAGGGAGCTGAGCCGCCGCCGTGGCGGAATCGGGTTTTCGGGGGGACGGAGCATGGGCGGGACCGCGGGAGCCGGACGGGGAGCCGCAGAGCGGCCAATCCTGCGGGTGCTGAACGGCGAGGCGCTGTCGCCGCCTCCCGCCTGGATGATGCGCCAGGCCGGGCGCTACCTGCCGGAATACCGGTCGGTGCGGGCCGAGGCCGGCTCCTTCCTCGACCTCTGCTACAACCCCGACTTCGCCACCGAGGTCACCCTCCAGCCGATCCGCCGCTTCGCCTTCGAGGCGGCGATCCTGTTCTCCGACATCCTGGTGGTGCCCCACGCGCTCGGCCAGGACGTGCGCTTCGTGGAAGGGGAGGGGCCCCGCCTCGACCCGATGGCCGGGCGGGCGGAATTCGAGGCGCTGGTCGAGGCGGGCGATCCGCGGATCATGGGCCACCTGAACCCGGTCTTCGAGACCGTCGGGCGCCTGCGGGCGGAATTGCCGTCCGAGACGACGCTGCTCGGCTTCTGCGGCGCACCCTGGACCGTGGCGAGCTACATGATCGGCGGGCGCGGCACACCGGATCTCGCGCCGGCCCGGGCGCTCGCCGCCCGCGATCCCGCCCTCCTCGACGCGCTGATCGACCGGCTGGTCGCGGTCTCGACCGAGTACCTGGTGCGCCAGTTCGAGGCCGGCGCCGATGCGGTGCAGATCTTCGAGAGCCATGCCGGCAGCCTGCCGGACGTGCCCGCGGGCGAGCCCGGCGACGCCCTGACGCGCTGGAGTTTTGGCCCGATCGCCCGGATGGTGTCGGGCATCCGCGCCCGGGTGCCGGGCGCCAGGATCATCGTCTTCGCCCGCGGCTCGGGGCTCGACGGCCATGCCCGCGTGGCCGAGGAGACCGGCGCCGACGCGGTCGGGGTGGACTGGGCCGTCGATCTGAAGGCTCTGCGGGCCCGCCTGCCGGCGTCCGTGGTCACGCAGGGCAATCTCCACCCCGAGACCCTGATCGCCGGCGGCGCGGCGCTCGACGCCGCCGTCGACGCCATCCGCGAGGCGACCGACGGCACGCCCCACATCTTCAACCTCGGCCACGGCATCACCCCGCAGACGCCGATCGCGCATGTCGAGCGGATGCTGGCGCGGTTGCGGGGGTGAGGGGAGGGGGCGTCGTACCTCGCACGCTCCTGCTCCTTCTCACCCACGACCTCATCCTGAGGTGCGACCGAAGGGAGCCTCGAAGGAGGCCTCCAGATGTCGCAGCGATCCCTGGAGCCCTCCTTCGAGGTCAGTCCATCTCCGATGGACCGACACCTCAGGATGAGGTCAAGGGTAGGATGAAATGGACAAAGCGATCGAACATCCCCCACAGGAATCACCCCACCGTGTATCTCTGGATCAAGGCCGCCCACATCATCTCGCTCATCGCCTGGATGGCGGCGATGCTCTACCTGCCGCGGCTGTTCGTCTATCACGCCGCGCTGCCGGCCGGTTCGCCTACGGCCGAGACCTTCAAGGTGATGGAGCGGCGCCTCGCCAAGGCGATCATGCTGCCGGGGATGATCGCCACCTGGATCTTCGGCATCGCCCTCATGGTGATGAGCGCCGCCTACACGCAGGGCTGGATGCACGCCAAGCTCGCCCTGGTGCTGGCGATGAGCGGCATCCACGGCTGGCTGTCGCGGATGGTCAAGGACTTCGCCGCCGACCGGAACACCCGCAGCCCGAAATTCTACCGGGTGCTCAACGAGGTGCCGACGCTGCTGATGATCGTCATCGTGATCCTGGTGGTGGTAAAGCCGTTCTGAGGGGAGCATCCATGGCCGGCATCGAAACGCAGGTTCTCTCCCTCACCCTGGCCGGGCGGTCCCTGACCCTGCCGGCCGACCGGATCGGCGAGGGCCCGCCGGCCCTGCTGCTGCCGGCCCTGTCCTCGATCGCGACCCGCGAGGAGATGCGGCCCCTGGCGACGCGGCTTTCCGCCCGCCACCGCTGCCTGGTGCCGGACTGGCCCGGCTTCGGTGCGCAACCGCGCGCCCGCGTGCCCCTCGCCCCCGACACCCTTCACGCCTTCCTCGACGCGCTCCTGGACCGGGAACCCGGCCCCTACGCGGTCGGGGTCGCGGCCGGGCATGCCGCCGGCTACCTCGTCGCCGCGGCGGCCCGGCACCCCGGCACCTTCGCCCGGCTGGTCCTGGTGGCGCCGACCTGGCGCGGCCCGCTGCCGACCGCGATGGGCGAGGAGCGCCGGCCGCTGTTCGGCCGGTTGCGCCGCGCGGTCGAGGCGCCGATCCTCGGCAACCTGCTCTATCGGCTGAACGTCAGCACGCCGATCGTGTCGCGGATGATGCAGGCCCACGTCTATGCCGATCCGGCCCGCGTCACCCCGGCTCTGCTCGCCGACAAGCGGCGGGTGACGCACCAGCCCCGCGCCCGCTTCGGCACCGCCGCCTTCGTCACCGGCGGCCTCGATCCGGTCCGGACCCGCGAGGATTTCTTCGCCCTGTTCGGCCCCGGCCTGCCGCCGGTCCTGATGCTGCAGCCGAAGGATGCCCCGCGCCGCTCCGGCGCCGAGATGACGGCGCTCGCCGAATCCGGCCTCGTGCGCAAGGTCGCCATCCCGGGGGCGCTCGCCGCCCACGAGGAGTCCCCCGAGGCGGTCGCGGCCGCGATCCTCTCCGACGCTTCCGAAGCTTGAGACGATGCGGGCGCCGCTCGCCCTCTGCCTGGTGCTCGCTGCCGGCGCCGCCGCGGCCGAGCCGGCGCCCGCCCCCTACCTGACGGCCGGCGCCCTCGGCGCCGCCGCAATCCTGCCCCCGCCGCCGAAGCCCGGCAGCCCCGCGCACGACGCCGATGCGGCGGCCTACGCGGCGACACGGGGGCTTGCCGGCTCGCCGCGCTGGGACCTCGCCACCGCCGACGTTCCCTCCGGCGTCGCCGCGCTGCTTGCCGATTTCTCCTGCGCCGCCGGCCGGCGCCTCGATCCCGGCCGGTTGCCGGCCCTCGCCGGGCTCCTCGCCCGCGCCCGCCGCGACGTGGTGGCCCTGGTGCGCGACGCGAAGGCCCGCTTCGCCCGGCCCCGGCCGCATTTCGGCAACGACGCCCCGCTCTGCGTCGACCGCAGCGAGGCGCTCGACCGGAGCTTGTCCTACCCCTCCGGCCATGCCACCGAGGGCTGGACATTCAGCCTCGTCCTCGCCGCCCTGATGCCGGAGCGCGCCACCGCCCTCCTGCGCCGCGGCCGCATCTACGGCGAGAGCCGGATCGTCTGCGGGGTGCATTGGGCGAGCGACGTCGAGGCCGGCCGCCTCGCCGGCAGCGCCCTGTTCGCCACCCTCGTCGGCGATCCCGCCTTCCGGGCCGACCTCGACCGCGCCCGGACCGACCTCGCCGCCGCAAGCCCGGAACCGGGGCCCGAGCCGGCCGCCTGCGCGCGCGAAGAGGCGACGTGGCCCTGAGGCCACAGCCCGCGCAGGTACAGGATTCCTTTCCGGAATAAAGCTTCCGGACCAGGATGTTGCCGGGCCCGTGCCCCGGCCGCGGCCTCACTCCGGGCATCGATCTTCAACTTCAAGTCGATAAATCGCCTGCAATTGGATGTGATGACGATTGACGAATCGTTACCGCAGCGATAACGAGTCGTTGATTTTGATGACCGAATCGTTATCACTTGAATCGACGCCGATCGGGTGACCGGATCTGCTTTTCCAAGACTTGTGATCCGGTTGACCGGGTTGGATGACTCTTCCATGCGCGCTGTCCGACATGATGACGGATGTGGGCTCGTCCAGGCGCGCACCATCACTGCGCTTCTTCTCGAAGATGACGATGTCGATGCCAAGCTGATCGCCCTCCAGGCGGCCAGCTTCCGGATGCTCGACATGCGCGTGCTGCGCGCCCGCTCCACCGCCGAGGCGCGCGAGCATGTCGACCGGGAGCGGATCGATCTCGCGATTCTCGATTTCTGGCTCGGCTGCGAATCGAGCCTGCGCTTCCTCGCCGAGCTGGACGCGCGGCTGCCCGGCCTGCCGGCGATCGTGCTGACCGGGCTCAGCATGCCGGACGTGCGCGAGATGTGCGTGAGCGCCGGCGCCGTGCGCTTCCTCGACAAGGCCAGCCTCACCGGCGAGGCGTTCGAGGCCGCGATCGTCGGGGTGCTCGGCCCGCGCGCCTTCCGCTCACCCGCCGCCGAGCCGACCCGCTACGGGCGGCCCGGCCTCACAATCGTCCAGACCGAGAGATGCGACCGATGAACGGCCAGATCACCTATCTCAACGCCGGATCGGGCAACGAGCAGACCATGACCGAAACGGCCCAGTCCGACGCCTCCAACACGATTGAGAAGGTCCGCGAGCTCCTCTACGGCGAGGCGATGCGCTCGCAGGGGCGCCGGCACGAGGACCTGCGCGAGGCGGTGACCGACCTCGAGCAGCGCATGGTCCAGCGCTTCAACGAGATGCAGAAGTCGATCGACGCCCTCGCCCTGTCGCTGCGGATGGAGCAGAGCAACGCCGTGCGGGCGATCGGCGGCGCGGTGACCGAGATGGGCCGGCAGATCTCCGCCCTGGCCGACCGCAACCCGTAAGCCGCGGGCCGATCCGGGATGAGAGCGGCGGCGGCCCACGGTCCGGCACAGGAGCCGATCCACGATCCGGCCCGGGATCCGACCGAAGACCCGGCCCTCCGCGACCTGAAGCGGCTGCTGCTGCGCGACGAGCACCGCGACCTCGCCGGCCTGCGGGCCGAACTGGCGCGGCTCGACCGGCGGGTCGGCACCGAGGACCGGTTCTCCCGGGCGGTCGCCGACAGCCTCGTGGTCGCCCTCAAGGTCGTCGAGGTCGAGGATCACCGCGCCCTGACCGAGGTGATCGCCCCCCTCGTCGTCGCCGGCATCCGGCGCGAGATCGCCGAATCCCGCGACCTGATGGTCGAGACGCTCTATCCCATCGCCGGCCGCATGGTGGCGGCGGCGATCGCCGCGGCCTTCCGCCAGCTCTCCGACGAGATCAACGAGACCCTCAGCCGCTCGCCGCGCCGGCTGTGGCTGCGCCTGAAGGCCGTGCTCACCGGCCGGTCCTACGCCGCCCTGGTCCTGGCCGAGCTGGCGCAAGGCCGGCTCGAACGCCTGATCCTGATCGACCGCAGCACCGGCGCGGTGCTCGCCACCACCGACCGCGACGGAGAGCCCGACGCCGATCCGGACGGCCAGCTCCACCTGATCGGCGGCCTCGTCACCGCCATCGTCGAATTCGCCGGCCAGGCGCTGAGCGACGTCAACGGCGAGCTGCGCTCGCTGGATTTCGGCGGCCGCACCGTGCTGCTGCGGGCCTCGCCGCTCCTGATCGTGGCGGGCCTCACCGAGGCCGGCCGCGGGGCCGGGCGGCTCGCCGGCGTGGTCGATGCCGAGTTCCTGCCCTTCCTCGACGCGGTCCGGCAGAACGACGAGACCCGGAATGACGGGACTCACGGCGAGGCCGGTCACGGCGCGCCGCTGGCCGCGCTCCACCGGGCCATCGCCGCGCGCCTCGTCCCGCCGCGCCCGCGGGTGCGGCCGGTGGCGGTCGCCGGCGGGCTGGTGGCCGTGGCGCTTGCCGCCTGGGCGAGCGTCGCGGTGCTGTCGGCCCGGCAGCACGCCGCCGAGACGGCCGCGCTCATCGCCATCGAGGACGCGCCCGACCTGCGCGACTCTCCCCTCCACCTCGCCTTCGACCGAGAGGCCGGCCTGATCCGGGCGGTCGGCGTGCTGCCGAGCCGCGAGGCGGCCGCCGCCTTGCGCGACCGCCTCGCCGCGGCGTTCCCGGCCTGGCCGGTCGCCGCCCGGATCGCCGTGGCCTCCGACGCCGCTTCCGCGCGGGATGCGGTCGCGACCCTCGACCGGCGCACCGATGCCCTCGCGCAAAAGGCCGACGCGCTCACCGGCCGGACCGAGGCGGTTGCGCAGAAGACCGATTTCCTCGCGGGGCGCGCCGATGCCCTCGATCGCCGCACGGATGAACTGACGACGCGCGCCGAGACCGCCGTGCAACAGGCTTCGTCGCTCGCCGCGCGCACCGAGGCCGTCGGCCGGCAGGCCGCCGCGCTCGACCGGCGCACCGACGCGCTCGCCGGCCGGACCGAGGCGCTGGCGCAAGCGACCGAGGCGACGAGGGCCGAGGCGCGGGCGCGGCTCGGCACCCTCGAGACCCGCACCGCCGCCGTCGAGGCGATCGTGCCGAGCCTCGCCCCCCGGGAGGAGGTGGCGCGGCTCGAAGCCCGCACCGACACGCCGCTCCAGCGGCTCGAGGATGCGGTCAAGCGCACCGCGATCTTCTTCGGGCCCGACGCGACCTACCGCGACCCGGCCGCCGCCGAGCGCGACCTCGCGACCCTGGCCGCGGCTTTGGCGGCGGTGGAGGGCGCGCGCCTGCGCATCGTCGGTTATGCCGACGGCACCGGGACGCCGAAGGCCAACCTGGAGGCGGCGCGGCTGCGCGCCGACCGCATCACCGCCGACCTGGAACGCCGCGGCATCCCGCGCTCGCGCCTCGTCGTCGTCAATTCGCGCCCACCTTATCCGATTACGGACGAGCGGGTCACCGGCAACCGGCGCGTCGTGTTCGAGCTCGCCTACAGCGCGGAGTAAGGTGTGGCGGCGCGCAAGATCATGATCCTGGGGGCGATCGGCGTGGGCAAGACCTCGCTCGCCAACCGGCTCGCCTTCGGCCGGTTCGAGACCAGCTACAAGGCGACGATCGGGGTCGACATCTACACCACGAATGCCGCGCTCCCCGGCGGCAAGACGATGCCGCTGGTCCTGTGGGACACCGACGGCGATTTCGGCCTCAGCATCTTCCGGACCGTCTACCTCAAGGGGGCGAGCGGGGCGCTCATCGTCGCCGACGTCACCCGGCCCGCCTCCCTCGACCAGATGGCGGCGCTGATCGCGGGCTTTCGCGAGGCGCTGCCGGGCCGCCCCTGCGCCGCGGTGCTGAACAAGAGCGATCTCGTGGCCGGCGAATCCGGCGAACCCGGCTCGGGGTTGCCGCCCGATCTCCTCGCCCGGGCGCGCGGCGCCGACGTCGTCTCGCTCGCGAGCGCCCGCACCGGGCATGGCGTGACCGGCTTGTTCGCCGAACTCGCCACCACGATCGAGCGACGGAGCCTGTAAGTGCCATGCGCGCCGCCCTCGCCCTCCCGGCCGGAGCCGACCTCTCCCGCACCCTGGCCCACCTCCTCGAGGCCGGCCTCCTCGGCGTCGCGGCGCTCGCTCCCGACGGCCGCGTGCTCGCCCGCACCGGGCCGTTGAGCGACTGGCTGCCGGAGCCCGGGCGCTCCGCCTTCGACAGCCCGATCCTGTCGGGCCTGGAGGAGGATATGCGCGCCCAGCAACGGGCGACACCTGAGCCGATCGTGCTGCCCGGCATCCGCCTCGCCATGGTGCCGGGCGCCCCGCGCTGCGACATCGCGATCTCCTGGGAGGCGGGACGGGGCGAGCACGCGGTGCTCACCACCGTCGACCAGGTCGACCGGCCGATCGACCATTGGGTGCTCCAGCAGCGCCGCGAGCAGCGTCTCCTGGAGGAGAAGATCATCGCGGCCTCGCGCGAGCTGGAGCGGATGAACCGCAACCTGCGCGACTTTGCCTCCGTCGCCGCGCACGACCTGCGGGCGCCGTTGCGCCAGATCGTGGCCTTCACGGGCATCCTGCGCACCACCCTGGGGGCGGAGGCCGGTCCGGTCGTCTCCGACAGCCTCGACACGATCGAGGGCTGCGCCGCCCGGCTCAACCGGATGACCACCGGCCTCCTCGACTATGCGCGGTTGAGCGCCGAGAGCCACACCTTCGAGCCGGTCGATCTCGGCCGTGTCGTCCTCGACGCGACCCGCAACCTCGACCTCGACCTGCGCGCCGCCGCGGCCGACCTCGTCGTCGGGCCGCTCCCGACCGTGAACGGCGTGCCGGCGCTCCTGACCAACCTGTTCCAGAACCTCGTCGCCAACAGCATCCGCTACCGCGACCCGGACCGGCCTCTGCGGATCGAGATCCGGGCCTGGCCCGGCGAGCCCGGCCGGATCACCGTGCGCGACACCGGCATCGGCGTGCCGCCGGCCTTCCACGAGGCGATCTTCGAGACCTTCGCCCGGGTGCCGAACGGCCGCGCCCCGAACGGCGTCGGACTGGGCCTGAGCATCTGCCGGCGGATCGCCGAGCTGCATGGCTGGCGCATCGGGGTCGTGGCGGAGGAGGGGCCGGGTGCGTGCTTCCGGATCGATCTGGGGTAGGGATCGTCCGGTATGGGTGTCGTCATGTCGGTCTGTTCGCCGGGCGTGCCACCGGGCGGAGGGTCACGAACTTCGCCGTCCGGCCGTCCCCATCGTAATCGACCTGCCAGACGCTCCGGATGGTGGGGTTGCGACCGTCCGGGCTGCGCAAAGGCGCTTCGAAATAGTGCTTGATCCCGTGTGGAGCCTCGAAGGCCGCAGCCCACGATGCCGGTGAGGGATGCCGCCCCAGGGCGTCCATCAGTTCAAGAGGCCGATCGGGCGAGAAGCCGAACCGCATGAGAAGGGCAGCCGTCGATGCCCCATCATCGCTGTCCACATTGAGAAGGTAGCCCGCGACCTTCGCTTCCGAGATCGTGAAGGCGGACGGATAGGGGTGGGCGGCGGTCAAGCAGTCGCGTGCCCCACGACCCGCAAAAGGGAAGCGTCCACAGTCGCGAGCGCGTCCACCGGTCGGGTGAACTCGACCTCGAAAGCCGCACCTCCAGCCCAGATCGCGACCACGGTCCCGATCGAGCCCGCCGGCACCGTCACCTGGTCATCCCCGAGGACGTCGGCCAGCAACTCGACACGATCGAGTTCCTCGATGCGAGAGGGTTCACCCCGGTCCCGAGTGGCGAGACGCGGGGACGTCTCAGTGACGAATGTGAGAACGCGGCTGGCCATGTCGAGAAGCTACGTTGTGCGCCGCGTTCTGCAAGCCCCGTCCATCGTTCGATGACGGATCCGGAGGGTGCCCGGTCGCAACCAACCGCTTCATACGATTCGGCGCGGCGATTGTCTGCGACAGCGGAAGACCCGAACGAAAACAGCGCCCGACCGCATCACGATCGGGCGCTGCCTCATTGCATCAGACTACCGCCGTCACGCCACCGTTCGCTTCCCCTTCTTCGCCCGCCGGCCGAGGATGTTGAGCACCTCGACGCCGGCCGAGAAGGCCATGGCGGTGTAGACGTAGCCCTTCGGCACGTGGGCGCCGAAACCCTCCGCGATCAGCGTCATGCCGATCATGATGAGGAAACCCAAAGCCAGCATCACCACCGTCGGGTTGGCGGCGATGAAGCGGGACAGCGGATCGGCGGCGAGCAGCATCACGCTCACCGCGGCCAGCACCGCGATCACCATGATCGGCACGTGCTCGGTCATGCCGACCGCCGTGATGATGCTGTCGATCGAGAAGACGAGATCCAGGATCAGGATCTGGCCGATCGCCGCGGCGTAGCCGAGCGAGGCGCCGCCGCCGGTCTTCTCTTCCGGGTCGGGATCGAGGCTGTGGTGGATCTCCTTGGTGGCCTTCCACAGCAGGAACAGGCCGCCGGCGATCAGGATCATGTCGCGCCAGGACAGGCCCTTCCCGAAGATCTCGAAGACCGGCTGGGTCAGGTGGACGATGTAGGCCACGGTCCCGAGCAGGGCGAGGCGCAGGATGAGCGCGAGCCCGATGCCGATGCGCCGGGCCCGCGATTGCTGCTCCGCCGGCAGCTTGTTGGTGATGATCGAGATGAAGATCAGGTTGTCGATGCCGAGCACGACCTCCATGACGACCAGGGTCGCGAGGGCGGCCCAGGCCGTCGGGTCGGCGGCGAGCTGAACGAGCGAGTCCACGGTGGACACCCCTCCTTACGGGAAGATCGAGGGGCGGCCCCGCGCCTGGCTCGGCGCGTGGAACTCCGGCGCATGGACCTGGACGGCCTGTCGCAGCACCCGCACATGGGCGGGGGTGTAGGTCGTCAACTCGCCGTCGGTGTTGACCGGGCGCGGCTTCTTGGTGCGCAGGATCACTTCCGTCGTCTGGAAGGCGCGCACGTCGGCGGCCTTGCCTTGCGTGCCCCGGCGCAGGGCCGGCAGCAGGGCGAGCAGCCGCCACCAATGGGCGACCTCCAGGCTGTAGAAGTTGAGCAGGCCGTCATCGACGGTGGCGTTCTCCTCCACCGTCATGCCGCCGCCGTAATGGCGGCCGTTGCCGACCGAGACCTGGATGGTCTTCACGGTCTCCACCGTGCCGTCATGCTCGATATAGACCGTGAACGGCCGCGCCCGGCGCAGCAGCCGGAACGCCGCCACCGCGTAGCCGACCGTGCCGAGGCGGCGCTTGAGGTCGGCCGTCAGCTCGCCGGCGAGATCGGCCGAGAAGCCGATGCTGGCGACGTTGAAGAAGTAGTGGCCGTTGACGCAGCCGAGATCGATCGGCCGGGCCGGCACCGTGGCGATCACCTCCGCCGCCTCCAGGGGATCGGCGGGCAGGCCGAGGCTGCGGGCGAGGTCGTTGGCGGTGCCGAGCGGCAGGATGCCCAGCGGCAGCTGCGCCTCCGCCAGCGCCTGGGCCGCGGCGTTGAGGGTGCCGTCGCCGCCCCCTAAGATCACCATGTCGCAGGTGCTCGCGTGGGCGTGGATCAGCGCCTTGCAGTCGGTCTCGCTAGGCGGCGGATCGACCGGCTCGATGCCGCCGCGGCGCAGGACGTCCTTCACGGCGTCGAGATCGAGGCCGCCGTTGCGGGCCTTCTTGTTGACGACGAGCAGGGCCCGCCGCGTCGCGTCAGCGCCGGACATCGGCGCCTCCCGCGACGGCACGGGAACGGATGGGGGGAACGACGCGCATGAGTGCGGGCCCTCCAGTGCGATCGTGCCGCGTCAGCACAAAGGCAGAGAAGGGGTCCGACATCGCGGTCGACGCCTCGAACCGCCAGAGGGGCCCGGACCCGGGGAGCCCTTCAGGTGGGGTCGCGGCCGCGCTTGGCAAGGTCCCGGGGAGTTCCCTTGCGCGAGATCCGCGGCAGGCGAGATCCGCGGGGGTGTGGGCAATGGGGGTATCGGGGAGGGCAGGGTGGGGGCCATGGGCCCGCAATGGAACCGTAACCGCGGCGACGAACGTTCACTCAGCTCAAGTTCCGTGCGTGATCCCCGCCTGATCGTGCTCCTCTCCCCGGGTGCCGCCCCCATGCTTCGTTCCCTTCGGCTCCGCCCCCTCCGGCCCGGCCTCGCCACCCCGTCGGCCGCCCTGCTCGGCCTCGGCCTGACCGCGCTCCTGTCCTCGGTCGCCCTGGCCCAGGGCTGGGTCGATCCGCCCGCCCGGGGTCCCCAGAGCGCCGCGCCCAAGAGCCTTGAACCCAAAAGTAGTCTTGAACCCAAAAGTCCTGCACCGGTGACGCCCACGCCGCAGGTCGCCCCGGCCGCCCGGGCCGAGGCGCCTAAGGCCCACACCCCGCGCCGGGTCGCCGAGGAGGCGCGCCGGCCGGCCCGCAGCGGAATCCACGCGGCGACGGCGGCCCGCCGCGCCGCGCGGCTCGCCCGGACGGAGCGCCCGCTCCCGGTCCAGATCCCCGCGCCCGCCCCGGTCGCGGTGTCGGACTCGCAGATGCGCGACTGGGCCGTGGCGTCGCAGCGCCTCGCCCGCGACTACCTGGCGTCGATCTCAGGATCCAACGGCACGACGCTGGCGGCGGCGCCGGGCTTCTACGGCAGCCAGGTCGTCTTCCACGGCCGGACGATGAGCGTCGCCAGCCTGATGTCCGAGAAGCGGCGCTTCGTGCAGCGCTGGCCCGAGCGCCGCTACCGGCCGCGGCCGGATTCCCTGCGCACCGCCTGCAATGCCGGGCTCGCCGTCTGTCAGGTGCGGGCCACGGTCGATTTCTCGGCCTTCAGCCCCGATCGCGGCGTCCGCTCGCAGGGTACCGTCGATCTCGAACTGGCGGTGAGCCTCGCCGGGGGGCGCCCGGTGATCATCGCCGAGAACAGCCGGGTGGTGCGCCGCGAGGCGGTGGCGAGCCGCTGACCGGACCCGGCGCCCTGTGACGGGGCGCCGATCAGGTCCCAGGAGAGTGGCATGGTATAACTCTCTTAGTTCATTGTTTTTGCATCATTTTTCGTCGAACCGGTGGCCGCTTCGGCGAATGGTGCTTAGATGAAGAGGGTGAGCGCCCGCCGGAGCGGCGGGCGGCTCGGCGAGCAGGCCCCGCGGCCGGGGGCGATGGGACGATGGCGGACATGACCTCGCGTGAGCAGTTGCAGGCGCTGATCCGGGCCGAGATCGACCGGCAGCGTCCGGTCGCGGTGGCCCGTCGCACCCTCGAACTGCTGGCGGAATCGGCGACCCGCCGGCTCGACGCAGCCCCGGGCTACCAGATCGTCGACCGGGACGGGAATCCGCGCACCCGCACGGTCGGCGGCGAGACGCGGCCCCTGACCCTGGGCGACCTCGTCGACGAGCTGCGCCGCCAGCATCCCACCATGTTCCTGGCCCCTGCCGCTCCTGCCGCCGCGCCCTCGAGCGAGGCCCCGCGGGACTGGATCGTGGTGAAGCCCGCCCCGGCGCCGCCCGAATCCCCCACCCGTCCCGCCCATGCCTCGCGCCTGCGGGAGGCCCTGGACGGGCTCGCCGCGCGCCTGCGCCGGCCGGCGCGGGAGCCGGAGGTCCCGCCGGCCGCAGCGCCGCTCGTGGGTCCGCCGGTACCGCCCGGCGAGGGGCTGAAGCCCGGCCTCGCCCGGCCGCAGAAGCTGCCCGGCAGGAGATCGTCCCGCATTCCGGCCTACGCCGTCCTCGGCGGGCTCGTCGTCCTGGGCATCGGCTACGCGGCGTTCCGCGGCGGGGGGGAACCCACCCGCGACGCCGCGGTCGCGCAGGCGCCCGGCTCCGGGATGGACCAGCCGGCGGCGGGCAAGCCCGCCGAGGCGAGACAGGCGGAGGTAAAGCCGGTGGAGACGCGCGCCGCCGAGGCGAAGCCCGCTCCGGCGCCGGACAGGCCGGCCGAGGCGAAGCGCGAGCCGGTCCAGACCGGCGCCCTGGTGCCGGACGGTCCGGTCGCCGGCGTCGCCGAGGTCCTCGACACCGCGACCCTGCGGCTCGGCGGCCGGACCCTGCGCCTCTACGGCGTCGAGGCGGCCAAGGGCGCGCAGGCGAGCGACCTCTCGGGCTATCTCGGCGGCCGGCCGGTGAACTGCCAGCCGAGCCCGGCGAAGACCGCCTGGATCTGCACCGTCGACGGGCACGACCTCTCCGAGGTGGTGCTCTACAACGGCGGCGGCCGCGCGACGCCCGAGGCGACGCCGGATCTCGTCGAGGCCGAGCGCCACGCCCGCACCGGCAAGCTCGGGGTCTGGGCCAAGCCCTGAGGCCAAGCCCTGATCGAATCCCGATCTATCGCAGCCCGGGTGCGCCGAGGAGCGCCACCAGGGCGCCCTGGCGGCCGGTGCCGGTCTTGGCGAACACCGCCTTGATCTGGCTGCGCACGGTCTCGACCGCGAGGCCGAGCCCGTCGGCGGCCTCGTCCAGGGAGACGCCGCCGGCCAGAAGTGCCGCGAGCCGCGCCTCCGCCGCGGTGAGGCCGAAGACCTGCGTGAGCAGGGCCGGATCGGGCCGCCGCTCGGCCTCGAGATCGGTGACGATGAGGAGCGCGCGGGCTCCGAGGAAGGGCGAGCGGACGCTCTCCGCCAGGGCCAAAGCGCGCAGCACCAGGGGGCGGCGGTTGCGCCGGGGCACCAGGATCGCGCCGGCGGGAGGCGGACGGTCCGGATTCAGCGCCGCGACCAGGGCGGCGACCTCGTCCCGCGCCCGCGGATCGGCGATCCGCAAACCGCCGTCGGCGACCCGGAAGGCGGCATCGAACAGGGCTTCCGCCCGCGGGTTGGCGCCGATCACCCGCCCGGCCCCGTCGAGGGCGAGGGCCGCTTGCGCGACCTGGTCGAGCCCGCGCAGGGTGCCGTCGAGGGCGGCGCGGCCGAGCGCCTCCGACAGGGCGGCGGCCTGGCCGAGCCGCCGCATCAGGCCGGCGAGCGGCCGCACCTGCGCCGCCTCGAACGGGCCGCTCCGGGTCCGGCGCTGCACCGACACCGCCCAGTGCTCAGGGCCGGCCCGGAAGCCCGCGACCGCGAACCAATGGTAGCCATGCGGCCCCAGCAACTCGTTGTAGAAGGGTGCGCGGGCCATCTCCTCGGGAGTCAGGATGTCGTGGTCGGTCACGACCTCGCCGCGCATCACCCGCGGCACGGCGCGGGTCCGCAGGTCCTTCACGTGCCAACCGTGCCCGAAATAGTCGGCGACCAGCGCGTCCACCTCGGGGGTGCAGGGCACGCCGGGGGTGCGGCGATGACTTTGCAGCAGCATCGCGCCGTCACCCCCGACCAGGGTCGAGACCTCCGCCAGCACGGCGCCCCAGCGCGAGGGATCGAGGGCCGCCTCGCCGAGCCTGTCGTCGAGGCAGCGGAGCCTGTCGTCGGTCGGGCCCATGGCTGCGCGGCTCTCGGGTTCGTCTCGGCCGACAATACGGCAGGAGACGACGACCGTCGCTAGAGCACCTCACGATCGCGTTACAATCGCGCAGCTCTCCAGGTTTTTGATTTTTCCGCATTTTCTGCGACGAACCGGCATCCGCTTCGCCGGAAAATGCTCTGGCGGCGCGAACGGATGACAGGATGTCCGCGAAAGGCCGAATGGGGGGGCCGGGGGAGGGACGCGAACGTTCCTCCCTCCCGGCGAACGGCACCGCCCCTCACGGGGGACACGATGCGCGCGATCCGATGCGTGCTTCGACGAGCCGCAAAAAAGTGACCTCGCCCTCACCCCCCGTAATGCCGCGCCAGCACCTCGCGCACCCGCGCCACCATCTCGTCCACCGGCACCGAGAACTGGGCCGGCCGGGCGGCCTTCCACTCGGCGTTGCTGGCGATGGCGTCCGCCGCCTTGGCGCCCTCGATCAGGTCCTTGATCTGGACCTCCCCCTTCGCCCGCTCGTCGCTGCCCTGGATGACGACGCACGGCGCGCCGCGGCGGTCGGCGTACTTCATCTGGGCCTTCATGCCGGAGGCGCCGAGATAGAGTTCGGAGCGGATGCCGGCCTGGCGCAAGGACGCGACCAGGGCCTGGTAGGCGGCGGTCTCCTCGCGGTCGAGCACCAGGATCACCACCGGGCCGGGCGCGCTCTTGCCCGACACGATCGGGCTGCGGACCACCTGGAGGGCGGAGAAGAGGCGCGAGACGCCGACCGAGAACCCGGTCGCCGGCACCGGCTCGGAGCGGAAGCGGCCGACGAGGCCGTCATAGCGCCCGCCGCCGGCGACCGAGCCGAAGCGCACGGTCTGGCCGTCCTCGTTGACGACCGGAAAGGTCAGCTCGGCCTCGAAGACCGGGCCGGTATAGTATTCGAGGCCGCGCACCACGGAAGGATCGGCCCGCACCCGGTCGTGGCCGTAGCCCGCCGCCTCGCACAGCTTCATGATCGCGTGCAGTTCGGCGATGCCCTGGCGCCCGGTCTCGGAGGAGCCGACGACCTCGCCCCAGCCGCCGAAGAAATTTTCCCAGAAGGCGAGGCGGTCGCCGCCCTCGGTGGGAGCGGCCTGGAACGAGACGTAGCGCAGGATGCGCTCGATCGCCTCGTCGGACAGGCCGGCGCCCTTGGTGAAGTCGCCGCTCTCGTCCTTGCGGCCGGGGCCGAGGAGCAGGCGCACGCCGTCGGCACCCAGGCGATCGAGCTTGTCGATCGCCCGGAGCACCGTGAGGCGCCGCCCGGCCTGGTCGTCGCCGCCGAGACCGATCGCCTCCATCACGCCGTCGAGGACCTTGCGGTTGTTGACCTTCACCACGTAGTCGCCGCGGCCGATGCCGACCTTCTCCAGGGTGTCGGCGGCCATCATGCAGATCTCGGCATCCGCCGCGACGGTGGGCGCGCCGACGATGTCGGCGTCGAACTGCATGAACTGGCGGAAGCGCCCCGGGCCCGGCTTCTCGTTGCGGAAGACATAGCCGGCGCGGTAGCTGCGATAGGGTTTGGGGAGCGCGTCGAAATTCTCGGCGACGTAGCGGGCGAGCGGTGCCGTCAGGTCGTAGCGCAGGGACAGCCAGGATTCGTCGTCGTCCTGGAACGAGAACACGCCCTCGTTCGGCCGGTCGAGGTCGGGCAGGAATTTTCCCAGTGCCTCGGTATACTCGATGAACGGGGTCTCGACCGCCTCGAAGCCGTAGAGCTCGAAGCTCTCGCGGATCTTGTCCAGCATCCGGTTCGTCGCGGCGATCTCGGCCGGCCCGCGGTCGACGAGGCCGCGCGGCAGGCGGGGCTTGAGGGTGGCGGCCTTCTCGGCCTTCGCGGGCTTGGACATCGGGTCTCGCACATCGAGCGTTCGGCGCGGCCTCGGGCGCCCGTCGTCAGGGACGGGCCCGGGCGGGAGGCCGGCGCGGGGTTCGCCGGGCTCTAGCCCATTTGCCGGCGCCTGCAAACCGACCCGCCCTCACGCCTCCCCACCGGCGAGCCACCGCACCCGCGCCGCCTCGAGCCCCCAGACCATGCCGAGCATCATGTAGACGTGACGCCACTTCTCCATGTCGATCTGCATCGCCTGGAGGAAGAACATCAGGAGCGCCGGCACCACGATCTGGGCGTGGCGCCGGTAGGGCGTGTCCTGGCTCATCAGCCGGAAGCCCACCCGGGTGGTCATCAGCACCAGGAACACGAAGGCGACGCCGGCGACCCAGCCGCCATTGGCGAAGGCGCCGATATAGGAATTGTGCGGCTCGAGGTTGAAGGTGCGGCGCCAGCGCAGGGGGCCCATCCCGAGCGGATCCTCGATCAGCATGCCGATGCCGCGCAGCTGGTTGCCGAAGCGGCCGGTCTCGCCCTCGTCGTAATCCTGCGTGACGGCGGCGCGCTTCGAGAACGTCTCGCCGACGTCGCCGACGGAGAGGAGGCCGACGAGCGCCACCGCCCCGAACCCCGCCGTGAGGCCGGCCAGCAGCACGATGCGGCGGCGCAAGACGGGGGCGCTGGTGCGGTAGAGCATCACGACCATCAGGGCGCCCATCGCCAGGGTGCCGCCCCAGGAGCCGCGGGAGAACGACAGGAACACGCCGGCGAGCACGATGAACAGGCTCAAGGCCGACAGGAGCGGCCGCCGGGCGCGGCCGGTGAGGAGATCGTGCAGCAGGTAGAAGGCGCCCAGCGTCAGGAACGAGCCGAACACGTTCGGGTCCTGGAAGGTGCCGGACGCCCGGCCGTACTTGCTGAACAGCTCCTCGTTGCCGATCAGCCCGAGATAGCCGCCGATGCCGAGGCCGGCGCTGAGCAGCGTGCTGGCGGTGTAGACCTTCAGGGCGAGCTCGATCCGCCGGTCGCTCTCGTCGGAGAAGAACATCGCGAAGAAGATGCCGGTGACGGCGAGGTAGCACAGCTGCACCGTCCAGACCGGCGGCAGCTCCTCGTCGAGATAGGGCATCAGGGCCACCACGGTGGCGCCGACATAGACGAGCAGCACCAGGACGAGGGGCACCGCGCCCCGGTACAGCCGCACGCCGAGCAGGACCCAGAGCACGATCGCCGGGATCGCCACGATGTCGTAGGGCGACGTGTCCGAGAAGGCGAAGCAGGCGAAGAAGATGAACGCCGCCATCAGGACGTGGCCGAAGCCGCGCAGCAGCGACAGGAACGGCACCGCCGCGAGGTCGCGGCGCGGCAGGACGAACGTGGCCATCGGGCGCCTCTCGGAGTGACGACGCCCGGGAGGTTAGCGGCGGGATGGTGTGCGGCGGCTGAAGCGACAGGGTTAATGAAGCATGAAAGATCGAGGTAAAACGTATTCCGTCCGCGACCTCATCCTGAGGTGCGAACGCAGTGAGCCTCGAAGGAGGGCTCCGGGGATCGCCGGGGCTCCTGGAGCCCTCCTTCGAGGCCAGTCGACCGTCGATCGACCAACACCTCAGGATGAGGTGGGTGGATGAGATATATCCATGCTGGCTGCTCGTTTTCGGCAGATCGATCCGCTCGAACAGACTCTCAGGACAAGATCGTGAGTCGGAACGATCGCGAACAGGTCGATTGGACCCATCGAACGGCGCGGCCCCGCCGCGGAACGCGCGACGGGGCCGGATATCCAGAAGAGCCGGTACGCAACTTGGCTCCCCGTGAGAATGGCGTGACGCGATGAATCTTTCGTCAACGCGCCGCGAGCCTCCTCTCAACGCGCCGCGAGCCTCCGCTCAACGCGCCGCGAGCTTCGCCGCGACAGGCGCCACGCCGGCCCGGTCCGGGCCCTCGGCGGCGAGCGCGGCTTGCGCGCGGGCGGCGTAGCGGCGGGCCAGCGTCGCGCAGGCCATGAGCTGGACCTGATGGAACAGCATCAAGGGCAGCAGGATGCCGCCGACATCCTGGCCGGCGAAGATCACGTTCGCCATCGGCACGCCCGAGGCCAGGCTCTTCTTCGAGCCGCAGAACACGATGGTGATCTCGTCCTCCCGCGAGAAGCCGAGGAGGCGGCTCGCGGTGGTGGTGATCGTCAGCACCAGGGCGAGCAGGACGAGGTCGACGACCAGCATGGTGGCGAGCGCCGGCAGGGGCGTGCGGCTCCACAGGCCCGTCGCCACCGCGTGGCTGAAGGCGATGTAGACGATGAGCAGGATCGAGCCGCGATCCACCACCATGGTCAGGGGCTTGTGCCGGGTCAGCCAGGGCCCGAGCCGCGGCTGCAGCAATTGGCCGACCGCGAAGGGCAGGAGCAGCTGGGCCATGATCTTGCCCACCGCCCCCCAGTCGAAGCTGTGGTGGCTGCCTTGCGTGTTCAGCAGCACCGCGACGAGGAGCGGGGTGATGAGCATGCCGAGGATGTTCGAGGCCGAGGCCGAGCAGATCGCCGCCGGCACGTTGCCCCCCGCCACCGACGTGAAGGCGATGGAGGATTGCACGGTGGAGGGCAGGACGCACAGGAACAGCACGCCCGCAGCGAGCGCCGGGGTCAGCAGGGCCGGGCTGAGCAGGCCGGCGGCCAGCCCGAGGATCGGGAACAGCACGAAGGTCGAGGCGAAGACCACGAGGTGCAGGCGCCAATGCACCAGGCCGGCGATCGCCGTCTGGCGGTCGATGCGCGCGCCGTGCAGGAAGAACAGGAGCGCGATCATGCCGTCGGCGAAGACGCCGAGCCACTCGGCCGCCCGGTCCTGCACCGGCAGGACGCTGCCGAGGATCAGGGCGCCGACGATCATCAGCGTGAAGTTGTCGGGGCGAAAGCGCGAGAGCATGGCGGGCCGGCGGGTCTGGGAGGAATTGTCGAGAGGGGTCCCGGTCTTCCTAACCGGCGGGCGCCCGGATGGGTACGCGGGGCGCGAGGATTACAGTTATCGTGAAATGCGATAGCCTGCGCGTCGTTCATGCAGGATGCCGAGAGCCGCCGTGACCCGCCTGATCGACCCCGTGCTGCTGCGCACCCTGGCGGCGGTGGTGCGCAGCCGCAGCTTCAGCCGGGCGGCCGAGCAGCTCGGCCTCGGCCAGTCGACGGTGAGCCAGCACGTCCAGCGCCTGGAGGCGCAGACCGGCCACCGGCTGGTGGCGCGCGACACCCATTCGGTGGCGCTGACCCCGGAGGGCGAGACGGTCTTGGGCTTCGCCCGCACGGTGCTCGACGCCCACGAGCGGCTGGAGCGGGCGCTCTCCGGCGGCCCGGTGCGGGGCAAGGTCCGCTTCGGCGCCTCGGAGGATTTCGTGCAGAGCCGGCTGTCGGAGGTCCTGCGCGATTTCCGCGAGGCCTATCCGTCGGTCGACCTCGAACTGAGCGTGGCGCTCACGGGCTTCCTCCACGACGCGCTGGCGCGGGGCGAACTCGACCTCGTGCTCGGCAAGCGCCATGTCGGCGAGACGCAAGGCATGCTGGTGCGGCGCGACCGGCTGGTCTGGGTCGGGATCCCGACTGCCCTGCCGGAGCGGGGCGAGCCGGTGGCGCTGGCGAGCTTCCCGGCGCCCAGCATCACCCGGGCGGTGGCGCTCGCCGCGCTCACGCAGGAGGGCCGGCCTTTTCGCATCACCTGCACCTGCGCCAGCCTCAGCGGGTTGCGCGCCGCGGCGCTCGCCGGTGTCGGCGTGATGGCGCAGCCCCGCAGCCTGATCCCGGACGGCTTGCAGGAACTGGCCCACCCGGACCTGCCGCGGCTGGCCGATGTCGAGTTCGTGCTGTCCGGACCGGGGCTCCACCGCGAGCCGAGCCGGGCCCTGGCGCACGAGATCCTGAACGCGGATATCTGGGATTGAGGCCGCGTCCAGGTGACGATCCGATCGGGCCGATCGGGGTTCAGTACCCGATGGCGCCGCGCTTGAAGCCGAAGCCCGGGACCTCGCAGCCGCAGGAGCTGTTGAGGGGCGCCGGCCGGGTCGGGCAGTTGCCGCGGGCGGTGACGCAGATCCGGCCGATGCGGCCGCCATACTCGCGATAGCCCGGCCGGTCGTAATCGTCGCGGCGGTAGCGCGGGCGGTCGTAGTCGTAGCGCTCCTCGTAGCGGCGGCGCGGGCGATAATCCTCGTCGTAGCCGTACTGCGCGAAGGCAGGCGCGACGCCGAGGCCGAGGGTCAGGGCGGCCAGGGCCGCAATCGTCACGGTTCTCACGGATCTCTTCTCCCTGTCGGCAAGTTGCCGGATCGTGTCCATGGGTCACGCTTAAGCGTCCGCACATGAACGCCGGCTGAGGCGATTCGGTGCCGTTGCGACAGCCGGAACGGTGAAGAATCGCCGTCCCCTGTCGATCGGGCAAAGGTTGTCGTGGGCGCAGGGCGTCGCCACTTAATCCCAGCATCATTCCGACAGAGCGGGCCGGCCGCACGACGGACCGGCCGCAAAGCACAGGGACGCCGACAGTGAAGGACGCGGAGATGGAGCTCCTGAAGCTCGCTGCCCTCGACGCCGACGATCTCGCGGTCATCTCGACCCACCTCCAGGATGCGGTCCTGCGGACCGGAGACCTCGCCTACCTGCCCCGGGAGCGGCGCTTTGCCCTGGTGGCGCGGCGCTTCGACTGGGAATGCCCCGACGGCGTCCCGCCCCGGCGGCGGCTGACCGGCCTGCACTTCGAGCGGGTGCTCTCCGTCCGCTGCCGCAACATTTCTCGCGAGGAGCCCGACAGCCCGCTCGAGCTTTTGGCCGTCACCTTCGAGCCCGGCGAGGCGCCGTCCGGTATCGCCACCCTGGTCTTCTCCGGCGGGGCTGCGATCCGGCTCGAGCTCGAATGCATCGAGGCGGCGATGCGCGATCTCGGCCCGGTCTGGCAGGCCGAGAGCAAGCCGGTCCACGCCCCCCTCGACGCGGCCTGAAATTTTTGGCAGTCGGCGGGTCTTGGCGGGATCCTCCGACGGGATCCCTTGCCCGCCGACCACGAGACCGGACACAGCATGCAGCGCCTCGATTCCCGCGATCCCGATTTCGAGTCGCACTTCGCCCGCCTGCTCTCGGTCAAGCGCGAGGTGGCGGAGGATGTCGACAATGCGGTGCGCGACATCATCCGCGACGTGGTCGAGCGCGGCGACGCCGCGCTGATCGACTACACGACGCGCTTCGACCGGCTCGCGCTCACGCCGGAGACCATCCGGGTCTCGGCGGACGAGATCGACGCCGCGACCGCCGCCTGCTCGAAGGAAGCCCTCGACGCCCTGGCTCTGGCGAAGGATCGGATCGAGACCTACCACCGCGCCCAGGTGCCGGCCGACCACCGCGAGACCGACGCGCTGGGCGTGACGCTGGGCTGGCGCTGGACCGCGCTCGAATCGGTCGGCCTCTACGTGCCGGGCGGCACCGCGAGCTATCCCTCCTCGGTGCTGATGAACGCGGTGCCGGCCAAGGTCGCGGGCGTGCCGCGCCTCGCCATGGTGGTGCCGACGCCGGACGGGGTCACCAACCCGCTGGTGCTCGCCGCCGCCAGGCTCGCCGGCGTCGACGAGGTCTTTCGGGTCGGCGGCGCGCAAGCCGTGGCGGCGCTCGCCTACGGCACGGCGACAATCCGCCCGGTCGCCAAGATCGTCGGGCCGGGCAACGCCTACGTGGCGGCGGCCAAGCGCCGGGTCTTCGGCCAGGTCGGCATCGACATGATCGCCGGCCCGTCCGAGGTGCTGATCCTCGCCGATTCCTCCGCCAACCCGGACTGGGTCGCGGCCGACCTGCTCGCCCAGGCCGAGCACGACACGGCCGCGCAAGCCATCCTGGTCACCGACAGCGACGCCCTGGCCGAGGCGGTCGCGGCGGCGGTGGAGGGGCAGTTGAAGACCCTGCCGCGCAGCGAGATCGCCACCGCGAGCTGGCGCGATTACGGCGCCATCGTGCGGGTCGCGCGCCTGTCCGACGCGATCCCGCTCGTCGACCGCCTGGCGCCGGAGCACCTGGAAATCGAATCGTCGGATGCCGAGGACCTGGCGGCGCGGGTGCGCAATGCCGGGGCGATCTTCCTCGGCGCGCACACGCCGGAGGCGATCGGCGACTATGTCGGCGGCCCCAACCACGTCCTGCCGACCGCCCGCTCGGCCCGGTTCTCCTCCGGCCTCGGCGTCCTCGACTTCATGAAGCGGACCTCGCTTCTCTCCTGCACGCCCGAGGCCCTGCGGGCGCTCGGCCCCGCCGCTTTGGCGCTCGGCCGCTCGGAGGGGCTGGAGGGTCATGCCCGCTCGGTGGCGATCCGCCTGAACCTTTAACCGGTCCCGTCCCATCCTACGTCCGGCTTGCGCGGGCGGCGGCACTCGCGTCTTTTGCACGCCCTGACAAGACCCCGCGAGACGGGGGAGGAGATCCGATGGCGAGCGAGGCTCCCGATCCGCGACAGCGCCTGGCGGCGGTGACGCTCGACGAGGATTCGATCGGGCGCGGCAACCCCGACCAGGAGCACGAGCGCGCCATCGCGATCTACGACATCCTGGAATCGAACAGTTTTCGCGTGGCCAATCACGATGGCGGGCCCTACGCGCTGGCGCTGGGCCTCGTCGAGAACAAGCTGTCCTTCGCGATCTCGACCGCCGACGGCCAGCCGGTGATGACCCATCTCCTGTCGCTGACGCCGTTCCGCGGCGTGATCCGCGACTACGAGATGATCTGCGACAGCTACTTCAAGGCGATCCGCACCGCCTCGCCGAGCCAGATCGAGGCGATCGACATGGGCCGGCGCGGGGTCCACAATGAGGCCTCGGACCTTCTTCTCCAGCGCCTGGACGGCAAGGTGGAGATCGACCACGACACCGCCCGCCGGCTGTTCACCCTGATCTTCGCCCTGCACTGGAAGGGCTGAGCCGGTGTCCGGAAGCCCCCTTCCGGACAGCGCCGCTCCCGCGGGACCCGACCCGTCGAAGCCGGATTCCGCGAGACCGGGCAGGCGGGTGCAGTCGGTGCTGTTCGTCTGCAACTTCAACGCCGTGCGCTCGGCTTGCGCCGAGGCGCTGGCCCGGCACTATTTCGGGAAGTCGGTCTACGTGCAGTCCGCCGGCGTGCGCAGCGGCGAGCCCACCGACCCGTTCATGATCTCCGCCCTCGACGAGATCGGCATCGACGCCTCGCGCCACCGCCCCCGCACCCTGGAGGAGCTGGAGGAGTGGGAGGGCCTGAACTTCGACCTGATCGTCTCGCTCTCGCCGGAGGCCCACCACGCCGCCCTGGAACTGACCCGGACGGTCGCGGCCGACGTCGAGTACTGGCCGACCCCGGACCCGACCGTGTCGCAGGGCTCCCGCGAGCAGCGCCTCGACGCCTATCGCGACGTGCGGGACGGGTTGGGGTTCCGCATAAGGCAGCGGTTGCGGTGAGGGCGTCGGCTTCCCTCAAGCCATCTTTATCGTTCGATTTTTCCCTTCCGCAGCCTCATCCTGAGGGTCAGTCGATCGAAGATCGACTGACCTCGAAGGAGGGCTCCGGAGAGCGCATAGACGTCTTGAGCCCTCCTTCGAGGCTCAGCGATCTTCGATCGCCCGCATCTCAGGATGAGGTCGCGGATGGGACAAAGCCGGTTGCTGCTGTGCTGGCCTACAATCCCACCAGCCGCCCCAACGCCACCACCCCCATCCCGGCCAGCACCGCCGCCAGCTCGAACCGGGTCAGCGCCATCACGCCGGCCGCCGTCACGAGGCCGAGAAGGCCCGGCAGGCCGGCGGCGAGGCCGGTGGGCACGGCGGTCGCCACCACGATCGAGCCCGGCAGGGCGCGCAATCCCCGCTCGACCCGGGGGGTGAGGCGCACCCGGCTCATCAGCACCACGCCGGAGGCGCGGCAGAGATAGGTGACGAGGGCGAGCGCCAGGATGGCGATCCAGGGCCCGGCGGGTCCGGCGAGCAGCGCATCGATCATCGCGCCGCCCCGTCGTCGACGAGGAGGCCGGTGACGAGGCCGGCCGCCGCGCCCGCCGCGATGAAGGCGTAGCCCGGCACCAGCCGCTGCACCACCAGCGCCACCAGGCCCGAGGCGAGCCAGGGCAGGGCCGGCCGCACCCCGCGCCAGAGCGGCGCCAGCATGGCGGCGAAGAAGATCGGCAGGATCATGTCGAGGGCGTAGGCCCGGGGCTGGGTCACCAGGGCGCCCGCCAGGTGGCCGGCCGCCGTCGAGGCGACCCAGAGCGGCCACAGGCCGATGCCGGCGCCGAACAGCACGCCGAGATCGCGGCCGCCCTCGGAACGGTGGCGCACGCCGATGAGCCAGCTCGCATCGACGAGGACGAACAGCGTCATCGCCGTGCGCCAGAGCGGCGTGCCGCGCATCCAGGGCTGGATCGTCGCGCCCATCAGGATCATGCGGGCGTTGATGAGCCCGGTCACCGTCATGGCGGCGAGGAGCGCGCTCACCGTCCAGGGCTGGCCCCAGACCTCGAGGGTGACCATCTGGGCCGAGCCGGCATAGACCAGCGCACTGGCGCCCGCGGCCTCCGCCAGGCTCAGGCCCCGCTGGGCCGCCGCCGCCCCGAAGGCGGCGCCGAACACCGCGATGCTGGGCCAGAGCGGCAGGCTGAGCCGGATGCCCGTGAGGATGCCGGCCCGGGTGAACGGCGCGGCGGACGCGTGGGACATGGGAGCAGGAAACCGGGAGCGGGAGGCCCGTTCTGTCGCGCAAGCCTGCGGCAGCCGTCAATCCGGTCCGCGTGCCTGCCTGGGTTGCGGGCTCCGCGCCCGCCACGGGCGTTGTCAAGGTTGACGAACCCTCAACACGGCAGCCCGGCCGACGTTTCCACGTGAAACAGCCCCGCTTCAGTGCGGCAGCGGCAGCACGATGACGACCTGGCGCTCGCGGCCGGTCTCGGTCACGGTCGTGACGGCGCGGAGGTCGTAGGCGAGCATCCGCTCCAGCATCTCGCCGCTCAGGGTCCTGGCGCCGCCGGCCGGCGCGCCGGGCCGGGCCCGCATGCGCCAGGTCAGGACGAGGTGGGTCGTCGCCACGGTCCAGGTCGCGGCGATCCGGTCGTCGCCGTCGAGGACGGCGCTCAGCACCAGTTCGTGCAGGGCGAGACCGAGTTTCTCAGCCATCTCGGCCGGCAGCCGCACCGGCGGGCCGGCGAGCTCGCTCGGATCCGGCAGGGCATGGGCGGAGAGCTCGTCCCGGATCAGCACGTCCAGGGCGACGCCGGCCATGGGCTCGCGCGACACCTCGGCCTGGATGCGCGCCATCGCGCCGAGGCGATCGCCGATATGGGCCACCACGTCCTCCGCCGTCGCCGCCGTGTCGGCGACGCGGCGCACGATCCCGCGCATGACCGCGAGGGTGTTGCGGCCCTGGCGCTGCAGCTCGCGGACCAGGCGCTCCTGCGTCTCGCGCATCGCGTGCAGGTCGTGGATGTCGGTCGAGGTGCCGAACCAGGTCGTCGGCCGGCCGTCGTCGCCGCGCCGGGGCGTGGCCTGGGTGGAGAACCAGAAGTAGGGATCGCTCTCCCCCGCCTTCGCCGGCCGGCGGCACAGGCGGTGCTCGACGGCGAGGTGGCCCCGCCGGGACGCCACCCGCCAGGCCTCCCGCGTGCGCTCGCGATCCTCCGGATGCACGGCGTCGAGCCAGCCGTAACCGCAGCTGCGGCCCGGGGCCTGGCTGGTGAAGGCGGCCCATTGGGGGCTGGCCCAGGTCCAGTCGCCCAGCGGGTTCGATTGCCAGACGAGATGCGGGATGGTCTCGACCATCCGGCGGAAGTCGGGGCCTTCCGCCATTTCCGTTGCCGCGTCGGCCTCATGCCTCATTGGCGTCGAGGTGCCGCCCTTCGCGGCCTAGATGGAGGTAGTTCGGGTTGAACTGTACCGCCCGCTGCAACGCCTCGAGCCGATGGATGATGAGCTCGCGGCCGCGCAGCGAGATCAGCCCGATGTTGCGCAACTCCTGCAGCGTCCGGTTCACGTGCACCACCGACAGCCCGATCGTATCGGCGATCTCGGCCTGGGTCAGGGGCAGCTCGCAGGTATTGCCCTGGGTGAGCCCGACCGCGCGCAGCCTCACGAAGAGCTCGCAGAGCAGGTGGCCCAGGCGCTCGAAGGCGGTGCGCTGGCCGATATTCACGGTCCATTCGCGCTGGATCGCCGCCGCCACCAGGGATTCCCACGTCAGGGCCTGCGACAGCCGGGCCTGGCCGTGGGTGAGCTGGCGCATGGTCTCGGTCGGGATCTCGGCCAGGGTCACGGCGGTGACGGTGCCGATGGAATGGTCCATCTCGCGCAGGATCGAGACGTTCTGGTCGCACAGATCGCCGGGCAGCAGATAGGCGATGATCTGGCGGCGCCCGTCCTCGAGGGTCTTGTACCGGCAGGCCCAGCCGTCGAGGATCAGGCTGACGCCCTGGGGCAGGTCGCCCTCGTGGACGATGTCGTCCCGCGACCGGACGCGGCGCGTGCGCTGGCGCGACGCGTGATCGAGCGCAAGTTTGTCGTCGGTGGACAAGCTCGTGAAGTGCTCGAGCTTGCGGATGAGAAACTCAGCCAAAATGCCCCGCCATCGCGCTTTACCTGCGAGATTAACACATTTCTGCTCACAATCCTCATAACAAAAGTTAATTATGGTAGAAAGGTGATGTAATTTTATGCATTATTGTTAGTTTTCATACATTCGGTACCGTTCGACGCTGTGGATACGCCGAATGAGGGTGCCGGTCTCACCTGCGAGCCGGCCGCCGGACGATGTCGGAATCGGGGTGCCGGGCGCTGGGAACAGTGTTGCGGTCCGACAACATCGGGTTTGGAAGTGGAAGCTCGGCCACAGAGCGGGGATTGTGATCCGCGCCGGGATCGGCAGTTTTGGCGGCGAGGGCGGCTCCCGACCATGAGGCTGCGATGACGTCACGGGCGATGCACGATCGACCCGGCGGGCCGGCACCCGCCACCTTCGGTGCGGTTCGGCAGGCCGGCGATGCCGGCCAGTTGGCCGCATTCCTGGCGCCCGGCCTTCAGGCGGCGTTCGACGGCTGCCTGGCCGAGGCGCTGCCGGCGGATCTCGCCGCTCTCCTGGGGCGGCTCGACCGGCCTGGCGCCTCACGGACCCCGCGCGTCCGCGATGCGGCCGCGCGCTGCCCCCGCACATCCGATTCCTTCCAGCGTTCGTAGAGTCCCATGAGCGAAATCGCCGCCGAAACCAACCGCATCGTCGCCTTCCCGCAGGCCGTGGCCGCGGCTCCGGTCGATGAGAACACCGCCTCGATGATCGACGTGCTGCAGGAGCAGCTGCGCCTCGCACGCGAGGGCAAGCTGCGCTCCGTCGCGGTGGTGTCGGTCTCCTCCGACGGCGGGGCGATCGGCACGCAATGGTCCTGTACCCATGGCGACATCACCAGCCTGATCGGCAAGCTGACGGTGCTGACCCACGACATGATGGCCGCCCGCAAGTGATCCGCAAGTGATCGGCAAGTGATCCGCAACCGGTTCATCGTCTGAGGGTGATGGTCGCCTGCGCGCGACGGCGATCCCGTGACGATTTTCCGGGACGGGAGGATGCCCGTCCCGCCGATCGAAACTTCGGCGACCGGGCGCGTCAGCCGCGGCTGAGCCTGCGGGCATTGGCCCGCACCTTGCGGCGATAATCCTGCACCACCCGCTCGGCCGTGCCGCCGGTGGCGAGCGTCATCGCGGCCTCCGCTGCGGCCTCCAGCTTCTCCGTCACCATGCGCTGCGCCTCGTCCTGCGCCGCCGCGCCGCCGAGCGAGAGCTTGGCCAGCCGCAGGGTGACGACCGTCTGGGCCTCCAGCCCCAAGCGAACGGTGTCGAAGCCGAGGCGCAGCCAGGAATCGTACATCGCGAGACGTCTCCGAGATCGGATCGTGAGAGGGAGCGACCGCCCGGCGGACGAACGCCGGAACGGCCCAGGTGTTTCATGCTGACGTGTTTCACGCCGAAGCGTTTCCGGCCGATGCCCGGGACCGCGTCAGGGAATCGCACCCTGCGGCAGCATGAGGCCGCCGGGCGTCCGGGCGGGCGCGGCATCGGGCGCAGCGGCCTTCTCGCGCCGGGGCTTCGCGGCCCGTCTGGGCGCCGGCTTCGGCGCATCGGCGGCCGGATCGGCCGCGTCCGGCGGTGCGCCCTCCGCCTCGGGGGACGCCGCCTTCGCCGCCTTGGCCTTCGCCGCCGCCTTCGGCGCGCCCTTGCGGGCGGTGGGGACGGGCTTCGGCTCCGCCACCTTCGGGGGATCGCCGCAGGACTGGAACGTCAGCTCGGCCAGGACCTGGCCGCCATCGTCGGCCAGGATGCGCAGGGTCTGCGGCAGGGTGTCCGGCGTGCCGGCCCACTGGATCGTCGCGCCGTTCTGCGCCTCCAGGGCGGCCGGCGAGGGGCCGCGGCGCAGGCCCGACAGGTCGGGGCCGTAGGCGGTCGCGAGCTTGTTGCGGATCACCACCTGCAGCACCTGCACGGTCTCGGGCGAGAGCGGCCGCAGAGGGTTGCTCCAGGTCATGCTCCCCTGCCGGGTGACCCAGAGGCGAAACCCCTTCCCGCCCGCGAACTCGGCCGCCTGCGGCGCCGGGCAGGCGGGCGCCGTGCCGCCGGAAGCCGCCTCCCTCGGAGCAACCTCCCTCGGAGCCGTCTCCCCTGGAGCCGCCCGGGCCGGACCGACCAGAGGAACAGCCGAGAGGGCGGCCAGAAGGACCGCCTGCACCGCGGCACGCATCACCGGGATTCTCCGTCACGCTGATGGGGGTCGGACCCGGAAGGGGGGCCCCTGCGGTCCCCGGGCTCGGGCAGGCCGGGCTCCGCCGGATCGTGATCGATGGTCATGCCGCCCCGCGGCCGGGATCTCGGCGCGTCGGGCGCCTCCAGGCGGTCCGGATAGGCGCGCTGCTGGAGTTCCGGATGACGGGCCGCCTCCTCGAGCAGGCCGGCGAGGTCCTGGTCGAAATCGCGAAACAGCTCGTCGCCCCGGTCCTCCAGCTCCTGCTCGTGGGGCAGGCGCAGGGTCGGATTGCGGGCGCGGCCCTGCGCGAACACGAGCACCAGGCCGGCGAATACCAGGGCTGCCGCCGCAGCCAGAATCACGATCATCTCCATCGTGATGCCAGCCTTAGAGCATTTCCCGCGGCCTGTCCGGTCGCAAGCGCCGCCCCCGCATGCGACCGGGGTCTGCGCCCCGGCGCCCGGATCCCGGGCCGGGAAGCCTCTCCGCGGCCGCATGCGGCCCTACGGCCGGCTCGCCACCCGGAAGGCGCCCGCAACCCGGCAGAGTTGCCGAGCGCGACTCTGCCGGGTTCCCTGTCCTGCATCATTCTCACCGCCGAACCGGCGACCGTTCCGGCGAATGATGCGGAGAGCATTGTGCGACGAAGCGGATGCCGGTTCGTCGAAGAAAATGCGGCAAGATCAAAGGCCTAGAGAGCTTCACGATTGCAACGCGGTCGTGAAGTGCTCTAGAGCGTGGGCCCGGCGGAACGCTCCTTGCGTCACGGCCCCTGGCGCGCGCCCGCGCGCCACGCGAACCGGACGGTGATCCGGCCACAGGACGAAGCGACCCGATGGATAGGCTGAGAGGCTCCCACATCCAAGGTTCCGACGACCACGGCTCCGATGGCCGAGGCTCCGGTTCGCAGGACGCTGCGACCCTCGAGGCGGACCTGCTCGGTCTGGTCGAGGAGGCGCGCCACCAGGCGAGCCAGGACCCGTTCCGCAACCCGGTCCTGACCGTGGCGCTGGCGATCAGCCGCCTGTTCGACCGGGAGGAGATCCGCGAGGAGGATCTGGCCGGGCTGTTCGTGCGCCTGCGCGCCCAGGCGCTGGAGGCCCGGGCGGCGCGGCTGCGGGCCTATCTCGGCCTCGGGACGGAGGCGGATTCGCACGCCGCGACGCAGGCCGTGGCGGCCGCCGCCCTCGGCGACCCGGAGATGGGCTTCGAGACCGCCCGGACCCGGGTCGAGCGCACGCGCTTTGCCGCCGTGTTCACCGCCCATCCGACCTTCGGGATGCCGAAGGCGGTGGCGAGGCTTTTGGCCGAGGCCGCCTCCGAGCCCGATCCGGCGGCGCGGCACGCCCCGATCGAGGAAGCGGCGGCGCTCTCGGCGCGAGCCGATCCGGTCATCACCCTCAACGACGAGTTCGACCAGGCCCGGCACGCGGTCCAGCACGGCCGCGCCGCCCTCGACGGGCTGAACGAGGCGCTCCTGCGCGCCGCCCGCGAGCGCTGGCCCGATCGCTGGAGCGAGCTCGTCCCGATGCCGGTTGTGCTGGCCTCCTGGGTCGGCTGCGACACCGACGGGCGCACCGATATCGGCTGGTGGGACACCCTGCGCTACCGGCTCGAATCGAAGCGCACCCAGTTCGACCGGGTGCTGGCCCAGCTCCCCGACGATCCCGCCTCAGGAGCCGCCCGGCGGCTCGCCGAGGAGGCGAAGGCCGCCGTCCTGCGCCAGCTCGCCGTGGCGCCGAAGCTCGGCGAGCAGCCGAGCCTCGAGGCGGTGCATCGCTTCGCGCTGGCCCTCATCATCGAGCGCGACCGGGCCCAGACCGAGGCCGGCCCGCTGCTGTCCCTCCTCGACCGGGCGGTGGCGGAGGCGGCCGACGACGCGGCGCGGCTCGCGCTCTGCACCTTACGGGCGGGCGTCGCCGCGCACGGGCTCCAGAACGGCCTGCCGCATTTCCGGCTCAACGCCAGCCAGGTCCACAACGCGGTGCGCCGCGAGCTCGACCAGGACGGCGACCCGACCGATCCGGCCCAGCGCCGCTCCCACCTCGCCTCGATCAACGCGCTTCTCGGCGCGGTCGCGGCGGTGCCGGTGGATTTCGGGGCGCTCGCCGCCGAGCGGGCCTCCGCCGCCCGGCTGATGATGACGATCGCCCAGATCCTCAAGCACATCGACGGCACCCACCCGGTCCGCTTCCTGATCGCCGAGACCGAGACCGGCTACACCCTGCTCGCCGCGCTCTGGCTCGCCCAGCATTTCGGCATCGGCGACCGGGTCGAGATCACGCCGCTGTTCGAGACGGCCTCGGCGCTGGAACAGGGCGTCCACGTCATCGAGGACGCGCTGCGCTCTCCCCACTGGCGTGCCTACCTGAAGCGCACCGGGCGCCTGGTGGTGCAGTTCGGCTACTCGGATTCGGGGCGCTATGTCGGCCAGCTTGCGGCGACCTTCTGGATCGAGCGCCTGCGCTTCCGCATCACCGAGTTGATGGCGGCGCACGACCTCACCGACATCGAGCTCGTCATCTTCGACACCCACGGCGAGTCGATCGGCCGGGGCGCCCATCCGACCAGCCTCGCGGATCGCCTCGCCTACCTCGCCCCCGACCATGCGCGGCGGCGCAACCGCGAGGCCGGAATCCGCACCAGCCTCGAATCGAGCTTCCAGGGCAGCGACGGCTACCTGATGTTCGGCACGAAGACCCTGGCCGAGGCGACGGTGGCGCGCATCGGCGAGCACATCTACAGCCGGCTCCAGCCCGCCCCCGACCCGATCTACGCGGAAGGCGATTTCGCCACCGAGTTCTTCACCGGCGTGCGCCAGGACATGGAGCGGCTGGTCGACGATCCGGGCTACGCGGCCTTGCTCGGCACCTTCGGGCCGAACCTGATCGACCGCACCGGCTCGCGCCCGGTGGCTCGGCAATCCGACGGCGGCGGGCCGGTCGCCATCACCCATCCGCGCCAGATGCGGGCGATCCCCAACAACGCGATCCTCCAGCAGCTCGGCTTCCTGGCCAATTCGCTGCACGGGGTCGGGCGGGCGGCAGGGCGCGCGCCGGACCTGTTCGTCGAGATGCGCGAGCGCTCGGAGCGCTTCGCCCGCGCCTTCCGGCTGGTGCAGGAGGCCACCGCGGTCGGCGACCTCGACGTGCTGCGCGCCTATATCGACACCCTCGACCCCTCGGTCTGGCTGGAGCGGGCGCGCCGGGCCACACGGGACGGGCGGCGGGAAGAGATCGTGGCGGTCGCCGCCGCCCTCGATCGGCTCAACCTCGCCCCGCACCTGCGCCGCCTGTTCGGCCGGCTGACGCAGGACCACCTGATGCTGCACTCCGTGGCTCCGGACCTGCCCGGGATGACGCCGCGGCTCGCGCTCCTGCATGCCCTGCGCCTGGCGCTGATCCACCGGATCTGGTTCCTGGCGGTGCACATCCCGGGCTTCCGGCCGCAGAACGGCATCACCCGCGAGGCCCTGATCGAGCGCATCCTGCGCCTCGACGTCGAGAGCTGCCTCAAGCTCCTCGACGACATCTTCCCGGTCACGGAGGACCCGACCTTGGGCCTCAATTTCGGCGAGCCGGCGGGCCCCCGCGGCGCCGGCACCTACGAGGCCGAGCACCGCACCCTGTTCGCCCCGATCCGCCGCCTGTTCGGCCTCGTGCGCGAGATCAGCGGCATGATCCAGCACGAGGTGGGGGCGTTCGGGTGAGGGGGGCGGAGGGATCCCGCTCCTCGATGAACGTCCGGTGACGGAAAACGGCGCGCGCATCGCCCCCGGCCCGGCGGGGCACGCGCCCAGCTTGAAGATTCCCCCGGGCAGCCCTGCCGCCCGCGGGGAGGGGGCAAGCCTGCGCGTCATCCGATGATCGTCGACGGCAGCCGTACTCCGCAGAGAGCCGCGCGGGTCCCACTGTCGCCAAGCCCGCCTCCGGCTGCTACAGGGCCGTCCGAGATTTGCAGGTGTTGTGACCAATGACGGGTAACGGAGCCGCGGCCCCCCGGCCGGCGGCGGCGCACGAGGCGCTTCTGGCGCTGTTCGAGGACCGGGGCTACGCGCGGGTCGAGCCGCCGGTGCTGCAGCCGGTCGAGCCCTTCCTGGAACTGTCCGGCGAGGACATCCGGCGGCGCATCTTCATCACCCAGGACGGGGCCGGGGCGGAACTCTGCCTGCGGCCCGAATACACGATTCCGGTCGGGCGCCACCACCGCGCCGTCGCCGACGGGCAGGCGGCGGATTACAGCTATCTCGGCCCGGTCTTCCGCCTGCGGGCGGCCGAGCCCGACGAGTTCCACCAGGCCGGCATCGAGTCGATCGGCCGGACCGACGTTCCGGCGGCCGATGCCGAGATCCTCGGGCTCGCCCTCGACGGGCTCGACCGGCTCGGGCGCCGCGACGATCAGGTGCGCCTCGGCGACATGGGGCTGATCACCGCGCTCCTCGACGCCCTCGCCGTCCAGCCGGCGGCCAAGCGCCGGACGCTCCGGGCGGTGGCCTCGGGCCGCTCCCTCGACGCGGTCGCCGCCCCCGTCGCGGTCGATGCCGCCCATGCCGGCCTGCTCTCGGCCATCCAGGGCCAGGACCCGCAAGGGGTGCGCGCTTTCGTCGAGGACGTGCTCGCCATCGCCGGGATCAGCCGGGTCGGCGGCCGCACGGCCGGCGAGATCGCCGAGCGCTTCCTCGCCAAGGCCGCGGCCCATGCCGAAGGCGGCGCCGGCCTCGGCGCCCGCGCCCGCGATGTGCTGGACGCCTATCTGGCGCTGACCGGCGATCCCGATGCCGCGGCGCTCGCCGCCCGCGACCTCGCCCGCCGGGCCGGGCTCGACGATCCCCGGTTGGAGGCGGCGCTCGCCCTGTTCGAGGAGCGCAACGGCTTCATCGCCGCCCGCGGCCTGCCGCTGGAGCGCTTCGTGTTCACCGGGAGCTTCGCCCGCAACCTCGACTATTATACCGGCTTCATCTTCGAGGTCGCGGAGGAGGGACAAAAGCCCCTCGTCGGCGGCGGGCGCTACGACGGCCTGCTCCAGCATCTCGGCAGCACGGACGCCCTGCCCGCCGTGGGCTGCTCGTTCTGGCTCGAACGCCTCGGGGGTGAGCGCTGATGAGCGACACGATGATGGATGGCCCTCTCGACGGTCCTCTGGTTCTGGCGGTGCCCTCGAAGGGCCGCCTGCAGGAGAACGCCGCCGCCTTCTTCGGCCGCGCCGGCCTGACGCTCGCCCAGACCAGCGGCGCCCGCGACTATCGTGGCCGGCTGAAAGGGGTGGACGGGGTCGAGGTGCGCTTCCTCTCGGCCTCCGAGATCGCCGGCCAGCTCGCCAGCGGTGCGGCCCATCTCGGCATCACCGGCGAGGACCTGATCCGCGAGACCCTGCCGGACGCCGCCGGCCAGGTCGAGCTCCTGACGCCGCTCGGTTTCGGCCAGGCCACCGTGGTGGTGGCGGTGCCCCAGGCCTGGATCGACGTGCGCTCGATGAGCGACCTCGACGAGGTGGCGAGCGACATGCGGGTGCGCCACGGCAAGCGCATGCGCATCGCCACCAAATACGTCAACCTGACCCGCCGCTTCTTCGCCGAGCACGGCGTCGCCGATTACCGCATCGTCGAGAGCTTGGGGGCCACCGAGGGCGCGCCGGCCTCCGGCAGCGCCGAGATCATCGTCGACATCACGACGACGGGCGCCACGCTCGCCGCCAACGCGCTGAAGATCCTCGACGACGGGGTGATCCTGCGCTCGGAGGCGAACCTCGTCGCCTCGCTCGCCGCCTCCTGGAGCGAGACCCCGCGCCGCGCCGTCCAGGCGGTGCTGGGCCGG
The DNA here is from genome assembly GCF_019216885.1 of Methylobacterium sp. SyP6R. Lineage (NCBI taxonomy): Bacteria > Pseudomonadati > Pseudomonadota > Alphaproteobacteria > Hyphomicrobiales > Methylobacteriaceae > Methylobacterium > Methylobacterium synurae. The sequence goes on along the minus strand of NZ_JAAQRC020000001.1, from coordinate 246,780 downwards.
ATCAGCGCCGAGGAGCGGGCCCGCACCACCCGCGAGGTCCGGGCCGGGATGCCGGCCTCCGGCGAGATCGACCTGGCGGCGCTGGCCGCCCTGCACGAGGCCGAATTGCCCTACGGCGTGCCGGAGGGGCGGGGGGAGATCGTGCTGCGCTGCCCGGCCGACGCGGTATTCGGCCTCGCCGAGGCCCTGGTCCAGGCCGGCGCCCAGGCGGTGAGCGTGCGGCGGATCGACTACGCCTTCGCGGCGGAGAACCCGCTGGTGGAGCGGTTGCTGGTGCGGTTGTCGTAAAGAGGCCCGGGTGCCATCCGTGCTACGATCCGCGGGATCGGAGACGGAGGGCATCCGGCGATGACGGAATTGCTTCGGCAAGCGGCGGCGGCACTGGAGCGGTTGCCGCCCGATCGGCAGGACGCGATCGCCCGCGTGATCCTCCTGCTCGTCCGGAACGATGCCTGGGCCGAGATCGCACCGGAGGATCTGCCCTTCGTGCTGCAAGGCTTGGCCGAGATCGCACGCGGCGAGTTTGCGACCGACGAAGATATGGAGGCGGCGTTCCGCAGCTTCGTGCAGTGATGCGATCGAACCGTCACGCCTTCACAAAGTAAAGCGCGGTTTTCCTCGTCCCGCGGGCGGCAGGGCTTTCCGGAGAAGGAAACGGCTCGGCGCCCAACCCTCCCCCCTCTGCGGGCTATCGCATTCACACATCTCGGTTCGAGCGTTCTCCCTCTCGAAGGTAGCGCGCCTCTCCTCCCCCCGGCGATCCCGGGCTTGCCCGGTATCGCTGCAAGTTGTGGGGAGGAGCTGGATGTGGGGGTGGTGCCGCATAGAGCGCAAGGCTCTTCCGACACCACCCCCACCCCTAGCCCCTCCCCACGAGGGGGAGGGGAAAGCGCGCACATTTACAAAGGGTTGGCTCTCAGAGGAGTTGTGTGAATCCGATAGCCCACACGGGAGAGGGGAGGCGCGCCATTCCTTTCCCCGGACAGCCCTGACTACAAGTGGGAGGAGAGCGGACTTCCGCGCTACTCCGCCGCCTCGACGAACACCGTCCCGGCCCGCGGCAGGTCGAGCGCGTCCCACACCTCCACCAGCGCCTCCCGCAACGCCCCGATATGCCCCTCGCCGTGGAACGGCGACGGCGTGATGCGCAGGCGCTCGGTGCCGCGCGGCACGGTGGGGTAGTTGATCGGCTGGATGTAGATGCCGTGGCGCTCCAGCAGCCGGTCGGCCGCCGCCTTGCACAGTTCCGCGTCGCCGACCATCACCGGCACGATGTGGGTGTCGGTGGCCAGCACCGGCAGGCCGGCATCGAGGAGGGCGGCCTTGGTGCGGGCGGCCTGGCGCTGATGCGCCTCGCGCTCGGCACCCGATTGCTTGAGGTGGCGGATCGACGCGATGGCCGCCGCCGCGATGGCCGGCGGCAGGGCGGTCGTGAAGATGAAGCCGGCGGCGTGGCTGCGCACCGCGTCGCAGAGCGCCGCCGAGCCGGTGATGTAGCCGCCGACGCAGCCGAAGCCCTTGGCGAGCGTGCCCTCGATCACGTCGACCCGGTGCATCACCCGGTCGCGCTCGGCGATGCCGGCGCCGCGGGGGCCGTAGAGGCCGACCGCGTGGACCTCGTCGAGATAGGTCATGGCGCCGTAACGGTCGGCGAGGTCGCAGATCCGGCCGATCGGCGCCACGTCGCCGTCCATCGAGTAGACGCTCTCGAAGGCGATCAGCTTCGGCCGGTCGCCGGCCTCGATCAGCAGCTCCTCGAGATGGGCGAGGTCGTTATGGCGGAAGATGCGCTTGTCGCAGCCCGACTGGCGCACGCCCTCGATCATCGAGTTGTGGTTGAAGGCGTCCGACAGGATCAGGCAGTTCGGGATCAGCTTGGCGATCGTCGAGATGCCGGCCTGGTTCGAGACGTAGCCGGAGGTGAAGACGAGGCCCGCCTCCTTGCCGTGCAGGTCGGCGAGCTCGCGCTCCAGGTCGACCAGCGGCGAGTTGTTGCCGGCGATGTTGCGGGTGCCGCCGGCGCCGACGCCGCAGCGCTGCGCGGTCTCGGTCAGGGCGTTTACCACGGCCGGGTGCTGGCCCATGCCGAGATAGTCGTTCGAGCACCACACGGTGATCTCGCGGGTCGAGGCGTCGGGGCGGCGCCACTGGGCGGCGGGAAAGCGGCCGTTGATGCGCTCGATATCGGCGAAGACGCGGTAGCGGCGCTCGCCGTGCAGGCGCTCCAGGGCGCCGCGGAAGAGAGCCTGGTAATCGGTCGCGCCCTCAGCGGTGGCGGGGCGGCGGGTCTCGGGCCGGGTCTCGGGCATCGTGGTCCTTCGCGGTCTGGCCGGATGGAGAATCCGGGGGCGGGACCGGGCCTGACCCCGGGGAGGAGCCGGTCCGCGCGGCGGATGGCCGAATCGCCGATCCACCGCTGGTCGCGCCTTGATCTCGCTCAAATGCGACGGCTTTGTCTTTTGAAAAAGTCGAGGGCGAGGGCTGCGTTCTGCCGCCTCCCGCACGGGCACGGAAGCTGGAAATTGGTCATGGCGACGAAGGGTCGCGCGCGATGAGCGGGCAGGGTGACGGCAAGTCTGGTGCAGGCAAGTCCGGGGACGGAACCCGGGAGGAGCGGCTGAAGGCGGCGTTGCGCGAGAACCTGCGCCGCCGCAAGGCGCAAGTCCGGGGCCGCGAGGCGACCGAGCCGGTTCAAGCGCCGCCGGTGGATCGAACCGCCGAGGATGAGCGTTGACGCGCAAGCGTAGCGGTTGCATCGCTGCGGTGCAATAAACGGGTTTTCGGAATCGAGGCGTGCTGTCGACAGCGCGCGGGACGCGCCGCAGAGGCGCGAGGGACGTTGTCACCATGGATCGCATCCACATCGTCGGCGGCAAGCCGCTTCACGGCATCATCCCGATCTCGGGCGCCAAGAACGCGGCCCTGCCGCTGATGATCGCCAGCCTGCTCACCGGCGAGACGCTGGAACTGTCGAACGTGCCCCGGCTCGCCGACGTAGCCTCGCTGCTGCGCATCCTGGGCAATCACGGCGTCGACCACATGGTGGTGGGCAAGCGCCCGGGCCAGACCACCGAGGCCGGCCAGACCATCCGGCTCACCGCCTCGAACGTCATCGACACCACGGCGCCCTACGACCTCGTCTCGACCATGCGGGCGAGCTTCTGGGTGATCGCACCCCTTCTCGCCCGCTTCGGCGAGGCGCGGGTGTCGCTGCCGGGCGGCTGCGCCATCGGCACGCGCCCGGTCGACCTCCTGCTGATGGCGCTCGAGACGCTCGGCGCCACGATCGAGATCGACGGCGGCTACGCGGTGGCCCGCACCAGGAACGGCTTGCGCGGCGGCGAGATCAAGTTCCCCAAGGTCACGGTCGGCGGCACCCACGTCGCCCTGATGGCGGCGGTGCTGGCCCACGGCACCACGGTGATCGAGAACGCCGCCCGCGAGCCGGAGGTGGTCGATCTCGCCGCCTGCCTGTCGCGGATGGGCGCGCGGATCGAGGGCGCCGGCACGCCCCGCATCGTGATCGAGGGCGTGTCGCGCCTCTCGGGCGCCCGGCACGCCGTGCTGCCCGACCGGATCGAGACCGGCACCTACGCCATGGCGGTGGCGATGACCGGCGGCGACGTGACCCTGGAGAACACCCGGGCCGACCTGCTGCACAGCGCGCTCGACATCCTGGGCACCACCGGCACCGAGGTGACGCCCCTCGACCACGGCATCCGGGTGCGCCGCAACGGCCACGGCATCGCGGCGGTCGACATCACCACCGATCCGTTCCCGGGCTTCCCGACCGATCTCCAGGCCCAGTTCATGGCCCTGATGACCAAGGCCCGGGGTCAGTCGCGCATCCGCGAGACGATCTTCGAGAACCGCTTCATGCACGTGCAGGAGCTGGCGCGGCTGGGCGCCAGGATCCGGCTCGAGGGCGACGTGGCGGTGGTCGAGGGCGTCGAGCGCCTGAAGGGCGCGCCCGTGATGGCGACCGACCTGCGCGCCTCGGTCTCGCTGGTGATTGCGGGCCTTGCCGCCGAGGGCGAGACCCAGATCAACCGGGTCTACCATCTGGATCGCGGCTTCGAGGCGCTGGAGGCCAAACTCGTGCGCTGCGGCGCCGAGATCCGGCGCGAGCGGGTGTAAGTCCATTTCCAGACGATCGAACCGGGAATCCTAATAGAAACTTGAACAAGAGGGCCCGGCGGATGCGTCCGTCGGGCTCAAGGCCCCGTTAGGCTTGAATCGCGTCAATCGTTGTCCGGCCGGCCGGGTCCCGGCATCGTGCGGCCACTCTCGGTCGATCGCGGGCGAGAGCGGTCCCCACCGGAGCGAACCCGTGCCCTCCCTCTCGACCAAGCTGATCCCGCCCGGGATGCTGAACGTCATCAAGCGCTCGCCGACCCTCTACGCGGTCGGGCGCAAGGCCCGCTTCGCCCTCGGCTCGCGCCTCGGGGCGCGGCCGGTCGCCGGCATCGGCCGGGCCCACTACAACGACTTCATGCTGACCTCGACCGCCCCCGACCGGGTGGCGAGCTACACGACCGGCGCGCGCCAGTTCGTCGACATCCTGGAGACTGCCCTGAAGGAGGCCGGGCGCGACTGGGATTCGGTCGGCCGGGCGCTGGAGATCGGCTGCGGCTACGGCCGCATCGTGCGCGAGCTGTCGCGGCGCCTGCCGGGCGAGCGCATCGCGGTCTGCGACGTGATCGACGAGGGCGCCCGCTTCACGGCCGCCGAGTTCGGTGCCTCCAAGGTCCCGGTGATGGAGCAGGCCGCGGTCAAGCCGTCCGAGGCCTACGACCTGATTTATTTGCTCTCGGTCTACACCCACCTGCCGCGGGACTTCGTGGTCTCGAACCTGCGCGACGTGGCCCGGGCGCTGAAGCCCGGCGGCGTCGCGGTGTTCACCATCCACGGCCAGGGCTCGGCCGAGACGGCGGAGCGCTACGAGCAGTACTGGCTCGACAAGCCGGCCGTGCTCTCCGCGATGGCGCGGGACGGTTATTACTACGCCCGCTACCCCTACTACACCGGCGAGTACGGCCTGACCTGGTTCACCAAGGACGCGGTCGAGCGCCTGGTGGCCGAGGCGGCGCCGGATCTCGAACCCGTCTCCTATCGGCCGATGCAGCTCGACGCGCATCAGGACGTGTTCGTCTATCGCAAGCGCTGATTCCTCGACGGCCGGGCGTTCGAGCGCCCGGCCACCCGACGATGACGACCGGGGCCGCCTTGTGCGACCCCGGTGCTCCGGTTTTTTCGAAGGGCGGCGACGTGATCGGCCGCGCCTCGCCGGTGCCTGCCCATGGTCCGTCATCGCCGCATGGCCGACCTACCTGAGCGTGTGCGAGTGCAACGCCTGGATGGCAGGTTGCGCGGCCTGCCGTGCCGGCTCCCGAACTCGCAATTTTATGCCGCCAAGCTCGGCCGATTCAGCGCGAGCCGCGAGCGCCGAGGATTGACCTTATCGCAACCGGCGCCGTGACCGACGCTCCTTCGCGGACAGGCGGCGAGGGGCGAAGCCAAGACCCCATACGGTCTCCGGATTGATCGCATCGCGATGCGGAAAGCAGCTTCGCTCAGGCGTGTGAAGCCTACGGCTTCACCGCGCGGGCTGGTGATACGGCGTCCGGAAGGAATCTTCCGGACGCCGTATCACCCATCCAAGTCCGGCCGCCGGCTTTTGGCATGTCGACGCCCGAGGCCTCTACCCTCCGCCGATCGATCCCGCGCGGATGGGTGGTACGGATGTTGCGATCAGTTTTTGTCCCGGAGCGTCTGCGGACGATCGACCGGCGTCTTCGAGCCGGAAAGCGCCCGTCTTCTTACGCGATGGTCTTTGCGGATCTCGCCTGGGTCGCGCGTCACGTCGGCACTCCCGTCCGTCGGGCAGGATTTGCTGCCTGAACGCCGTCCGATCTCTTCGACCGATCTTTTGGGGATACCCGATGCGCGACACCATCCCGAACTGGACGCCCCGTGACGATGCGCGGATCGAGACTGCGCTGCGGCGAGGGGCCGACCGGCGCGAGTTGCTGCAGATGCTGCTCGGGGGCGGAATCGGCCTCGCCTCCGGGGCCGCCCTGCTCGGGCGGGCCGACGGGGCGCTCGCCGCCCAGCCGGTGAGGGGCGGCCATCTCAAGGCGGCGGGCTTCTCCGCCTCCACGGCCGATACGCTCGACCCGGCCAAGGCGTCGAACATCACCGACTACGTGCGCTGCTGCGCCCTCTACAACCGCCTGACCACGATGGACGGCGCCGGCCGGATCACGATGGAACTGGCCGAGAGCGTGGACAGCCGCGACGCCAAGGTCTGGACGGTGACCTTGCGCAAGGGCGTCACCTTCCACGACGGCAAGAGCCTGACTGCGGAGGATGTCGTCTTCTCGCTGAAGCGCCACCTCGACCCCGCCACCGGGTCGAAGGTCAACGCGATCACCCGGCAGATCGCGGCCGTGACGGCCCTCGATCCGCAGACGGTCCGGATCACGCTCGCGGCGCCCAATGCCGACCTGCCGACCATCTTGGGCCTGCACCACTTCATGATCGTGGCCGACGGCACGACGGACTTTTCGAAGGGCAACGGCACCGGCGCCTTCGTCCTCAAGGAGTTCAAGCCGGGCGTCCGCTCGGTGATGGCGCGCAATGCCAATTACTGGAAGAGCGGCGGGCCGTTCGTCGACTCGTTCGAATTCTTCGCGATCTCGGATGAGTCCGCCCGGCTCAACGCGATCCTGTCGGGCGACATCCATCTCGCGGCCAACCTCCATCCGCGCTCGATGCGGATCATGGAGGGCAACCCGTCCGTGGTGCCCTTCGTCAGCAAGCTCGGCACCTATACCGGGCTCAACCTGCGGCTCGACCTCGCGCCGGGCGACAAGGCCGGGGTGGTCGAGGGCTTCAAGTACCTCGTCAACCGGCCGGTGATCCAGAAGTCGGTCCTGCGGGGCCTGGCCGAGATCGCCAACGATCACCCGATCCCGCCCTGGGACCCGAGCTTCAACGCCGAGCTCAAGCAGCGCGAGTTCGATCCGGAGCGCGCCAAGTCGCTGTTCCAGAAGGCTGGGATCTTCGGCCAGGACCTCCACATCGTCGCCTCCGAAGGTGCGAACAACTCGCTCGACTACGCCGCGATCATCCAGCAGGCGGCGGGCAAGATCGGCCAGAGCGTGGTGATCGACCGGGTTCCGGCGGACGGCTACTGGTCGAACCACTGGCTCAAGGACCCGGTGCATTTCGGCACCGTCAATCCGCGGCCGACGCCCGACATCCTGTTCTCGCTGTTCTACCAGTCCCAGGCGGCGTGGAACGAGAGCCGGTACAAGTCGCCGACATTCGACGCGATGCTGCTGGAGGCGCGCGGCCTCCTCGACCAGGGCAAGCGCAAGCAGATCTACGGCGAGATGCAGGCGATGGTGTCGAACGAGGCCGGCACCGTCATCCCGGTCTTCCAGTCGAATGTCGACGCGGCGTCGCCGAAGCTGAAGGGACTGGCCTCGAACCCGCTCGGCGGCATGATGGGGTCGGCCTTCGCCGAACATACCTGGCTGGAGGCTTGAGAGTCCGGCCGCCGGGTCCCTGCAAGGACCCGGCGACGAGGATGTCCGGGACAGGTGGTCAGGCCGCCACCTCCGCCGGCTTGGTCCGCTCGGCGGCGAGCCGGGTCACGGCGGCGAAATCGACCTTCCCGGAGCCGAGCTGCGGCAGCGTGTCGACGGTCACGATCTCGGCCGGCACGGCGAGTTCGCTGAGGCCGCTCGCCCGGGCCCGCGCCTGGAAGGCGGCGCGGGTCGCGTCGGCCTTCTCGGTCACCAGTACCAGGCGCTCGCCCTTGCGGGCATCGGGGAGCGCCGCGACGGCGCTCGCCGCGTCCGGGTAGAGCTCGGCGGCGACCGCCTCGACCGCGGCGAGCGAGATCATCTCGCCGCCGACCTTGGCGAAGCGCTTGGCCCGGCCGCGGATGGTGACGAAGCCGTCGTGGTCGATCGTCACGATGTCGCCGGTATCGTGCCAGCCTTGCCCCGGCGCCTCCAGCACGCCGGGCTTCTCGGCGCGGAGATACCCCAGCATCACGTTGGGGCCGCGCACGAACAGGCGCCCGCCTTCCGCGACGCCCGGCACCGGCTCCAGCCGCGCCTCCATGCCGGGCATGATCCGTCCGACCGTGCCGAAGCGGTTGAACATCGGGGTGTTCAGCGCCAGCACCGGCGCCGTCTCGGTGACGCCGTAACCCTCGAGGATGCGCAGGCCGAACTTTTCCGCATAGGTCTTGCGGGTGGCGGGCTTCACCGGCTCGGCCCCGGCCAGGATGTAGCGGAGAGACCGGAAATCGTAGGCGTGGGCCACCCGGGCATAGCCGGCGAGGAACGTGTCGGTGCCGAACAGGATGGTGGCGTTCGAGCCGTAGACCAGCTCGGGCACGATCCGGTAGTGCAGCGGCGAAGGGTAGAGGTAGACCGGCACGCCGGAGACCAGCGGCAGCACCAGCCCGACCGTCAACCCGAACGAGTGGAACACCGGCAGGACGTTGAACACCTTGTCGGTGCGGCCGAAATCGATCCGCGCCTGGGCCTGGGCGGCGTTGGCCAGCATGTTGCGGTGGGACAGCACCACGCCCTTCGGCGTGCCCTCGCTGCCCGAGGTGAACAGGATCGCGGCCGGATCGTCGGGCTTCCGGGGGTGGAGCGCGTGGCGCCAACCGACGAGGCCACGCAGCGTGTCGAGCCGGCCGACCTGGGCCCGGACATCCTCCAGGTAGACGATCCTCAGGCTCTCGCCGAGCGTCTCCACCAGGGCATCCAGGCGGCCCTTCTGCACGAAGGCCCGGGAGGTGACGATGGTCCCGACCTCCGCCGCCTTGCAGGCGTTGAGGATGTTGGTCGGGCCGGCGGTGAAGTTGATCATCGCCGGCACCCGGCCGGACGACATCAGCCCCAGCACCGTGACGGCGGCCGCGTTGGCGTTCGGCAGCATCACGCCGATCGCCCGGCCCTGCGGGGCGAGGCTCCCGAGTTTCCCCCCCAGCACCCGGGCGCCCATGAGCAGGCGGCGATACGAGAGTTTCCCCGAGACCGGGTCCTCGACCGCGACCCGGGCCCCGCCCTCGCGCTCGGCCGCCTCGACCACCGCGTCGAACACCGTGCGGTCGATCGGCGCGGTGCGGAAGATCAGGTCCGACATCACCCCGTAGAGCGCGGCCCCCGCGGCCTGGCGGCGGGCCTTGCCCTTCAGCGCCGGGTCGACGTCGAGCCGCACCGGCTCCAGCACCGTCACGGTGAATTTCGGCCACCAGCGCCGGCGCACCTGGGCGCGGGACAGGCGCGAGAAGAATGTCTGCTCCGGCCCCTCGATCTTCACCGGCACCACCGGCACGCCGGACTTGTCGGCGATGAGGCCGGCGCCGTCATAGACCTTCATCAGGCTGCCGGTGACGGTGAGCCGCCCCTCGGGGAAGATGATCAGCGTCTCGCCGCCCTTGACGGCGTTGATGAGGGTCCGCGTCGCCATCGGCTTCGTCGGGTCCAGCGGCAGCGCCCGGGTCAGCCACAGGAAGGGGCGCACCCACCATTTCTGCGCGATGGTGTGGTCGATGGCGAAGGTCGGGTCGCGCTCGGTCAGCGAGAGGGCGAGGCCGGCATCCAGGAAGCTGACGTGGTTGAGGGCGATGATGGCGTTCGGCCCCGCCTTCTCGATGTTCTCGAGGCCGCGCACCTCGAGCCGGTAGAAGGCCCGGAACACGATCGACAGGAAATCGCGGAAGCCGCTGGTCGGCAGGACCGCCAGGATCGCGACGCCCGCGACGAGGTTGGCGATGCCGACGATCACGAACTGGCCGGCCGAGGCGAGCCCGGCCTTCTGCAGCACCGCGAGGCCGACCGCGCCGAGCACGATGAAGGCGGCGGCGAGCACGTTCGAGGCGGCGATGACGCGGGCGCGGCGCTCCTTCGGGGTCCAGGCCTGGAGCGCGGCGAAGGAGGGCACGATGAACAGGCCGGCGGCGGCGGCGAGCACCACGAAATCGACCGCGATGCGGGCGCCGCGCCAGGAGCCGAGGAAATCGAGGGCGCCGATGGGGGAGGGGGGCGGCACGCTGGTGGCGGCGACATGCGCCAGGTCGAGGGAGACGAGGCCCATGATCAGCGCCGCGATCGGCGTCGGCAGCATCACGATCCGCCCGGCGCAGAGCCAGGAGGCGAGGCCCGAGCCGAGCGCCACGCCGATCGAGAACAGGGCGAGCAACGCCGTCACCACGGTCTCGTCGCCGCCGAAGGTGCCCTTCACCAGCGCCGGCAGCAGGGCGAGCACCACGGCGCCGACGAGCCAGAACCAGCTGGTGATGATCCCGGTGCGCCACAGCCGCGTATCCTCGTAGAGGTCGCGCATCAGGCCGCCCGTCGAGCGCAGCACGTTGCGGTTCACCTGGAGATACGGCGCCGCCTCGCCGGTCTTCGGGATGGCGAGGCTGGACAGCCAGCAGAGACCCGCGAATCCCATCACCAGCAGCCCGAAGGCATGCGCCCCGCCATGGGTGACGGCGAGCCCGCCCGCGATGGTGCCGGTGAGGATGGCGAGGAAGGTCGCGGCCTCGATGAGCGCATTGCCGGCCGGCAGCTCGGCACGGGCGAGGTGATCGGGCAGGATGCCGTACTTGATCGGCCCGAACAGGGCCGCCACGATCCCGAACAGGATCAGCGCCAGGAACAGGATCGGCACCGAGGCGAGCCAGAAGCCGAGCACCGCGACGCCCGCCGCCAGGATCTCCGCCGCCTTGAGGCGCCGCGCGATGAAGGCCTTGTCGTAGCGGTCGGCGAGTTCGCCCCCTAACCCCGAGAGGAAGAAGAACGGCGCGATGAAGGCCGCGCCGGCCAGCGTCACGAGGGCCGCCGAGCCGCCATCCGCGCCGCCCCCGGCCCCGCCCGCCCCGAACATGATCAGGAACACCAGGGCGTTCTTGAGGAAGTTATCGTTGAAGGCAGAGAAGAACTGGCACCAGAACAGGGGCGCGAAGCGCCGGCTGGCCATCAGCGATCCGGACATGAGGGGCGTTCCTCGCTCGGTGACGGGTGTGCGGAGGGGCCGGGCGCCGCCGCGGCAGGTGGGCGCTCCTTAGCCGGTAAACCCTAACCGGCTTTGGTGCCGCGGTCTCGTGGCGATCCGATGTCCGGGACGGGCGGCCTGCCGGCTGGAGCAACACCCGATCGCGCGGCAACACGGGACACGACGGTAGCCTGAAGCCTGCCGGCCTTTGGGCTCTCCCACCCTCATCCTCATCCTGAGGTGTCAGTCGATCTTCGATCGACCGACCTCGAAGGAGGGCTCCAGATGCCGCCGCGGTCCCTGGAGCCCTCCTTCGAGGTCAGTCCATCTCCGATGGACTGACACCTCAGGATGAGGTCACGGGTGGGAAGGGTCGCAGCCGCACGCGAACGGTCCTGTCGCGTACCGTGACGCTACCATCGAGTCATGATATAAGTGATTGGATTTTCATAGTTTTCTGCGACGAACCGGTGTCCGCTTCGTCGAACGATGCTCTACTCCTTGCCCATCTCCATCAGCAGGCGCTCGGCCCTGGCATCCTCGATGCGGTTGACGAGGCGCTTGCCCTCGTGGACGTCGCGCACGGTCTTGACCATCGTGATGCAGGACTGGACCAGCATCGTCACGCCCATGGCGAGGTAGGCCTTGGTCCAGAGATCGAGCGGCAGGAACAGGATGCCGCCCGCCACCATGGTGGCGGCGCCGACGAAGGAGGCGTAGGTGAACGCCACCCAGGCGGAGGTGTGCTGCGTGGTCTGCGGGTTCATGATGGGATCTCCTCGGAAACGGGTTGCGGGTTCGGTGCGGTCAGGCGGCGCTCGTCTGGCTCTGCGCCTTGGCGCGCAGGCGCTCCATCACGCTGCCGGCGCTCGGCCGGGCGCGGGGGCCGAAGCCGGCCTCCTCCAGCCGCTCGCACAGGGATTCGGGCGCCGCCGCCTCGATGATCGTCAGGGCCTCGTCGGAGGCGGCATCCGCCGCTTGCGCCTCGCGCAGGCGCCGCAGGGTGGCTTGCGCCTCGGCGAGCGCCGCCGGGCTTCCCATGCCCTGGCCGCGCCGCGCCCGCAGGCGGCGCACGGCGTCCGTCGCCCGGGCGATGCGCTGGCCGCGCTCCAGCTCGGCGAAGTGCCGGGTGCCCTTGCGCACGGCGCGGCGCAGGGCGGCGACCTCGGCCCCGTAGGCCGTCCGGGTCGTCGCGAGGGCCTGGGCCTCCTCCTCCATCTCGGCCAGGGCCTCCGCGGCCTCCTGCGCCAGATCCTCGCGCCCGCCGGCGAGGGCCGCGACGGCGCTGGCCTCCAGCGCGGCCATCCGGGTGGCGAGCGCGTCCTGCTTCCTCGCGTCGGCGGCCTCCTGGGCGATGGCCCGCCCCAGCGTCCGGCGGCTGTCGTCGAGGGCGGCGGCCGCGTCGCGCAGCTGCTGCTCCAGGATCAGGAAGGCGTGCTGGTCGTGCAGGTCCTCGGCGGCGCGGGCGGCGGCGCCCCGGACGAGGGTGGAGAGGAGGTTGAGCATCGTCGGCTCCGGTTCCGTGAACGTCGTTCACGAGCGGAGATTTCCACAGCCTTGAACGATGTTCAAGCGCAAATTTGAACGTTGTTCACGCACGTGCGGAAACGCACCTGGTGCGTGGGAGCGAGCACGCACCGGAGAGGCGGAGACGGCATGCGGAGCGACGAGAGGCGGGAGCGGCTGCGGACGGCCCTCATCGACGCGGCCGAGGCTGCGATCGCGGCGGACGGCCTGTCGGCCCTGAAGGCGCGCGATCTCGCCAAGGAGGTCGGCTGCGCAGTCGGCGCGATCTACACGGCGTTTCCCGACCTCGACGCCCTGATCCTGATGGTCAACCTGCGCACGCTGGCCCTGTTCGAGCGGGCGATCACGGCGGTGCCGATCGCGCCGGCGCCGGAAGGGGCGGCGACGTCGGCCGAGAGGGACGCGGCGGTGGAGACCCTGATCCGGCTGGCGGTCGCCTACCTGCACTTCGCCGCCGGTAATCGGCCGCGCTGGCGCGCCCTGTTCCAGCACCGGGTCACGCATGCCCTGCCCGACTGGTACCTCGTCGAGCAGGTGCGGCTGTTCCGCTACATCGAGGCCCCGTTGCGGGTGCTGCGGCCGGATCTCCGGGACCGCGAGCGGGCGCTGCTCGCCCGGTCCCTGTTCTCCGCCACCCACGGCCTCGTCAGCCTCGGCCTCGACGAGAAGCTGATGGTGCTGAGCGAGCCGGTCCTGCGCGGGCAGATCGAGATCGTCGTGGGGGCGCTGGGGCGGGGGTTGGCGGGGGAGTGAGGAGCGCTATCGGTGCGGCGGAAGCCCGTTCGACAACGAGCGGGCAATCGACAGAAGTCCGATCCTAATCTCGAGATGAGGACGACCCACTATCCGCAGGCATGTTGGCTTCAAGCCGGCGGATCTCCTCCGGGTGACGCTCCATGACGCGCAGGAGATTCGTCATGGCGCGGCTCGGCGTGACCTCGCCACTCTCATACTTCTGAAATGAACGGGGCCCGCCGCCCAGAACCTCGCTGGCCTTCACCTGCGAAAGGCCGAGCTTCTTGCGAACGCGAGCGACTTCGCTCGGTGTTGCAAGGCCATCGACCTCGGCTTTGAGCGTCATCAGCGCGCGATCTGAAACCTTGAGGTCCTCACGCGAATGGATGCTTTCGCCGCTGGTATCACAGTACCAGCCCGGCAAGGCGACATCGTGCCTGCGGCCTTTATAAGAGACCACGAAAGGACGGGTGTCCCGCACCATCGGCTCGCCGGTGACAGGACAGACAGGTGCGTCATCCATCGTTCTTCTCCTTGAACGACAGCAGCAAGAATTCTGTGACGGCGTCGGCTCTAAATTTGATGTACAATGTGCCAACTTCCGAAGGAACGTGATAAACGTCTTGCCACTCGCGCGGATTGTGATGCGAGGTAACCGATTTGTTAAAATGCCGCTTTTTCATGCTCTGAATGGTTTCGATCATGTCAGCTGCGCCAAAGCCAATCTCTGCCGCGGTCCGGACGGCCGATCCTGCTACACGGAAATGTGTGCTCGTCGCCCAGGTTTGGAAGCTGTCGAGGTCATAAGTCGGCTTCCGCTTCTCTGACATGCTCCATCATACACCATCATGGTGCATCGACCAGCCAGTTCCAACGACGTCAGCGCGACTGGCCGGTGCAGTCTGTTCCGGCGTGGCGGAGAGCCCTACCACGCCACCGTCTCCCCTCGATAATCCAGGTATACGCAGCCCCGCTGCCCGAGCCGCCCCTCGACCACCTCCGCCATCCCCCCGGCGCTGGTGGCGACGTCGATGTCGGCGTCGGGCCCGCCCATGTCGGTGCGCACCCAGCCCGGATGCATCAGCACCGTGCCGAAGGGCGCGTCGCGGTGGCGGGTGGCGAAGCTGCGGGCGAGCGTGTTGAGGGCGGCCTTGCTCGCCCGGTAGCTCTCCCAGCCGCCGCTCTCGTTGAGCGCGACGCTGCCGAGGACCGAGCTCATCAGCACCATCAGGCCGCCGGGGGCGATCCGGTCGGCGAAGGTCTCGGCGAAGCGGATCGGGCTCACCGCGTTGGTCTCGTAGACCTTCAAGGCCGTCGCCCGGTCGCCCTGCGGCAGCGGCACATGGGCGCCGTCGGCGATGCCCGCCACCACGAACACCACGTCGAAGCTGGTCCCGGCGAGGTCGTCGTGCAGGCGTGCCACGGCCGCGTCGTCGTCGATGTCGACCTGGGCAAGCGCAGGTGCGGCGGGGCTCAAGGACGCGAGCGCGGGCGCCTCGCCCCGTGCCGTGGCGGTGACGTCCCAGCCGCGGGCGAGGAAGGCCCGCACCAAGCCGAGCCCCAAGCCCCGCGAGGCCCCGACGATCAACGCGCTGCGTTCCTTGGCCATGACGGACTCCTCCGGTGTCGGTTGCGGCGCAAAAGATCGAGCGGAGAGATGGAGGTCTCGCGCCGCCGCGGCAAGCGGGGAGATCAGGCGGCGTCGGCCGTCCGCTTCGCGGTCCAGCGTTCCACCGCCGCCAGCAGTTCGTCGGGCCGGAACGGCTTGCCGACATGGTCGTCCATGCCGGCGGCGCGGAACTGGGCGACCTGCTGCGGCAGCACGTTGGCGGTGAGCGCGACGATCGGCAGGCGGCTCGCCGGGGACCCGAGCGCGCGGATGTGGCGCGTCGCCGTCAGCCCGTCGGTGCCGGGCATCTGCACGTCCATCAGCACCACGTCGTAGGTGTCGGCCTGCACGGCCGAGATCGCCTCGGCGC
This sequence comes from Methylobacterium sp. SyP6R, assembly GCF_019216885.1. Classification (NCBI taxonomy): domain Bacteria; kingdom Pseudomonadati; phylum Pseudomonadota; class Alphaproteobacteria; order Hyphomicrobiales; family Methylobacteriaceae; genus Methylobacterium; species Methylobacterium synurae. The sequence goes on along the minus strand of NZ_JAAQRC020000001.1, from coordinate 231,508 downwards.
CGTCGCTCGCCACGCTGACCCGGTGGCCGCTTCGCTCCAGGATCGCGCGGGCGAGGTCCTGGTTGATCGGGCTGTCCTCGACGAGGAGGATCCGGGCCGGCCGGGCGCACGGCGCGGGGATGGGCCGCTCCCGGGCCGCCTCTCCCTCCGCCGCCGCCAGGGGCACGGTGAACCGGAAGGTCGAGCCCGCGCCCGGCCGGCTCTCGACTCCGATCTCGCCGCCCATGGCCTCGATCAGCCGACGGCTGATCGCCAGGCCGAGGCCGGTGCCGCCGAAGCGGCGCTGGATCGAGCCGTCGACCTGGCTGAAGCGCTGGAACAGGCGATCGAGCCGGTCGGCCGGGATGCCGATCCCGGTATCGCCGACCGCGACCCGCAGGGCGTGGCGCCCGTCCGCCAGCGGCGTGCTCGACAGGTGCAGGGTCACGCGCCCCGCCGGCGTGAACTTGATCGCGTTGTTGAGGAGGTTGAGCAGCACCTGGCGCAGCCGGTCGGGATCGCCCACCAGGCGGGGAGCCAAGCCTGCGGCAATCGTGACATCCAGCGCCAGGCCCTTGGCGTCGGCGGCGATCCGGACGATCGAGACCGCGTCGTCGGCGAGCGCCGCCGGTACGAAGGGCTGTGGGTCGAGGTCGATCTGCCCCGCCTCGATCTTCGAGAAGTCGAGGACGTCGTTGACCACGGTCAGCAGGGCCTGGCCCGCCGCCTGGATCCGCTCGGCGCGGCTGGCCTGTTCCGGCGGCAGGTCGCCCGCGCGGACGAGGAGCTCGGCGTAGCCGATCACGCCGTTGAGCGGCGTGCGGATCTCGTGCGACATGGTGGCGAGGAACTCGGTCTTGGCCGCGCTCGCCGTTTCCGCCTGGAGCCGCGCCGCCTCCGCGACGCGGTTGGCCTCCAGGACCGCGAGTTCGCGCCGCTTGCGCTCGGTCACGTCCGAGAAGGTGCGGATCGCCCCGCCCTCGGCGAGGCGCACGGTGCGCACCTCGAGCACGGTGCCGTTCGGGCGCGTGCGCTCGTAGACCGGCGGGGCGCCGAGGAGGTCGCAGGAGAGCCTGAGCCACGGTTCGCCCGCCGCCGCGGCGTCGAACTCGCCGCTCGCGGCCTGCCAGGCGACGAGGTCGGCAAGGGACGGCCGGCCGTGGCGGAAGGCCTGCGGCAGGCCGAGGAGATCGATCGCCCGCTCGTTGCAGAGCTGGACGACCCCCGCGGCGTCGATCAGCAGCACCCCCTGGTCCATGTTGGCGAGCGTCGCGTCGAGCAGCGCCTTCTTGTGCCGCAGGGCCGCCTCGGCGCCGCGCCGCGCCGTGATGTCCGTGACGGTGCGCAGGACCCCGCCCGACGCGGTCGGCGCGTTGTGGACCTCCAGGATCGTGCCGTTCGGCCGCCTGCGCTCGTAGCACCCGCCGATGACCGAGAGATCCCCGACCGCGATCGCGTGGCCGAAGGCCGGATCGAGTTCCGCATACTCGCCCGCCGCCCTCAGGACCTGCCGCATCTCGGCCCGGGACGGGGAGGCGGCCAGAAAGGCCGGGTCGAGGTCGAGGAGTTCGGCGAACCGCCGGTTGGCGACCGCGACCCGGCCCTGCGCGTCGACCATGATCAGGCCCTGGTCCATCGCATCGAGGGTGGTCTTGAGGACGGCCTCCTTCTCGACGAGTTCCCGGGTGCGCTCCGTGATGCGGTCCTCCAGGTCGGCGTTGCTCTCGCGCAGGGCGTCCGCCTGCCGGTGCAGGATCGCGGAGGTCTGGGCCAGCACCGCCCCGACCTCGTTCATCTCCCGGATCGGCGTCACCGGCATCCGCAGCCGGACGCCCCGGCTGAGGTCGTCCGCCGCCTGGGACAGGAGGGCCTTGCCGCGCATGATCCGGCGCCCGACGAGCAGCGAGGCGACCAGCGCGATCAGCGAGAGGCCGAGGATCACCGGCGCCAGGAGCAGGACGGAGGTGACGAGGGGCGCCCGCATGGCCGCCTGCGCGATGCCGATCGTCACCACCCAGCCCGAGAGCGTCGAGTGGTGATGGGTGCCGAAGACCGGGATGCCGCTCAGGTTGCGGCCCCGCCATTGCCCCGACGACCCGGCGATCGACCGGAAGCCCGGCAGGGGCTGGCCGGCCGCGGCCTCGGTGTCGACGGAGCGGCCGATGATGACGCCCTGCCGGTCGGTGACCGAGCCGGAATAGGGGGCGGCGACGCCGGCGGCCCGCAGGACCTCGCCGAACAGGGCAGCCGGCAGGGTGGCGTGCAGGAGATGGGTCACGGCCCCGTAGCGCCGGACCGGCACCGTGACGGCCACGATCGGCCGTCCGGTGGCGGTGCCGGGAAACAGGTCCGAGACGACCGGCGCGCCGGTCGCCATCACGATCCGGTCATGGGCGAGGACGGAGCGGGGCAGGACGGCGCCCCGGGGCAGCCGGGTGTTCACCCGCTGCTGCCCGTCGAGGTCGCGCAGCACGATGTTGAGGCCCTGCAGCCGCACCAGTTCCCGCGCCTGGCGGTCGAACCGGGCGAAATCCCCGGTCTCCAGGGCCGGCGAGGTGGCGAGCGCCTGCAGCATCGCGATCTGGCCGCTGAGGAAGCGGTCGATCTGCTCCACCGCATGCGCGTTGAGCGTCGCGGTCCGCTCCTCCATCCGCGCCTGCTCGGCCTGGACCCAGCGCTGAGCGATCAACCCGATGATGACGAGCGCCGGCACCAGCAGGGCGACGGCGAGGGCCGCGATATGGGTCCGGAGCGGGCGCGCGCGGATGACCGGCGATCCCGCCTCGATTCCGCTGTCGTCGATGTGTTCGGACACTCGTCTGTACCGGCCCAACGACCTTGCGCCCGCCGCAAGCTGGTCGTCCGGACAGCAGAAGACGGAAGGGTGGTGCCTTTGGTAAGGCAATAACCGTTATACGGCGCCTGATCTTTCGAGATAGGCCGTCGCGCGTTCGACGTCGTCCATCCGGCGGACCGGGACGGGCTTGCCCGTCCGGTCCATTTGTTAGTTCATATCTTGTCAGTCCATGTCCCGGCCGGAATCGCCGTCGAGCCCGCCGTCGAGATCGTCCTCCGCCTCGGCGTCGGATTCGTGCGCCTCGAGGCCGGCGGCCTCGGCGAGGTTGCGGGTGGCGCGGCGCAGGAGCTTGCGCAGGCGCCGGCGCTCCTTGTTGTCGAAGCCGCCCAGCATCTCGGCCTCGACCTCGTCCCACAGGCCTTCGATCGCCGCGGCCTTGGCGAGGCCCGCCTCGGTCAGGCGCACCCGGACGATGCGGCCGTCCCCGGCCTCGGTCCGGCGCTCGACCACCCCCATGGCGGCGAGCCGCGTGATGGTCTTCGAGGCGGTGGGCGGGCGCACCCGCAGGGTGGCGGCGAGGTCGCCCATGGTCATGGTGCCGGCGGCGGCCAGGGCCTGCACCACCTGCTCCTGACCGGCGAAGAGGTCGAGTTCCGCCAGGCGGTCGCCGATGCGGCCGCGATGGAGGCGCGCCGCCTGCATCAGGGCCCAGCCGACGCTCTTGGCGCCCGGAGGCCGGAGGCGCTTGGCCGCCCGGCGCGGCACGTCCACGGCCAAAGCCTGCTCGCTCGCTGCCATGGCGTGTCGCCCTTGTTCTCGAGACAATCCTGCCGCGCAGGCGCCATGAGCGCAAGCGCAGCGGGTCGAGCGCCCCGTGGCGCCCCAAGGGCGCACATGCCAGCCCGCCTGTGACGCCTGGATGACGGACGATCCGCATAACGCTCGCCGGTTTCGGCCGATCCGTCCGCGGCTTATGATGCGGGCTCCGATCGGAGGAGCGACGCGATGCCGGCCCGGCCCTGGGGCGACCTGACCACCGAAGAGTGCCGCGACGGCGGTTTAAGCGCCACCGTGGCTGTGCTGCCGGTCGCAGCCGTGGAGCAGCACGGGCCGCACCTGCCGCTCTCGACCGACGTCGTCATCGCCGAGGGCTACCTGGCGCGGGTCGCGGAGCTCGTCCCCGACGGCCTCGACGTGCGGGTGCTGCCGGTCCAGAGCGTCGGCCTGTCGCCCGAGCACACGGATTTTCCCGGCACCCTGACGCTTGGCTCCGAGACGGCGCTCCGGGCCTGGGGCGAGATCGGCGACGGGGTCGCGCGGGCGGGCTGCCGCCGGCTCGTCATCGTGTCGTCGCATGGCGGCAACAGCGCGCTCATGGACCTCGTGGCCTTGGGGTTGCGCGGCCGGCACGGGATGGTGGCGGTCACCACCGCCTGGAGCCGCTTCGGCACCCCGCCGGGGCTGTTTCCCGACGACGAGGTGCGCCACGGCATCCATGGCGGCGGGATCGAGACCGCCCTGATGCTGGCGCTCCGGCCCGACCTGGTGCGGCGCGCCGCGATCCGCGATTTCGTGCCGGCGACGCGGGAGATCGAGCGGGCCTACACTCACCTGCGCGCCGGCCGCCCGGCCGCCTTCGCCTGGCACGCCCAGGACCTCAACCCGGACGGCGCCATCGGGGATGCCGGCCTGGGCACCGCGGAGGCCGGCCGCGCCCTCCTCGATCACGGCGCCCGCGCCTTCGTCGAGCTGCTGCGCGACGTCGCCCGTTTCAGCCTGCCGGATGCGGCCTCGCGCCGGACGGAGTGACACACTATATCACCCGTCGCGGCGCCCCCCGGCGCCCCACTCCTTCGCGAACAGACGGCCCCGCATGTCCGACAAGATCCCCGTCACGGTGCTCACCGGCTATCTCGGCGCCGGCAAGACCACGCTCCTCAACCGCATCCTCACCGAGCCGCACGGCAAGCGCTACGCCGTGATCGTCAACGAGTTCGGCGAGATCGGCATCGACAACGACCTCGTCGTCGGCGCCGACGAGGAAGTGTTCGAGATGAACAACGGCTGCATCTGCTGCACCGTGCGCGGCGACCTGATCCGCATCATGGACGGGCTGATGAAGCGCAAGGGCAAGTTCGACGCCATCATCGTCGAGACGACTGGCCTCGCCGACCCGGCGCCGGTGGCCCAGACCTTCTTCGTCGACCAGGATGTCGGCGAGGCCGCCACCCTCGACGCCGTGGTGACGGTGGTGGACGCCAAGTGGCTGTCCGAGCGCCTGAAGGACGCCCCCGAGGCCAAGAATCAGGTCGCCTTCGCCGACGTGATCCTGCTCAACAAGTCGGACCTCGTCGACGAGGCCGGCCTCGATGCCGTCGAGCGCCAGATCCGTGCCCTCAACCCGTCCGCCGAGATCCACCGCACGCAGCACTGCGCCGTGCCGCTCGACCGGGTGCTCGGCCGCAGCGCCTTCGACCTCGCCCGCATCATCGAGATCGAGCCGGAATTCCTGGAGGAGGGCCACCACCACCACCATTCCGACGAGATCCAGTCGATCTCGGCCCGGCTCCCGGGCGCGGTCGATCCCAACAAGTTCATGCCGTGGATCTCCGACCTGACCCAGGTCCAGGGACCGGACATCCTGCGCTGCAAGGGCATCGTCAGCTTCCCCGACGAGCCGCGCCGCTTCGTGTTCCAGGGCGTCCACATGATCCTGGACGGCGACCTCCAGGACGAGTGGAAGCCGGGCGACCCACGGGAATCCCGCGTCGTCTTCATCGGCCGCCACCTCGACCCGGAGCAGATCCGCAAGGGGTTCGAGGCCTGCCGCGCCTGAGGCGGCGGGATCGGTCCGCCCTCTTGAGCGGCAGCGACCGATTCTTGCGCTTTTGCGACTGGGCCCTTTTGCGATCCGGACGGCCGTGCTACAGGCTTGGCCGTCCGTTGATGGTCGCGGGAGAGACCGGCTTCGAGCCGGCACCGAAGGGGAAAGGCGTGCCAGCCGTGCTGCGCGCCGAAGCTCTCAGGTGAAAGGACCGCGATCGAGAGGGCACTCTGGAGAGGGCGCCACGACGCCCGCCGATGGAGCAAGCCGGGTCGCGAACCCGGCGAATCTCTCAGGCCACCCGAACAGAGTTCCAAACCCGTGACCTGCCTCGACGAGGCGGGAAGGATGGAACGCGTGTCGGGACAACAGACCTCCTTCGATCTCATCGTGCTCGGCGCCGGCGTCGTCGGCACCGCCACCGCCTATTGGGCGGCACGAGCGGGCCTGTCGGTCTGCGTGGTCGACCGCCAGGGTGGCGCGGGGCTCGAGACCAGCTACGCCAATGGCGGCCAGATCTCGGTGAGCCACGCCGAGCCCTGGGCCAATCCGGGCGCGCCGCTCAAGGTGATGAAGTGGCTGTTCGACGCGAAGGCGCCGCTGCTCTTCACCCCCCGCCTCGACCGGCACCAATGGTCGTGGATCGCCGGCTTCCTGCGCAACTGCACCCCCGAGCGGGCGCGCCGCAACACCGTCGAGATCGTGCGCCTCGGCGCCTATAGCCGGGCCAAGCTGCAGGAGATCCGCGCCACCGAGAGCCTGGCCTACTCGGAGAAGACGCTGGGCATCCTGCATTTCTACCGCGACCTGAAGGAGTTCGAGGCCGCCAAGCCCGTCGCCGAGCTGATGCGCCGGCACGGCTGCGAGCGCCGGGTGGTCTCGCGCGACGAGGTGCTGGCGATCGAGCCCGCCTTCGCCGACAGCATCCGGGACGTCGTCGGCGCCACCTACACGGCGGAGGACGAGAGCGGCGACGCCCGCGCCTTCACCCAGGCGCTCGCCGCCCGCACCGCCGCGATGGGCGCGACCTTCCTGTACGGCTCCGAGGCGACCCGGCTGCTGCTCTCCCCCTCGGGAGACCGGATCACCGGCGTCGAGGTGATGGTCGAGGGCGGGCACCAGCGGCTCTCCGCCCCGAACGTCGTCGTGTCGCTCGGCTCCTGGTCGGCGCCGTTCCTGCGCCGCTACGGCGTGAACCTCGCGATCTACCCGGCCAAGGGCTACTCGGTCTCGATCCCGATCGAGGGGCATAACGGCGCGCCGCAGGTCAGCCTGACCGACGACGAGTACAAGCTGGTCTATTCCAACCTCGGCAGCCACCTGCGCGTCGCCGGCACGGCCGAACTCTCGGGCTATACCCGCCATCTCGACGCCGCCCGGGTCGCGGCGATCCTGGAGAATGCCCGGCGCACCTTCCCGAATGCCGGAAATTTCTCTGCCGCCACCGCCTGGAGCGGCCTGCGCCCGACCACGCCCTCGAACGTGCCCTATCTCGGCCGCACCCCGATCCGCGGCCTCGTGCTCAATACCGGCCACGGCACGCTCGGCTGGACCATGGCGGCGGGCTCCGGCCGCATCGCCGCGGATCTCGTGACCGAGCGCGAGACCGAGATCCCGGCGCCGCTGGCGGCGTGATCGGGTCGGCCCTCGATGCCGAGCACATCGGGGGCCGACGATCGATGTCTCGTCATCGATCGAGGGCGCTGCTCGACAGGCGGCCCGATAAATCGGCATACTCCTCCTCGTCGAGACGGCCGGTGATCGCCAGGTCATCGAGCCGGCGCTGGACCCTGCCCAGCTCGACCTCGCGCTCGTCCTCGCCGAGCCCGGCGAGGACCGCCGTCGCGACCAGACGAAAGCCATTCCCGGCGGTTTGACGCTCTCGGCGATCGAGGATGGGCTGAGCCCAGCTCGGGCATTCGCCTGCCGGGCGGCCCTCCCGCTGCTTGACGGCCTGCAACACCTCCAGGCCGTCTTCCCGCGCCGCCGCTCTCGCCCGGTCGCGGTCCTCGTCGTTCTCCGTGCGCCAGCCGAGGCGTGCGAGATGGCCGCGCAGGACTTCGTACACGTCACGGTTCGGTTGCCGCTCGATCTCGGCGAGGGCGGCGCGCGCGCTGGAAGCGAAACTGTCTCGCATGTCCTTCGCGGCCTGCCATTGCTGCTCGGCTTGCCCGCGCCAATCCGAATCGGCCACTCCTGCATGCGCCTCGTCGCGGATCGCCTCGCGCGATCCGTCGGGGTTCAGGACCGGTCTCGCCGCGGGTTTGATGTCGGGGATGGGAAGCGAGCCTCCAAGAAGGGACATCATGCCCTGGAGCGACGTCACGCGGGCTGCCTCATCGTCCGGCCACGTGCCTTCGAACTCGGTCAGGAAATAGTCGTGGTAGCTCTCCCCCAGTCCGCGAAGGTTTGCGACCAGGTGAGCGGCCTGCCGGTCGCCGCACATCCACGTCCGGCCGCTGCGGGTTTCGATGAAGGTCCGATTCTGGAAGACGGCGTAGATCGCCTGCGCGAAGCGATCGTCCGCCAGGGCCGCCAGGAAGCCGGGATCGCGCGCCAGCACGGCTTCCAGGTCGAACGGATCCGGTGCGGGCGGCGCGTAAACGGGCTGAACGCCGTCGTGGAAAGCGACGTCGTTCTCCTCGATGTCCATCGTCCCGTAGGTCCATCGTCGCGGCCCCGACGCGCGCCGCCTCGGCCCGTGGTCCAGCGTATTGACGATCATGCCCCTGGAGCCGTCCGGATATCGCGCGTTGAGCGCACCATCGGGCCTACCGAACGACCAGAGCACGAAGGCCGGACCGCGCCGCGTTCGCCAGTGGAACTCTCCGACCCACTGGTCAGCCCCAGGGATGCTCGTGCTCGGTATGCTCCGTCCCGGAGCCTCGGCGCCATCCTCCAGCAGGGGATGCATCGCCTCCAGGCGCTGCTCGTGGGTATCCATCGTCACTGCGAGCCGCTCGTCCAGATGAGCGTTCCTCGATATCGATGATCGGCGGCACTTTCCAGCGTGCTTTGGCTGTCCGCCCGTTCCCGACGCAGCGACATGTTCGGCTCGATACTGGAGCAGGAGGGAGTCGGCTCTTTACCTGCGTGCTCGCTCGTTCGATCGTGTCGGCCAACTCAATCAGGCGTCGGGCCGGCCGGATCGACGATCGGCTGTCCTACCGCACCGTCACCTGATCCTTGATCTTCTCATACGTCGCCCGGCTCAGCACCCGCTTCGACAGGAGCTCGCCCGGCGATGCGTAGGGCCGCCTGGCGATGATCGCCTTGCCGATCATGCCGCCGCCCAATCCGTTCAGTTCCGCCACGCTGGCGGTGTTGAGGTCGACCGTGCCGGTCGAGGGCGTCGCGTCGGCGGTCGTGTCGGCCTGCGGCAGCGGTGCGGACGGGGCGGCCGGGGTGAAGACCGGGGGAGGGGAGGGCGCAGGAGCCGGGATCGGAGCCGGAGCGGGGACCGGCGCCGGGGCGGGCGCCTCCGCCACGACCGGCGGGCGCTGCGCCGGCGGGTCGGCCGGGCGCGGGCCGGGATAGACCGAGCGCACCGGATCGCCGGCCTCGCTCGTCGGTGCGGGCGGGGGCGGAGCGCTCCGGCTCGCCTCGGCGCGCTTGGGCGACTCCGATACCTTGGGCGACTCCGACACCTTGGGCGGCTCGGAGAGGTGCGGGCCGGCCGCGCGCGGCATGAAGAACTGCCACAGCCCGGCGAGGCCGGCCGCCAGCACGACGATGACGAGGGCGCGGGTGATGGCCGAACCGGTCAGCATCGGGGGCGGGTGTCCTCAGGGCTCGAGACGGGAGCGTCTGCGTCATTCTACAACGGGTTATGGCCGGCGCGAGGCGGCCACAATCGCGCACCGTCAAGATTCCGCCAGATGTCCACGGATTCGCGCGGGGATTCTCCGTCCCGCCGGGTGGGATTGCCCGAAGGTTACCGGGGCCGAAGGATTGGGCCGAAGGATCGCCGGGACCCGTGAAGGAGAATGTCGTTCTCCGGGGAGCATCGTCAGGCGGCCTGTGTCAGGCGCTTGACCGCGCGGATCGCCCCGTCGCCCGTGCCCGGCCCGGTCCGGCCGGCGCGGATGCGCGCTTCCGCCTCGGCCAGGGGCTCGATCGCCACCGCCATGTGGTGGCCGTTGGCGTGGATCAGGCGGGTCTCGTCCAGCATCATCCCGACATGGCCGCGCCAGAACACGAGGTCGCCCCGCCGCAGGCCGGCGAGATCGGGCCCGATCGCTACCGCCTCGCCGAGGGCGGCCTCCTGCTGGTCGCTGTCGCGGGGGGCCGGGAGACCGGCTGCGGCGAGCGCCGTCTGCACCAGCCCGGAGCAGTCGAGGCCGAGGCTGCTGCGCCCGCCCCAGAGATAGGGCGTACCGAGGAAGCGCAGGGCCGTCGCGGCGACGTCCGGCTCGGCCGCGTCGAGGGGCGCGAGGTGTCCGGCCCAGACGAAGCGATCATCGGAGAGGCGCGCATAGGCGCCCTCCCGGGCCGCCACCGCGACCTGCGCGCCGAGGCCGAGCGCGCCGAGGACCGGGCGCTTCAGGTCGGCGGCGGGGTAGAGGAAGGTGCGCAGGGCCGAGACCCGGTGGGTCGGAGCCGGATCGACCGGCCCCAAAGCCTCGGCCGGGAGGTAGCCGACATAGCCGTCGGCGGCGAGTTGCGCAAAGGCCCAGCCGTCGCGGATGTCGTAGACCGTCGCGGCCTCGCCGAACAAAGCCTCGCTGTCGAGGCCGGCGGCCGGGTCTGGCGCGCGCCGCAGGGGCGCGACGGGGACAGTGATCCGGTGCGGAAGGCCGGGCACGTAAGCCGCCGCCTCGACCCGCCCGCGCAGACGCTCGTCGGCGAGATCGGGCCGGGCCGGAGTCAGGCGCGGGTCGAGGCGGGGAAGATCGGTCATGGTGATTCCAGTGTCTCAGGCCGGTCCGGCCCGGGCAAGCCGGCCTCCCACACGGGTGCGACCTTATGCCCGATATCCCGTCGAGGCCTTGCGGGCGGGTCGGATTCTCCTGCGGCCAGCGCGGGCTAACCGTGAGACCGGCGCAACCATTCGAGCGGCGCAGGGTTGGACATGCGCGTGTTGCACTGCAACAATCGCGACGCCTGCGCTATGCTCAGCCGCATGATGATGAGCCGCCCCGTGAAGAAGCCGACCGACAAGCCCCGCAACCTGCCGCCGATCCGGGTGCGCAAGGAGCCCCCCACCATCTCCGAGGCGGTGGCCGCGGCGCAGGACCTCGCCGACGACGTCGAGCAGCAGGTCGAGATCGCCGCGGGCCTGATCGGCCTGCCCCCCGAGGAGGTGCGCCCGCACGTGCTCCAGGCGGCCCAGGCCCAGGCGGCCAAGAAGACGGAGCGCGCGCCGGAGCGGATCATCAGCACCGGCGGCGGCCTGCGCGGCCCGCGCACGGTGATCGTCGAGCGCCGGGCCGGCCGGCCCCTGGTGGTCGAGCGCCGCACCCGTCCGCCGCTCGATGGCCGGCGGTAGGATCCGGGCCGGCGGTGAGATTCGGGCGGCCGCGATACGGTCGCCCATCTTATGCTGTTGCGGACGGAGCCCCATTCGAGAGATGATTGTTCACCATCGAACCCATTGGTGTGGATTTCGGTGGTCCGTCCGGCGTGTTACGCTGGCGAGATGAGGATCCTGCGGCGAGGGCGGCGCCCGGGTGCCGTTGGAATGGTGTGCACATGAACTCTCTCGAGCCTGTCCTGTCAGGCGTGGAAGCGTTGCGGCTCGACAATCAGCTCTGCTACGCGCTCTACGCCGCCTCCCACCGGATGACGAAGTGCTACCGGCCGCTCCTCGAGCGGCTGGGCCTCACCTATCCGCAATACCTCGTGCTGATCGTGCTGTGGGAGAGCGACGGGCTGACGGTCTCGGATATCGGCCGGCGCCTGCGCCTCGATTCAGGCACGCTGACCCCGGTGCTCAAGCGCCTCGAGGCGGCCGGTTACGTGCGCCGCACCCGGCGGCAGGCCGACGAGCGCGAGGTCGAGATCAGCCTGACCGAGGAGGGCCAGGCCCTGCAGGAGGAGGCGGTGGCGGTGCGCCGTTCCGTGGTCGAGACCCTGAAGATGTCCGAGGGCGAGATCGCCGATCTGCGCCAGCGACTCGACGCCCTCATCGCCACCCTCGGCGGCGACGCCTGACGCCGGCCACCGGCGCAGCGATTGTTTTGCCGGTTAACAATTCCTTCTTGAGTGCCACGGCCGACCCCGCTTAAAGGGACGGGAGAGGTGCGCCGTCCGCCGCGAGGAAATCCGGGCCGCGGAATGCGTCCTCGACGGATCTGTCCCGAAGCAAGGCGATGTCTCGCAAGAGAGTCCTGCGCGAGGGAACTCTCCCACTGAGTCCTCGGGTTCTTGGCCCCGAGACCGGACCAGCGAGTGCGCCGCGACGTGAGACCCGTGACCTGCCCAGGCCTTCGCGCAAGGCGTCACCCGAGCCGTCCTTGTCGCCCGGGGTGCCGTTCCGCCGCGGATCGCGCCGGATCATGAAGAGCCTGAGGTCCCTGGCGGGTTTCCTGACCGGCTTTGCGGAGCGCAACGGCGAGCCGCGCCGGCAGGTCGCCGTGCTGCCGGTCCGGCCCGGGCCCGGCGGTGCCTTGCAGGTCATGCTCATCACCTCCCGCGAGACCCGGCGCTGGGTGGTGCCGAAGGGCTGGCCGATGAAGGGCCTGAAGAACTACGAGGCCGCCGCCCGCGAGGCCTACGAGGAGGCGGGCCTGATCGGCCGGGTCGGCCGGCGGGCGCTCGGCAGCTATTTCTACAACAAGCGCCTGAAGAGCCGCGACACGGTGCTGTGCCAGGTCCAGGTCTTCCGCCTGGAGGTGCGCAAGCAGCTCAAGACCTGGCCCGAGCAGCACGAGCGCGAGTGCCGCTGGTTCACCGTGCAGGAGGCGGCCGAGGCGGTGACCGAGGCCGGGCTCGCCGCCCTGATCCGCGCGGCCGGTGCCGAGGGCGCGAAGGCCCGCAAAGCCAAGGTGAAGGCGGCGGCAGGCAAGATCCCGGATTCCAAAAGTCCGGACCCCAAGAGTCCGGATTCGAAGAATTCGGATTCCAAGCCTGCGGCCTCCAAGTCTCCCGTCTCCAAGGCGAAGGCCGCGGGCAAGGCTTCGGACCCGAAGGCCGCGCCCTGACCGCTCCGCTATCCGGCCGTCACACGGCCCCGCTATAGGCTCGGGGTTCCGGTGCGGGCGCTCAGCGCGCACCTCCCTCACCAGCGGCACGGACGCGATGGCGATCATCCAGGCCTTCCAGGCCGGCGAATTCCTCAACTCGGTCTTGAGCCTCGTCTGCGCCTTCGTGCTCGGCACCATGATCGGGGCGGAGCGCCAGTACCGGCAGCGCACCGCGGGCCTGCGCACCAACGTGCTGGTCGCGGTGGGCGCGGCGGCCTTCACCGATCTCGGCATGCGCATCGGGCACGCCGACGGGGCGATCCGCATCGTCGCCTACGTGGTCTCGGGCGTCGGCTTCCTCGGCGCCGGCGTGATCATGAAGGAGGGGATGAACGTCCGCGGCCTCAACACCGCCGCGACGCTGTGGTGCTCGGCCGCGGTCGGGGCCCTGTCGGGGGTCGATCTCGCGGCGGAAGCGGCGCTGGTCACCGCGGCGGTGCTCGCCGGCAACACCCTGCTGCGGCCGCTCGTCAACGCCATCAACCGCATTCCGATCGACGAGCGCGATTCGGAGGCGACCTACGAGGTCCGCGCGACCACGGATACCGGTCGCCTCTCGGAGGTGCGCGACCTCCTGGTCGAGCGCCTGGAGGCGGCGCACTATCCCGTCAGCGAGGTCGATGTCGAGGAGCGCGGCGAGGACGACGTCGAGGTGGTCGCCACCCTGGTCAGCACCGCGATCGAGCCGGAGGAGATCGAGGCGGTGATCGCGCGCTTAGGGGCCGCCGAGGGCATCCGCCGGGCGACCTGGACGGTCCGCACGACGGATTGAGGGGGTCAGGTCCCCGGCAGCGTCACCCGCCTGGCGCGGCGGCGCTGGATCGCCAGGAAGCTGCCGAAGGCGAGCCCGATGACGAGGAGCGAGACGCCCGTCGTCACGGTGCCCAGCGCGTAGATCTCCGGCGTCGTCACCGTGGTGGTGAGGCCCTGCAGCTCCAGCGGCAGGGTGTTGCGCCCGCCGATCGCCTGGCTGGTGCGGGCGAGCTCGTCCCAGGACAGGGTGAAGCCGAACAGCGCGACGCCGACGAGGGACGGCAGGATGATCGGCACCACGACGTGGCGCAAGCTTTGCGGACCGGTGGCGCCGAGGTCGCGCGCCGCCTCCTCGTAGGCCGGGTTGAAGCGGTTGAACACCGCGAACATGATGAGGAGGCCGAAGGGCAGGGTCCAGGTCAGGTGGGCGCCGAGCGCGGAGGTGAACAGCCCCATCACCGTGCCGTGGTCCTGGAGGAAGCCCCAGCCGGTCCAGGCGGCGAGCGCCTTGATGCCCTCGTCGATCAGCCGGAATTCGAGGCCGATGCCGAGCGAGACCACGATCGAGGGCACGATCAGGCTCGCCACCGCGACGTAGAACAGCGGCGTCTGGCCGAAGAAGCCCTTGCGGAAGGCCAACCCCGCGAAGAACGCGATGGTGACGGTGAGCGCCATCACCACGAGGCCGAGCGCCAGCGAGCGCCGGAACGCCGCCCAGATGTCGACCACCCCGAGCCCGGCCCAGAGGCGCGAGAACCAGAAGGTCGAGACCCCGTTCATCGGGAAGGTGAGGCCGCCCTGCGGGCCCTGGAAGCTGAGCGCCAGGATCGTCAGGGTCGGCCCGTAGAGGAAGAGCACGAACAGCCCGAAGAAGGCGGCGAGCACGTAGAACGAGAAGGGGCGGGGCCCGTCGCGGCGCATGTCTCTCAAAGCTCCCGGCGCAGGTCGATCAGGCGGGTGAGCGCGGCGATCAGCACCATCACGGCGCCGAGCAGCACCACCGCGTTGGCGGCGGCTGCGGGGAATTGCAGATAGGCCATCTGCACCTGGATCACCTTGCCGACCGAGGCGATCTGCTGGCCGCCCATGACGCCCACGGTCACGAAGTCGCCCATGATGAGGGTCAGCACGAAGATCGACCCGATGGCGATGCCCGGCTTGCAGAGCGGCACGATGACGTTCCACAGGGTCTGCCAGGGCGTGGCGCCGGCATCCGTGGCGGCCTCGATCAGCGAGCGGTCGATCCGCATCATCGAGTTGAAGATCGGCACGATCATGAACACCGTATCGAGGTGGATGAAGGCCAGCACCACCGAGAAGTCGGAATAGAGCAGCCCCTCGATCGGGGTGCGGATCAACCCGAGACCCATCAGCGTGTCGTTGACGAGGCCGTTGCGCCCGAGCAGCGGCACCCAGGCGATCATCCGGATCACGTTCGAGGTCCAGAACGGGATGGTGCAGATGAGAAACAGCACCGTCTGCATCGCCGTCGAGCGGACGTGGAAGGCGACGAAGTAGGCCACCGTGAAGCCGATCGACAGGGTCGCGGCCCAGCCGAGCAGGCAGAACTTCAGCGTCGACAGGTAGGTCCGGAAGGTGGTGCAGAGATCGCCCCCCGACAGGCAGCCCTCGAACACGTCCTTGTAGTTCTGGAACGTGAAGGCCGGGATGATCTCGTACTCGTTGTACTCCCAGAAGCTGACGATCAGGGTCAGCGCCAGCGGCACCAGGAAGAACACGAGGAAGACCAGCCCGAGCGGCATCGCCTGCCAGTAGGCGAGCCGACGCTGGCGCCGCGTCGCCGCGGCGAGGCCCGTGGGGGTGGAGGCGGCGGGCGCCGCCTCCGGGAGAGGGTGAGCGGGAGCCGTCGCCGTGCTCATGCGGCGATGAACTCGTTCCACTTGCGCACCATGTAGGTGTTCTCGTCCATCACCGAGTTCCAGCAGGCGACGGCGCCCATCCGCTGCTCGAACGAGCCGCCGTCACGCACCGCGCCGGCCTTCTCCATGATGGTGCCGTCCGGGGCCTTGATGTCCTTCTCGGCCGGCTTGCCCTCCATCCAGAATGCCCATTCGTAGGGCTCCATGTTGGCTTTTGCCGTTTCCAGCACCGCCGAATAGTAGCCCTGGCGATTCAAATAGGCACCGGCCCAGCCGGACAGGAACCAGTTGATGAAATCATAGGCAGCATCGAGCTTCTTGCCGCTCAGGGTCTTGGGCAGGCCGAAGCCGGTGGCCCAGGCGCGGTAGCCTTCCTTCAGCGGCTGGTAGGTGCAGGCGACGCCCTGCGAGCGCACCTTGGTGACGGCGGGCGACCACATCGACTGGATCACCGTCTCGCCCGACGCCATCAGGTTCACGGATTCGTTGAAGTCCTGCCAGAAGGCGCGGAACTGGCCGGCGCGCTTGGCCTCGATCAGCACCTTCATGGTGCGGTCGATCTCCGCCTTCGTCATGTTGCCCTTGTCGGGATAGGTGTAGTCGCCGGTGGCCTCCACCACCATCGCGGCATCCATGATGCCGATCGACGGGATGTTGAGGATCGAGGCCTTGCCCTTGAATTCGGGGTTCAGGAGTTCCTTCCACGAGGTGATCGGGCGCTTGATCAGGTCGGGCCGGATGCCCAGCGTGTCGGCGTTGTAGGTGGTCGGGATCAGGGTGATCCACTCGGTCGGCGAGGCGGCGAACTTGGTCGAGTTCTGGCCTTCGAGGTAAAAAACCTTCTTGGGCGCCGTGCCCTGGTCGCCGATCTTTTTGCCCCCGACCTCGCCCTTGGTGAAGACCGGGGTGATCTTGTCGGCGTTCTTGATCCGGCGCGCATCCATGCCGACGAGGTTGCCCGACGGCATCAGCTTCTTGAGGCTGAAATACTCGGAATCGACGATGTCGAACGAGTTCGGCTGGGTGACGACGCGCTTCGACACCTCGTCGGTCACGACCGGGATGTACTCGATCGTGATACCGAGATCCTCCTTCACCTTGCGGGCGATGTCGCCGCTCTGGTTCACGGCGGTGCCGAGGTAGCGAAGCGTCACCGGCTCGGCGGCGATGATCGCCGGAAAACCCGTGATGACGCCGGAGCCGGCGGCGAGGCCGGCCGCGGCGCCGGCCCCTTGCAGCAGCGTGCGGCGCGACAGGCGGGGTGTCTTGGTGTCGGTCATGGCGAAAGTCTCCCTTTTCGAAGTCCTCGTCAGGCGTCGAGGCGGTGGGCCTCGCCCGCCGGCCAGCCCACCCGCACCGTGTCTCCGAGGGCGAGGGGATGATCGGCGTAGGCGTGATCGCTCAGGATCGCCGTCAGGGCTGAGCCGGCGTCTGCCGCGAGGTCCGGCGCCTCGAGGCTCACATGCACGGTGCTGCCCTGGTACTCGACCGCGACGACCCGGGCGCTGAGCCCCTCGGGTCCGGCCTCGGAGCCGAGCCGCATCCGGTCGGCCCGCACGGCGATGCGCCGGTCGGGAAGCGCGATGACGTTGTGGCCGCCGATGAAGCGGGCGACGAAGGCGGTGGCCGGGCGCTCGAACACCGTGCGGGGAGCGGCCGCCTGCTCGATGCGGCCGCCATTCATCACCACCACGAGGTCGGACAGCGCCATCGCCTCCTCCTGGCTGTGGGTGACGTGCACGAAGGTGATGCCGAGTTCGCTTTGCAGCCGCTTCAACTCGGTCCGCATCCGCACCCGCAGGAACGGATCGAGGGCCGAGAGCGGCTCGTCGAGGAGCAGCACCTTCGGGCCGGTGACGAGGGCGCGGGCGAGGGCAACCCGCTGCTGCTGGCCGCCCGAGAGCTGCGCCGGCAGGCGGTCGGCGAGCTTGTCCATCTGCACCAGCGCCAGCATCGCCTCGGCGCGCTTGCGGCGCTCCTCCTTCGCGACGCCCCGCATCTTGAGCCCGAAGGCGACGTTGTCGCGGCAGGTGAGGTGGGGAAACAGCGCGTAGCTCTGGAACATCATCGCGGTGCCGCGCTGCGCCGGCGGCAGGTCCCCGACCGCCTTCGGGCCGATCACCACGTCGCCCGACGAGACGGTCTCGTGCCCGGCGATCATCCGGAGCGTCGTGGTCTTGCCGCAGCCGGACGGCCCGAGCAGGCAGCAATACGAGCCCGAGCGGATCTTCAGGTTGATCCCATCGACCGCGACGGTGTCGCCGTAGCGCTTGGTCAGGCTGACGAGTTCGATGTCCACGCGCTCTCCCCTCGGCGGCTCCCGTTGCGAGAGGGCAAAGCAAGCGGCGGGCCAGGGGGCCGGCCCGGCCCGGGCGACACGGCCGGCCGGGGCCGCGATTCCTGATTCCGATTCCTGCCCGCGCGCCTGTTGCAATGCGCCGGGCGATCCGCTATCCCCCCGCTCGTCTTCGGCGCACCACGCACCACCCGGTCACGGGCGGGACGGGCAGCGCCGACGGGCCGTTGTAGCTCAGTGGTAGAGCGCGTCATTGGTAATGACGAGGTCGGGAGTTCAATCCTCCCCAGCGGCACCATCCACCACAGTGGAAGTCTTCAAGATTTCGCTCGGTGTGTCTGAAGGCTGTCCGATCCCGACCGGGAGGGCAGCGCGGCACCGGCGCGCCGTTGTAGCTCAGTGGTAGAGCGCGTCATTGGTAATGACGAGGTCGGGAGTTCAATCCTCCCCAGCGGCACCATTCTCCCGACGACCCGAGGCCTGAGCCGGCAGTCCGATCGACCCTTTCGAACCGCTTCGTGCATCGAGAGCCTCGTCCGACGGGGAGAATTCCGGCTCTTCACTGACAATGCTGCAAGATCGGTGGCCAAGATCGGTGGCCAAGATCGGTGGCATGGAATCAAGATCCGGTCGGCTTGACCGTTTGGGGACCCGCCCGCGCCCTCGTCCAGACCTTCATCCTGTCTCACGCCCGACACGCCGTTGACCCCGCCCTTGTCCGCGACACACCGGCGTAAAAACAGTGAGTGGCCCGATCGTCCGGCTTGACCGGCTCGGAAGCGTCGCCGTACTCGGGTCCATGCAGAGGGAGTGGACAAGCGGGATGGCCCTCCGTGCGGTGATCGCCTTCGCCGCACTGTATGCGCTTGCCTGGCAGGCGATCCTCTCCGGCGCTCTGGTCACGGTCCACCCGGGTCTCCCGCACATCCTGTGTGCTCCGGATGCAGGTTCGGCATCCGACGATCCGGCCAAGACCCCTCCCGCTCATCACCATCTGGCATGCTGTACGGCGGCGCATGGCCCGGATGCCCTGACGGCTCCCGTCCTGGCCTCGACAACCATCGCCTGGCCCGTCCGCAGGACGGTCGGCGTCTCGTGGCGCCCGGAGGTCGTTGCCCATCCCCGCGCACCGCCTGGGGTCCGGGCCAGCGCGAGAGCACCCCCCATCGTCTGAACGATCGTCTCTCGGATCACTCAGATGATGGATGTCATACCAACGGCCCTAAACTTTGACCTTCGCCCAGTCGCGCGCTGTGATTGAGGTCACGAGGTCCGGGTTGTTGGCGAAGAAGTTCCAGGCGTCGCAGCAAGCCTCGACGATCTGCCTGTAGTCACGGAACACCCGATTGGCGAGCTTGTTCTGGCGCACGTATTGCCAGACCAGTTCCATCGGGTTCAGCTCCGGCGAGGACGCCGGCAGATGCAACAGCGTGATGTTGTCCGGCACCGCCAGGCCACGCGGTCGGCGTGTCTTGGCGGTGCCGTGATAGCCGGCCCCGTCCAGCACCAGGATCGCGTGTGCGCCCTCGGCCACCTGCTTGCTGATCTCGGCCAAGTGCAGCGACATCATCGCGGTGTTGACCGTCGGCAGCACCAAGGCCGCGCTGGTCGCGCGCGCCGGGCAGGCCGCGCCGAACACGTACGCCCACTTGTAGCGTTGGTCGCGGGGCGCCCGCGGGCGCGTGCCCTTGCGCGCCCAGACCCGCGTCAGCGTGCCCTGCTGGCCGACGCGCGCCTCGTCCTGAAACCAGATCTCGAGCGGCTTGGCGCGGACGGGTTCGGGCAGGACCTCTGCCACGCGCGCGGCGAAGTTTTTTTAAATGCTTCCTGGATCTCCTCGTCGGCCTTGGGATGCTGCGGGCGCACCGAAAGCCGCACGAAGCCAAGCTCCGCCAGGTGCTTGCCAACGGTGCGCTCGTGCATCTCGACCCCGAACAGATCCTTGATCCGCGCCTGAAGGTCGACCCGGCGCCAGCGCACCACGCCATCGGTGTCGACGTCCGGCCCCGCCTCGACCAGCGCGGCCAACTGCTGCTTCTGGTCGGTCGTCAGCTTGGCGGCCCGGCCTGGCGCCTTGCGGTCGCTCAGACCTTCAAGCCCCTCGGCGTTGTAGCGGTGGACCCAATCGCGCAGGGTCTGGCGGTCCATGCCGCAGGAGCGGGCCGCCGTGGTGCGATCGGCACCCTCCAGCACCAGCGCGAGCGCCAGCATGCGACGCGCCGCCGGAATGCTCGGCGCCTTGGACGATGCTGCGCGCAACGCCTCAGCGCTCAGATCCGTGCGGGTGATGGCGATCCCGGTCATGGCACGCTCTCCTGATCCGTGAACCGAATCAGAACTGGAACCCGCGCGCAACACGCCGAGTCAGCCTCACCGGCCGTTGGTATCAGTCATGTCCCATGTGCCGCGGGTCGCGCGTCCTGCCGCCCTGCTTCTCACCCTGCTCGCCACCACCTCGGTCTTCGCGCAGACGGCCGGTTCGGGCACGATCCCCCTCGACGAGATCACGGTCGCGGGCGCCGCGCCGCCGGGTTCGGGCGCAGGCACGAGTCCCGGCGAGACCGCCGGGTCCGTGACGGTGCCGAGCGTGGCCCGGCAACGGGCCGCCGTGAACGCAACCGTCGGCTCCGTGGCGTTCATCGATGCCGGCGACTTCCAGAACCGCTACGCCAACACGCTGCGCGACGTCCTCAAGGACACGCCCGGCGTCTACGTGCAGGAGCGCTACGGCCAGGAACTGCGCTTGTCCGTCCGGGGGTCGGGCATTGCCCGCGGCTTCCACCTGCGCGGGATCGAGCTGCTGCAGGATGGCATTCCGCTCAACCTCGCCGATGGCAGCGGCGATTTCTACCAGATCGATCCGCTCGCCCTGCGCTCGGTTGAGGTCTACAAGGGCGGGAATGCCCTCACCTTCGGGGCGACGACGCTCGGCGGTGCCGTCAACTTCGTCACGCCGACCGCCTACACGGCCTTCGCGCCCAACATCCTGCGCATCGACGGCGGCAGCTTCAACACCATCCGCGAGAACTTCCAGGTCTCACGGGTCTCCGGACCCGCCGACATCATGATCAACGGCACGATCACGAATTCGGACGGCTACCGCATCCACGAGACGCAGCGCACCCGGAATTTCAACGCCAATATCGGCTACCGGCTCGCGCCGGGCGTCGAAACCCGGTTCTACATCGGCGCCTACCTCACCGACCAGAAGCTGCCGGGCACCCTGACGCTGTTCAACGCCCTCGACAATCCGCGCGCGGCGAACCCGACGGCGCTCGGCGGCAACCAGTCCCGGCAGGTCGCGACCGAGCGGGTCGCCAACCGGACCTCGTTCCTGCTCGACGTCGGCAAGCTCGACATCGACACCTGGGCCATTCACAAGAGCCTCTACCACCCGATCTTCCAGGCCATCGACCAGGACGGCTGGACCTACGGCATCTCCCCCCGCTGGACCGGCACGTTCGACATCGGCGGCTATCGCAACGACACGGTCCTGGGCCTGCGCGCCTTCGCGGGCCAGAACGCCGCCCTGCAATTCGTCAACGTCGCCGGCCAGCGGGGCGCGCAGACCCTGAATGCCCTCCAGAGCGCGTCCAACTACGAGGCCTACGGCGAGAACCGCTTCTGGTTCCTGCCCGAGGTCGCGCTGATGACCGGCGCCAAGGCGTTCTCGTCGAACCGCACCTACAGCAACAAGGGCGGCCTGCCGGCGAGCCCAGCGGTCCAGTTCGGCACCGTCACCTATGACGGCGTCAACCCCAAGATCGGCCTGCTCTGGCAGCCGTTGCCGGACATCCAGGTCTTCGGCGACGTCACCCGCTCGCGCGACGTGCCGGACTTCTCGGACCTGGCGCAGCAGAACACCCTGAGGACTACCTTCGTGCCGCTGCAGGCGCAGCGCGCCTGGACCTACGAGGCAGGGACCCGCGGCCGCATCGATCGGCTGACCTGGGACGTCACGCTGTTCCGGTCGACCGTGCGGGACGAGTTGATCAACTTCTCGACCAACCCCGGGCTCGGCATCCCGGCCGCCACCTTCAACGCGCCGCGGACCGTGCATCAGGGCGTCGAGGCAGCCGTGTCGCTCGATGTCGCCCGTGACCTGACGGGGGTAGGGGACACGCTGAGCGTCACGCAGATCTGGACGCATAACGACTTCCGCTTCGTCCATGATCCGGTGTTCGGCAACAACCGGATCGCCGGCATCCCGGCCGACATCCTGCGCACGGTGGTCAGCTACGTGCACCCGAGCGGGTTCTACCTTTCGCCCTCGGTCGACTGGGTGCCGCGCGGGGCGTTCGCCGACCACGCCAACACGCTGCGGGTCCCGGGCTACGCCGTGTTCAACATCCAGACCGGGATCGACTTCAAGAACGGTGTCTCGGTCTTCGTCGATGCCCGCAATCTGACGGACGAGCGCTACATCTCGGACATCTCCGTGGTGACCAATGCCGCGGCAACGGCAGGCGGGGCGGCGGCGCTCGCGGCATTCTACCCCGGCAATGGTCGCAGCGTGTTTGCCGGAGTGCGGGCGGCATTCTGAGCCTGTGCCTCGGGCTCGTTCTCGCCTTGCCTGTCGGCTGACCCGCCGGCAGGCGCCCGCCCGCGGGCTCGCCGACCCATCCCGAGAATCCGCCCTCCATCCTCGGCAGCCCCTCGCAGGGTCGGGCTGGCGAGGTTCGGATTCCAGGGTCTTGCCTGATCGGCAACGTGGCCGGGCAGGACATCGCCAGCCACCGCGCAGCCGATCGGCGCGCAAGATGGTCGGCTCCGATCACCCGCCCCCAAGGGCGCAGGGGCCGGGGCCCGCGTGCTGCGGGATCCTGCCACAACGGCGCGGTCGCACGCTGCCACCCCCCTATATCCGCCCCATGGACATCCCCGCCGACAGCCGCTTCTCCGCCTGGCGCCGTGCCGCCGCCGCCCGGCTCGGGCCGTTGCGCCATCTCCCCGCCCTGTTCCGCCTCGCCGTCGCGACCGATCCGCGTCTCACCCTCGCCAGCCTGACCTTGCGCCTCCTGCGCGCCGGGCTGCCGGCCCTGATGCTCTATGTGGCCAAGCTCGTGGTCGATGCCGTGGTGGCGGGCCGGGCCGGGCCGCCGCCCTCGGGCGGCTGGCTGACCGATCCGCGGCTCCATCATGTCGGGCTCCTCGTCGGAATCGAGCTCGGGCTCGCGGTGGTCTCGGACCTGCTCGGGCGAGCCACGTCCTACGTCGACGGGGTGCTGGCGGAGAAAGTCGGCAACGCCACGACCTTGCGCCTGATGGCGCACGCCGCCGCCCTCGACCTCGAGCAGTTCGAGGACAGCGCGGTGCAGGACCAGCTGGAGCGCGCCCGGCGCCAGGTCGCCTGGCGCTCGAACCTGATCGGCCAGCTGCTCGGCCAGCTCCAGGATCTCGTCACCGCGATGACGCTCGCGGTGGCGGTCGGCACGATGCTGCCGGGGCTGGTGCTGCTCCTGGTGCTCGCCCTGATCCCGGCCTTCCTCAACGAGTTGCACTTCAACGCCCGCGGCTACCGCCTCGCCTTCCGCCGCAGCCCGGACCGGCGCGAGACCGATTACCTGCGCTATCTCGGCGCCGACGCGCACAGCGCCAAGGAGGTGAAGCTGTTCGGCCTCGCCGCCCACCTCGCCGAGCGGTTCCGCGAACTCGCCTCCCGGCTGCTCGCCGAGAACCGGGAACTCGCCCGGCACCGGGCGCTCGCCGGCGGCGCCTTCGCGACGCTCGGCACGCTCGCCTATTACGCCGCCTACCTCGTCATCGCCGGGGAGGCACTCTCCGGCACGCTCACCGTCGGCGACCTCACCTTCCTGGGCGGCGCCTTTTTGCGCCTGCGCGGCCTCGTCGAGGGGCTGCTGCTCGGCGCCTCGCAGCTGCTCGGCCAGGCGCAGTATCTCGACGACCTGTTCTCGTTCTTCACCATCGCGCCGACCATCCGCTCCGGGACCCTGCCGATCCCCGAGCGCCTGCGCGAGGGCTTCGTGTTCGAGGATGTCGGCTACCGCTATCCGGGCGAGAGCCGGTGGGCTTTGCGCCACCTGTCGCTCGCCATCGGGGCCGGCGAGGTGGTGGCGCTGGTGGGCGAGAACGGCGCCGGCAAGACCACGATCGTCAAGCTGCTCGCCCGCCTCTACGCGCCCACGGAGGGGCGCATCCTGCTCGATGGCCGCGACCTCGCCGAGTACGACATCGATTCCTTGCGCGCCCGGATCGGCGTGATCTTCCAGGACTTCATGCGGTTCGACTTCACGGCCGGCGACAACATCGCGGTCGGCCGCATCGAGGCGCGGGCGGACCGGGACGGGATCGCGCTCGCGGCCCGGCGGGCGCTGGCCGATGCGGTGATCGAGCGGCTGCCCGGCACGTATGACCAGCGCCTCGGCCGGCGCTTCGAGGACGGGGTCGAGCTGTCCGGCGGCGAGTGGCAGAAGGTGGCGATCGCCCGGGCCTACCGGCGCGACGCGGCCGTGCTCGTCCTCGACGAGCCGACGGCGGCCCTCGATGCCGGGGCCGAGGCCGAGGTGTTTCGCCGCTTCGCCGATCTCGCGGCGGGGCGCACGGCGCTCCTCATCTCGCACCGCTTCTCCACCGTGCGCCGGGCCGACCGGATCGTGGTCCTGGCCGGAGGCCGGGTGCTGGAGGAGGGGACGCACGCCGCGCTGGTGGCGCGGGGCGGGCGCTACGCCGAGCTGTTCGAGCTCCAGGCCGCCGGCTACCGGTGAGCCGCCTCATAGTCGGCGAGGTCGCCGGCATCGGCGATCGTGCCGCGGGCGGCCCGGTCCAGTCGCGCGATCACGCGCGCGACGGAGGGCGCCGCGTAGGGCCGTGCGGCGCGCAGGGCGTGAAGCGTCTTGGCCAGCCGGATCGTCACCTCGATCTCCGCCGTTCCCTCGCGGATCAACGGCCGGAAGGCGTCGGTGAGCATGTCGTCGAGCGTCGGGCGCGGCACGTGGACCGGCGGCCGCTCCGCCAGGGCCTCCCCCTCCGGCTCGTCGGGCGGCAGGTGCAGCAGCACCCGCAGCAGGGCGTTCAGCACCTCGATGGCAGTGCCGGGATCGTTGGTGGCCGGCGACAGCGCCCGGCTGGCGATCTCCGAGAGCGCGATCAGGCCGAGGCGCGGATCCTGGTCGAAGCGCCGGTGGCGCTCGATCGCGAAGGCGTTCGCCAGGGTTGTCTCCAGGGTCTCGCGATCCTCGCCCGGATCGCCCTCGACATGCAGCAGCGGCCGCGTCGGGTGGACCAGCGTGCCCGGCAGGGCCGCGACGTGGATCACGAGGTCGCGTTGCCGGGCGATCGACCCGAGGGAGGCGACGTCGATATGGGTGACGTAGCCCGTCGCCTCGGGCAAGACCGGGGTCGCGCCCGCCGGCACCGGGACCGCCGGCCGGCCGCCGAGGCGCGGATCGACGGAAAACGCCTGCATCGCCTCGGCGGCGGCGTCCTCGACGCGGTCGATCACGTCGCCCATCCGGCCGAAGCCCGTGATGTGGCCGATCCAGCGCAGGAGCGTGACCACCACCACCGCGACGACCAGCACCGTGCCGGAGAACAGGACGACGCGCCCGCTATCGCCGTAGACGCTCGATTGCAGCCCGATGATGCCGACGACCGAGAACACGAAGGCGCCCAGGAAGGTCGACAGGGCGTTCTGCGAGGTCGGGTCGCCGATCAGGAGCTGCGTCGCCCGCGGCGTCGCGAGCTGGGTCGCCGAGCCGTAGGCGCTGACCATCGCGGTGAGCGAGAAGGTCGTCACCGCCAGCATGCTCGACGCCATGATCTGGAGGATCGTCCCGACCGCGTCCTGCCCGAGCCGGCCATGCACGTTCGCCGGCAGGTACGGCCCGACGAAGGCGGCGACGAGGGCGAGGCCGACGCCGAACAGGCTGATCAGCGCCGCCCGGAACCAGATCTGCCGGACGACCTGCCGCCCCATCCATGCCCAGCGACCCATCCGCCCTCGCCCGCCCAGGAACCCAAGGCAGGGGATTCTAAGCAGACTTGCGTTGGCAAGCCAACGCTTCGTCCGCTTAGGTTGTTGAATTATCGCAGATTTTTGTCGCAAAACCGGCCGCCACTTTTGCGAAATCTGCTTAGGGCGGCCCTACCCGAGCGGCAGGGCCGCCCTCGACGGAGCAAGCGGCAGGGCCGCCCTGCATGGTCCGGCCTGAGCGTTCAGGACTCGCCTTCCCGCTCGGCCCGGTCGCGGTCGAGCTGGTGGAGCAACTCGGCGAGGCGCGGGTCGAGCCCTTCGTCGAGGACGGGTTCGTACAGGGCCTGGAGGTAGCGGCCGAGCCGCTCCCGGCTCGCCGCGTCGAGGGTCGGGCTGCCGCCCTGCGGCTCGCGGGACCCGGACGTATCGGATTCGGATGCGATCATCGGTCCTACATTTGGCATGCAGCGGCGGCCGGCAAGCCTTCGCGCGTTCAAGTTGTCGCGGATCAACACGGAAACATCGCCGATGGTGCCGGATCACGTTCCTTGCCGGTCCGGGGTCAAGCGGGACGGTTCGACGCAAGACGGAACTGGGCTTTCGCAGTACCGTTGGCCGGGGGCAACGAAGGGATCAGACCGATGCGCTTCGCCATTCCGCTCGTCCTCGCCTGCGGCTTCGCCGTGCCCGCTCTCGCACAATCCGGCCGTCCGCCGGCGCTCCTCATCCACGGCAATTACTGCGGCCCGGGCAACAACGCACCCCTGCCGCCGATCGACGCCCTCGACGCGGCCTGCGCCCGGCACGATGCCTGCACGCCCCGCGGCGGCCTGGCCTCGGCGGCCTGCAACGCCCGCCTGCAGCGCGAGGCGACGCTGATCTCCCGCGATCCGCGCCAGCCCCGGGACCTGCGCGACGCGGCGGGCTTCGTCGCCTTCGCGGCCGGCATGATGCCCGCCCGGTCGCAGATGGCGGCGGCCCCGCATATCCGGGTTCCTTCCATCGAAACGCCCTCCATCGAGGTTCCGTCCATCGACGTGCCCGCCACCGGTTCCGTCGCGCCGTCGATCGGCGAGGACGACGACGAGTAGCGGTCGCCGTCGGAGAGGGGGCTCACACCGGGTACGTCACGTCCGTCAGCGCCTCGGACAGGGCCCAGAGCCGCGCCGCCGCCGCGGGATCGGCGGCATGGGGCTCGATCTTCGCCGGTCCCGGGTCGCCACGGATCTCCCATAGCCCGTCCGGGCCGTAATACTGCCCGCCTTCCGCCTCCGGTGCCGTCGCGGCGTAGAGCAGGGGCAGGGCGCCGCGCGCCGCCGACTGGCCGATCAGCCCGAGCAGGCCGGCGCCGATGCGTTCGGCGAGCCACCCCGCCCGGTCGCCGCGCCGGGCGATGGCGGTCGCCGCGATTCCCGGATGGGCCGCGATCGCGCGGATCGGGGAGCCCGCCGCGCGCAGGCGCCGGTCGAGCTCGAGAGCGAAGATCAGCATCGCGAGCTTGGTCTGCCGATAGGCGCTCTGCGGCCCGTAGGCGCGGCGCACCTGCAGGTCGTCGAAGGCGATGTGGCCTGAGCGATGGGCGATGCTCGCCACGGCGACGACCCGGGTGCCGGCCCCATCAGTGCCGGGTTCCTGCCGCAGGCTCGGCCAGAGCAGCCCGGTCAGGGCGAAATGGCCGAGATAGTTGGTGGCGAGCTGGCGCTCGAACCCGTCCTCGGTCTCCTCGCGCCGGGGCAAAGCGGCGATGCCGGCATTCAGGAGCAGGATGTCGACCGGCCGCCCCTCCGCCCGCCAGGCCGACGCGAAGGCCCGCACCGAGGCGAGGCGTGCGGTATCCAGCGGGCGGCATTCCACGACCGCCGCCGGATGCGCCCGGCGGATCGCCTCCGCCACCGCCTCGGCTTTGCCTGAGTCCCGGGCGGCGATCACGATCTCGGCCCCGGCCCCGGCGAGCGCCAGGGCCGCCTCGTAACCGATGCCGCTCGTCGCGCCGGTGACGAGCGCCCGGCGCCCGGCCTGGGGCGGGATCAAGGCTGCGGTCCAGGGCATCCGGCGCTCCTTCGCTCTCGGGAGAGTTCCGAGATGGGAGCGCGACCCCCGAGGTGAAGAGGGCAGGGGGCGGGCGTGGATCGAAACCGGTGCCGCGCACGTTCCTTGCGTGCATGCCTTGCGTGGCCGCTTCCAGCGTCCTTGCCTTGACTGGCATCGCACGCTTGGCTTGCATAATGATTGTCGGTAAACCGGAGGACGTGAGGGACCCTGCATGAT
This sequence comes from Methylobacterium sp. SyP6R, assembly GCF_019216885.1. Lineage (NCBI taxonomy): Bacteria > Pseudomonadati > Pseudomonadota > Alphaproteobacteria > Hyphomicrobiales > Methylobacteriaceae > Methylobacterium > Methylobacterium synurae. The sequence goes on along the minus strand of NZ_JAAQRC020000001.1, from coordinate 203,594 downwards.
CGGCCGGCTGATCTCCACCTTGCGTCCGCACAGGCTGCCCGAGGACCACGACGCGGCGCCGGACGAGGCGGTCCTGGCCGCCCTGCCGGAGGAATTCGCGCAGTTCCCGCCGATGGCGCCGCTCACGCCACCTCAGGCGGTCAACGACGGTCCCGAGGAAGCTTTGTGCGATGCCGTCGAGACGGCGTTGCGGGAGGCCGGATATCTGCGGGAGCCGCCGGTGGAGTGAGGCTTGGGCTGCCCATGTGCACGACACGGGACGCTGCGCGGGTGCGAGAGCGACGGTCGAGAGCATGAACCCTCCCCCCTCTGCGGGCGAGGGTGGCCTGCGGCGAGTGCGTAGCACTCGTGCCAGGCCGGGGAAGGAGCAGCCGTCGCTATCGTACCGCTCGATCGGCTGTGTCGTTTACCGTGTAGAACCTGCCAATCCAGGTCCGCTGAGAGAATGGGCCCTCACCGCGGCTCCCCCTCCAGCCAGCGCCGGGTCGATTGCTCCAGATGCGCATGCATCGCCGCCTGCGCCCGGAGCGGATCGCGGGCCTCGAGGGCCGCCAGCACCGCCTCGTGCTCGGCCAGCGCCAGGGCCCAGGTGGCGGGAGAATCGAAGCGGCTGCGCAGCCGGGCGGCGATCGGGCTGTGGCGGGTGTCGAACAGGCCCGCGACGAGGCGGGCCAGCACGCTGTTGCCGGTCGCCTCGGCGAGGGTCAGGTGAAACAGCCGGTCGCTGTCGAGCGGCGCGCGGCCTTCCGCGATGTCGGCGCCCATCCGGTCGAGCGTCCGGCGTAAGGAGTGCAGGGCCTCCGGCGTGATCCGGGCGGCGGCGAGGGCCGCGACCGCACCTTCGAGCGCGGCCCGGGCCTGCATCAGTTCCTCCGGACTGTCGCCGGCCGGCGCCGTGCGGCCCGCGCCCTTGCCCGCGTCCTTGCCCGCGTCCTTGGCCGCCTGCACGTAGATGCCCGACCCCATCCGGATCTCGACCGTGCCGTCGATCTCCAGCGCGATCAGCGCCTCGCGCAGCGAGGGGCGCGAGACGCCGAGCTGCTGGGCCAATTCGCGCTCGGCCGGCAGGCGGTCGCCGGCCCGGAGGCTGCCGGCCTCGATCAGCGCCCGGATCCGGTCGGCCACCTGCTGGTAGAGCCGGCCTTCGACAGGGCTGCCCGCGCTCATCGCCTGCCTCCGAACTGGCCTGACCAATATGCCCGGCCATTCTGCTTGCTGGCGTAGACCGTAGCAAGACGCTGTCGCAGCGTCATGAAAGTGGCTTTACCAATTTTCCGAACCTGATAACGATTGCAGGCAGAACGAAACGAATCGCCCTGGGGAGGGCTGCTGCCGTGCTCGACGGCGCAGATGACGCGGCCGCGTCGGACGGCTTCGCGACCGTGCCCGGCCGGGCGCCGGAGCGCTTGCTCCTGTCGCTGTCCGGCATCGTCAAGGAATTCCCGGGCGTGCGGGCGCTGTCGGGCGTCGATTTCGACCTGCGCCGCGGCGAGGTCCATGCCGTCTGCGGCGAGAACGGCGCCGGCAAGTCGACGCTGATGAAGATCATCAGCGGCGTCCACGCCCCGAGCGCCGGCCGCCTCCTCTACAAGGGCGTCGAGCGCCGTTTCTCCTCGCCGCTGGAGGCCGAGGCCGCCGGCATCGCGATGATTCATCAGGAACTGAACCTGGTGGCCCACCTCACGGTGGCCGAAAACATCTTCCTCGGCCGCGAGCCGACGCGCGGGTTCCTGGTCGACCGGCGCGCCCTGCGGGCCGGCGCCCGGGCCTGCCTCGACCGCCTTGCGGCTGCCATCGATCCCGACGCGCTGGTGCGCGACCTCTCGGTGGCGCAGTGCCAGCTCGTCGAGATCGCCAAGGCCCTGTCGCTCGACGCCGAATTGCTCATCATGGACGAGCCGACGTCGTCCCTGACCGAGCAGGAGGCGCGCCGGCTGTTTGCCGTCATCCGCGACCTGAGGGCGGCGGGCGTCGGCATCGTCTACATCTCGCACCGCCTCGACGAGATGCGCGAGATCGTCGACCGGGTGACGGTCCTGCGCGACGGGCGCCACGTCTCGACCGACGACCTCGCCGCCACCACCATCGATCAGATCGTCGCCCGGATGGTCGGCCGCGCCCTCGACGAGAAATTCCCGGAGCGGACCTCCGTCCCGACCGCTCACGTGATCCTGGAGGCCGCCGGGCTCACCCGGGCCGGATTCTTCCGGGACGTGAGCTTCACCCTGCGCCGCGGAGAGATCCTCGGCTTTGCCGGGTTGATGGGCGCCGGCCGGACCGAGGTCGCCCGCGCCCTGTTCGGGTCCGATCCGCTCGATGCCGGCACGATCGCCCTGGAGGGCCGGCCGCTCGCGATCCGCAATCCCCGCGACGCGATCGCGGCCGGCATCGCCTACCTGTCGGAGGACCGCAAGGCGCAAGGCCTGGCGGTCAAGATGCCGGTCGACGCCAACCTGACGCTCGCCAACCTCGGCGCGGTGGCGAACCGGCTCGGGCTGATCGATGCGGATCGCCACGCGGCGGCCGCGCGGGAGTATATCGACCGGCTCGGCATCAAGACGCCGTCCCTGCACCAGCCGGTGCGGCTCCTGTCGGGCGGCAACCAGCAGAAGATCATCATCGGCAAGTGGCTGTTTCGCGACGCCAGGGTGATGCTGTTCGACGAGCCGACCCGCGGCATCGATGTCGGCGCGAAGCTCGCGATCTACACGATCATGGATGGGCTCGCCGCCCGCGGCATCGGCGTGGTGCTGATCAGTTCCGAGCTGCCCGAGATCTTGGGGCTGACCGACCGCGTCGCGGTGTTCCACCGCGGCCGCCTCGTGCGCATCCTCGACACCGCCCGCACCGACCAGGAGGAGATCATGCATTACGCCTCGGGCCTCGGCGGGACGGAGCCTTAAACCATGTCGGCGAGCCTGAATCCTCCCGTCGCGCCTGCCCGCGGGCGCCTGTCCGACCGGCAGAAGGACCTGATCCAGAAATTCGCGGCACTCGGGAGCCTCGTCGCCCTGGTGGCGGCGTTCTCGCTCACCAGCAACGCCTTCCTGTCGCTCGGCAACGGGATGAGCATCGGCCTCCAGGTCACCTCGATCGCACTCCTGGGGCTCGGCGCCACCGTCGTCATCATCGCGGGCGGCATCGACCTGTCGGTCGGCTCGGTCCTGGCGCTGTCCGGCGTCGTCGCGGCGCTCTGCGTCAAGGAGGTGGGTCTCCCGGTGCCGCTCGCCATGCTGGTCGGGATCAGCGTCGGCGGGGTCTGCGGCCTCGTCAACGGGCTCGTGGTCACGCGGCTCAAGCTGCCGCCCTTCATCGCGACGCTGGGCATGATGCTGATCGCCCGCGGCCTCGCGCTCCAGATCACCGGGGCGCGGGCGGTCTCGGGCCTCGGCGAGAGTTTTGGCGAACTCGGCAACGGCGCGCTCCTGCGCATCGTGCGGGTCGGCGACGACGGATTCCCCGACGTGGTGTTTCCGGGCATCCCCTATCCGGTGCTGCTGATGGCCGGCCTCGCCCTCGTGGTGGCGTTTCTGCTGCGGCGCTCGGTCCTCGGCCGCCATGTCTACGCGGTCGGCTCGAATGCCGAGGCGGCGCGGCTGTCGGGCGTCGCCGTCGACCGGGTCGTCACCCTGACCTACGTGCTCTCGGGGCTGCTCGCCGGGCTCACCGGCTGCGTGCTGATGTCCCGCCTCGTCACCGCCCAGCCGAACGAGGGCGTGATGTACGAACTCGACGCCATCGCCAGCGCGGTCATCGGCGGCACCTCGCTCGCCGGCGGGGTCGGCACGATCTCCGGCACGGTGATCGGCGCCTTCGTGATCGGCATCCTGCGCAACGGCCTCAACATGAACGGGGTCTCGGCCTTCACCCAGCAGATCATCATCGGCCTCGTCATCCTGCTCACCGTCTGGATCGACCAGCTCCGCAACCGCCGCTGACAATCGCGACCGGGAGAACCCGGCGCCGACCTTGGAGGGGACCCCATGAAAGCATTCGCCGCCGCCCTGCTCGTCTCCAGCCTGCTTGCCGCCGTCCCGGCGCGGGCCGGCGAGATCGCCGTGATCGTCAAGACGGTGAACTCGACCTTCTGGCAGAACGTCCAGAAGGGCGCCGAGACCGCCATGAAGGGCGTGCAGGGCCACACCCTGACCTTCCAGGGCCCGGCCGCCGAATCGGCCATCGCCGACCAGGTCAACATGGTGGAGAACGCGGTCAACCGCCGCGTCGCCGGCATCGTGCTGGCGCCCTCCGATCCCGACGCCCTGGTGCCGGCGGTCAAGAAGGCCTGGGAGGCGCGGATCCCGGTGGTGATCCTCGATTCCGGCCTCGCGAAGGGGGCGGAGGCCTATTACCAGTCGTTCCTCGCCACCGACAACCGCAAGGCCGGGGAACTCGCCGCCCGGGCACTCATCGAGCGGACCGGTCCCGAGGGCAGAATCGCGGTGATGTCCTACGTCGCCGGCACCGGCTCGGAGGTCGGCCGCGTCGGCGGCTTCACCGATTACGTGAAGGCGCATTCGAAGCTGCAGATTATCGGGCCGTACTACTCGCAATCCCAGATGGCGACGGCGCTGAACCAGACCGCCGACGTGCTCGCCGCCCATCCCGACCTCAAGGGCCTCTTCGGCGCCAACGAGCCCACCGCCATCGGCATGGGCCGGGCCCTCAAGCAGGCCGGCCGGGCCGACAAGGTCGCGGCCGTCGGCTTCGACGGCAACCAGGACCTCCAGGACTTCGTCAAGGACGGCACGCTGGCGGCGATCGTCGTCCAGGGCTCGTTCCGGATGGGGGAATTGGGGGTGGCCACCGTCGCCAAGGTGCTCGCCAAGCAGAAGGTGGAAAAATTCATCGACACCGGCGTGGTGCTGGTGACGAAGGAGAATATCGGGACGGAGGAAGCGAAGAACGTGCTGTATTGATATATATTAAAATCACAAAATCATCCCTGTCGTGTGATGATTTGGCAGGATAAAAGGCGCGGGTATCTCCTCTCCCCGCAGGCGGGGAGAGGGCCGAGCCCTCGTTCAGAGGGCGCGGCAAGCCCAAATGGCGAGGGTGAGGGGGTGCTTCCGTAGGAGTCTCACTCGTCGAGACCCCCTCACCCTCTCCCCGCCCGCGGGGAGAGGGGAAACCCGCTCCTGATTTTGAAATGTCGGCGCCCTTCCTTTCCGAGGCCCCCATGCACCCCGCCACCCCCCGCCGCCACGCCCGCACCGGCCTGACCCTCACCGCCCTCGGGCTCGGCGGCGCGCAGATGGGCGGCCTGTTCCAGGCGACGCGCCTCGACGAGGCCGCCGGCGCGTTCCGGGCGGCCTGGGACCGGGGCGTACGCACCTACGACACCGCGCCGTTCTACGGCTTCACCCGCGCGGAGCGCCGCCTCGGCACGCTCCTCACCGAGGAGCCGCGGGACGCCTACGTCGTCAGCACCAAGGTCGGCCGCGTGATGGTGCCCGACCCGAGCGTCGGCCCGATGGAGGAGGGCTATGCCGAGCCGCTGCCCTTCCGCCCGACCTTCGACTACAGCCATGACGGCGTGCTGCGCTCCTTCGAGGCGAGTCAACAACGCCTCGGCATCCTCGACCCCGACATCCTCTACGTCCACGATATCGGCCGCGTCACCCATGGCGAGCGCCACGCCGAGACCTGGGAGCAGCTGACCGCGGGCGGCGGATTCCGGGCCCTGACGCGGCTGCGCGAGGAGGGCGCCGTGCGGGCGATCGGGCTCGGCGTCAACGAGTGGGAGATCGTCGCCGAGGCCATCCGGGTGGCCGATCTCGACCTCTGCATGCTGGCCGGCCGCTACACGCTGCTGGAGCAGGACAGCCTGGGGCTGATGGACGAATGCGCCCGCCGCGGCATCGGGATCGCGGTGGCCGGCGCGTTCAATTCCGGGCTGCTCGCCGGGCAGACCACCTACAACTACGCCGAGGCGCCGCCCGCCCTCGTGGCCCGGACGGAAGCCCTGCGGGCGGCCTGCGCCGAGGAGGGCGTGCGGCTGGAGGCGGCGGCGCTGCAATTCCCGCTGCTGCACCCGGCCGCCGTCACCGTCGTGACCGGAGCCCGCAACGCCGCGCAGGTCGAGGCCAACGCCGCCTGGTTCGCGGACCCGATCCCCGAAGGGTTCTGGGCCCGGCTGAAGGCCCGCGGCCTGATCCACGACGCCGCCCCGATCTGAGTCTCCCATGCCGATCGACGCCCATCACCATCTCTGGCGCATCGCCGACCGGGCCGGCTACTGGCCGCCGCCGGACCTCGCGGCGATCCACCGCGACTTCACCCTCGACGACCTGGCGCCGCTGCTCACTGCGGGCGGCATCGACGGCACCGTGCTGGTCCAGACCCTCGAGGACGAGGCCGAGACGGACGCGATGCTGGCGCTCGCCGCCCGCGCGCCCGTCATCCGCGGCGTCGTCGGCTGGACCGACCTGAAGGCGCCGGACGCGCCGGCCACCATCGCCCGGCTCGCCCGCGACCCGCACCTGAAGGGTTTGCGCCCGATGCTCCAGGACCATCCGGACGATGCCTGGATCGCCGACCCTGTCCTCGCGCCGGCCGCCGACGCGATGGTGGCGCACGGCCTCGCCTTCGACGCCCTGGTGCGGCCGCGCCAGCTCGACGCCCTGCTGACCTTCGCCATACGCCACCCGAACTTACGCATCGTCGTCGATCACGGCGCGAAGCCGGAGATCGCGGCGGGCGGCACGCCCGGGTGGCGCGAGGCGATGGCCGCGCTCGCCGCCCGGCCGAACGTCTGGTGCAAGCTCTCCGGCCTCCTGACCGAGGCGGGGGAGGGCGGGGCGGAGGCCGTGCGCCCCTATGCCGAGGCAATTCTGGACCTGTTCGGGCCCGCCCGGGTTCTCTGGGGCAGCGACTGGCCGGTGCTCGACCTCGCAGGCTCTTACGAGGGCTGGCTCCGGCACTGCCGGGCCCTGGTGCCGCCCGCCCATCACGACGCGGTGTTCGGCGGCAACGCTGTGTCGGTCTATCGACTCGATCACGCATGAGGAGCGGCTGAGATGCAACGCATGGGCATGGTCATCGGCGTGAACCCGGACCAGATCGCGACCTACAAGCGCCTGCACGAGGCGGTGTGGCCGGAGGTGCTGGACCTGATCAGCCGCTGCAACATCCGCAACTACACGATCTTCCTGCGCGAGCCGGAGAACCTGCTGTTCGGCACCTGGGAATACCACGGCACCGACTTCGCAGCCGACATGGCCAGGATGGCGGCCGACGCGAAGAACCAGGAATGGTGGACCCTGACCATCCCGTGCCAGCGCCCGTTCGAGAGCCGGAAAGAGGGCGAGTGGTGGGCGATGATGGAAGAGGTGTTCCACCACGATTGAGCGGCCGTTTTTTTGATACTTGCCAGAAACACTTAACCACGGCAACGCTTGCAATGCAGGAGAAATGTTCCTATTTTGTTCCTTGGCGACTCTGGCACGTAGTCAGCGCCGTAGCTTGGTGAGCGTGCAAGGGGTATGTAATGCGAAATTGGCTCAAGACGCTTCTTTTTCTTTCGACTTTTTCTCCCTCTCTGATGAGCATTGGCTTATCTCGTATATGGTCTCAAGGATTCGCTGTTGAAGATTCGTTTTATATTTTATCTGGAGCTGCTGGTTTTTCGCTTGGCGCAATTATTATCAGATCTGCGGAAAAGCATTCTGAAACTATAAATTTTTCTGCTAAAAAGATAGAAGCAAACGACGCATTGATGCTTGGCGTTTTTGGGACTTATATCATACCATTTCTTGGTGTTGCATCAAATATAACATTTACTACGGTAGTATTAATAATTTTAGTATTTGCAGCCCTGTTGTGGCTTGTGAGTTCGATATTGCCTCATCCGATGTTGCGGATCCTCGGCTATAAGTTCTACAAGGTTGAATCCGCTACAGGCGTCGTGTACACTCTCTTGGCTCGCCGTGAGCTTCTTGACCCAAAAAATATAAAACAGGTCAAAAAAATATCTAATTCAATGTTGGTAGAGGTGACATGATAAAACTCAGTTTGTTCGCCTTAACAGATGACGCATCGAAGAGAGTGCAGAGATTTAATTTATCTCAGGATGTCCAAGATGCATTAACAGACTTTATGCTTGAGCAAGAAAAAAGCTTCCTTGCGTACGCGCAGGACGAGCATGATTTTGATGGAAGATATAAACCTGAAAAAGGTGAATGTCTCGTAATTAGAGGATATGATGATATTGACGATCTGCATTATGCGATAGAAAATCCACTGTCGATACCAGAGATTGCCCCGAAAACAGAAAATTTTGAAAATATAAAAGCTCTATTTAGTGGATATAAAAATGATCGCGGCGAGCAGATTATTCTAATACAAAATTTTAATCGCAGAAAGATAATTTCTCCAGAGGGGTTATCAATATTTCATTCCTCTAACGTATATAAGAAGGTCGATGGTGTCGGAGTTACTATAGATTATAGATTATCTGCAATAATGAAAAACAGCGAAATTCGATTTTTTAGCTTTCATAACGTACGACAGATATTTGATCTAACACAGTATTATATTGAGGCAACAAATTCAGATATACAAGATTTTGCTAAAATCGATAAACTTCATGTAGACGACATTGATACGTTCATCGTTAATGCAGATAGCTGGGTGAGGAGAAAGGTCGCGTTAATACAGCAGAGTGGAATTTTTGAGGCAATGACCCCTGCTACTATAAAAGCCGCCGCTGAGTATTTTCATATTAACATTAATATAAAAGCCATTGACGGTGTTGAGAAAATAATCCTTCCAAGCAAAAAGGCAGAATTGAAAAAAGTTCTTCGATTTTTGGATGAAGATTATTATAAATCTATCTTGTCGAATAAAAGCATGATGACGAATTCAAAAGTTGCGGCGTCGTGATTATCTGCTCTGTTTTTTTGCAATCATAATATGATGTGACATCGGCGGGCGGTGAACGCATTATGGTATCGGCAACGGCGTTCGGGAACCTGAGTTAAGCGACTATATGGCCCGCGATAGTATAGTTCACCGCCGCCGCCTCACCCCCACCCCCTCCACCACCCCGAACATCCCCGGCTGCGCCGCCGCGGCGAGCCCGCGTAGCGCCAGCCCCAGGGCCTCCAGCCGCTCTTCCGTCAACTGCCCCTGGAACAGGTGCGCCGCCACCACGAGGCGCGGGCGCCGGTTATGGTCGCATAAGGCGGCGGCGGCCGTGGTCACGCCGCGGATGAGCTGGCCGATATCGACGGCATAGCCCCGCTCGGCGGCGGCCGCGACCTCCTCCAGGAAGGTGTCGAACGGCACCGGCACGTGCCAGCGGATCGCCCCGAACCGGGCCCGCAGGGTGGCGCGCGGCAGCGCCCCGGCGCTCTGGCCCGCCGCCGCCACGGCGCGGCCGATCGCGCCGGCATAGGCCGGGATGCGGGTCGCGAGGCGGAACTCGATGTGGATGCCGCTCGCCGGGACGATCCGCCCGAGGAGCAGCGCCTTGTCGTCGGGCGCCACCTGCCAGACGGTCGTCGTCGCCTCGAACTCCGTCGCGACCTGTTGCAGGCCCGGTTGCAGCAGCTCCACGTCCGAGCGGTTGAGGAGCGGGCGCGCCACCTCCAGGAGGCCGAGGCCGAGGCGGTAGGTCTTGGTCTCCGGCACGAGCGCGACGAAGCCCTCGTGCACCAGGGTGCGCAGGATGTTCAGCGTGGTCGAGGGGCTGACCCCCGCCGCGCGGGCGATCGCCGTGACCCCCAGCGCCTCCCGCGAGCCCGCGATCGCCCGCAGGATCGCCGCGGCCTGCGTCACCGCCCCGACCTCGCGGCCGACCTCCATCACCGCCGTCCGCTCGCCCGCCTCCTCCATCCCGCCGCCCCCCTTGCCGCCTCGATCGTTTACGGTACAGAATAGCGTTCAGCGGATGGAATGAAAACGCCGATCCGCGCGCGGCCCGGGACAAGGGCCGGACATCATGGGAGGACCAGGATGGCACGGACCCGACGGGCTCCGGTGGCGCGTTGCGCCGTGGCGATGCTGCGGGCGCTCTGCGCCGCGACCGCTTTCCTCGCGCCGGCCGCGGCCCGCGCCGACGGCGACGTGCTGCGGATCGGCATCATCACCGATATGAGCGGGCAGTACAGCGAGGGCAACGGCGAGGGCTCGGTCGCCGCCGCGCGGCTCGCGGTCGAGGATTTCGGCCCGACGGTGCTCGGCAAGCGGATCGAGATCATCTCGGCCGATCACCAGAACAAGCCCGACATCGCCTCGACCATCGTGCGCAACTGGATCGACACGAAGGGCGTCGACGTGGTGGCGGAGGGGGTGAATTCCGCGGTCGCGCTGGCGGTCCAGGCGGTGACGCGGGAGCGGGGCAAGATCTTCCTGATCTCGGGCGCCGGCTCGTCGGACCTCACCGGCAAGTCGTGCTCGCCGACCAGCGTGCAATGGACCTACGACACCTACGCCTCGTCGAACGCCACGGCGAAGACGCTGGTCGGCCGGGGTGAAAAATCCTGGTACTTCCTCACCGCCGATTACGCCTTCGGCCACGCGCTGGAGCGCGACGCGGCCCGGGCGGTCGAGGCCGCGGGCGGGCAGGTCCTCGGCAAGGTCCGCCACCCGTTCAACAATCCCGACTTCTCGTCCTTCCTGCTCCAGGCGCAAAGCTCGCCCGCCAAGGTGATCGCGCTCGCCAATGCGGGCAGCGACTTCGCCAACGCGGTCAAGCAGGCGCATGAATTCGGCCTGACCCAGTCGAACAAGACCATCGCGGCGTTGCAGGTGACCCTGACCGACGTCGCTTCCCTCGGCCTCGAGGTGGTGCAAGGCGCGCTGTTCACCGACAGCTTCTACTGGGACCGCACGCCGGAGACCCGGGCCTATGCCAAGCGCTTCTTTGCCCTGCGCAAGGCGATGCCGACCGCCTACCAGGCCGGCGTGACCTCGGCCCTCACCCATTACCTGAAGGCGGTGCAGGCCGCCGGCACCACCGATGCGGCCGCCGTGATGGCGAAGATGCGCGAGACGCCGGTCAACGACTTCTTCGCGCAAGGCGGCAAGGTCCGGGCCGACGGCCGCATGGTCCACGACATGTACCTGATGCGCTTCAAGAAGCCGTCCCAGTCGACGGGCAAGTGGGACCTCTACGAGCTCGTCACCACGGTCCCGGGCGACGAGGCGTTCCGGCCGCTCAGCGAAGGCGGGTGCCCCTATGTCAAGAACTGACGCCGCCGACCTCGCCGCCCTGGTCCGGCCCGGCGCCGTCGCGATCGTCGGCGCCTCCGCCGACCCGACCCGCATCGGCGGCCGGCCGATCGCCTACATGCTGCGCGCCGGCTTCCAGGGCGCGATCCTGCCGGTGAACCCGAACCGGGCCGAGGTGCAGGGCCTTCCCTGCTTCCCCTCCGTCGCCGCCCTGCCCCAGGCGCCCGACGTGGCGGTGATCGCGGTGCCCGGCGCGGCGGCGCTCCAGGCAGTCGAGGAACTGGGCGCGCGGGGCACGCGCTTCGCCATCCTGTTCACGGCGGGCTACGCCGAGATCGGCGAGGCGGGGGCGGAGGCGCAAGGAGCCCTCGTCGCGGCGGCGCGGCGTCACGGGATGCGGCTGCTGGGGCCGAACTGCCTCGGCCTGTTCAACGCGGCGACCGGCTTCTACCCGATCTTCTCCGCCTCGCTCGAAGGCGGCCTGCCGCTGCCGGGGCGGATCGGCATCGCCAGCCAGTCGGGCGCCTACGGCACCCACCTCTTCACCGCCTGCCGCAACCGCCATATCGGCACCGCGATGCTGGTCACCACCGGCAACGAGGCCGACCTGTCGGTCGCCGACGCGATCGGCTGGATGGCGCAGGACGACGGCATCGACGTCATCATGGCCTATGCCGAGGGCGTGCAGGACGGGCCGGCCTTCGCCGGCGCGCTTGCCGAGGCGCGGCGGGCGAAGAAGCCCGTGGTGATGATGAAGGTCGGCCGCAGCGCGATCGGCAGCGCGGCGGCGCGGTCGCACACCGCCTCGATCGCCGGCAACGACGCGGTGTTCTCCGCGGTGCTCGCCGAGCACGGCGTGATCCGGGCCCGCTCGACGGAAGAGCTGATCGACATCGCCTATGCGGCGACGCGGCGGATCTACCCGGTGCCGAACAGCTTGGGCGTCATCACCATCTCGGGCGGCGCCGGGGTGCTGATCTCGGATGCCGCCGAGGCCGTCGGCCTGCCGATGCCGGCGATGCCGGAGGACGCGCAGGCCCGCCTGAAGGCGATCCTGCCGATCGCCGCGCCGCGCAACCCGGTCGATTGCACCGCGCAGGCCTTCAACGACCTGTCGCTGATCGGCCGCTTCACCGAGGCGATGATCGCCGAGGGCGGTTATGCCTCGATCCTGGCCTTCTTCACCCAGATCGGCGGCGCTCCCAGCATGGCGCCGGCGATCCGCGCCCAGCTCAACGCCGTCAAGGCGCGCCATCCGGACCGGCTCTACGCCCTCTCGGTCCTCGCCTCGGAGGAGCGCAACCGGGACTACGAGGCCGACGGCTACCTGCTCTACGAGGATCCGGCCCGCGCCGTCGTCGCCCTCGACGCGATGGGCCGCCTCGGCGCGAGTTTTTCGGAGATCGAGCCGGTGCCGCCGCCGGCAGGCGCGCCCGTCCGGCTGCCGGACGAGAACCCGAGCGAGGCCGAGGCCAAACGCCTGCTCTCGGCCGCCGGCATCGCGACGGTGCCGGAGGCGGCGTGCGCCGACGCGGCGGCGGCGGTCGCGGCGGCCGAATCCTTCGGCTTTCCGGTGGTGATGAAGATCCTATCGCCGGACATCCTGCACAAGACCGAGATCGGCGGCGTGCTCCTCGACGTGGCCGATGCCGAGGCGGTCCGGCGCGGCTACGCTATCCTGATCGAACGCGCCGCCCGCCACGCGCCGTCGGCCCGGATCGACGGCGTGCTGGTGGCGTGCCAGGTCAGGGGGGCGGTCGAGTGCATCATGGGCATCCAGCGCGATCCGGTCTTCGGCCCGGTGGCGATGGTCGGCCTCGGCGGGGTCTTCGTCGAGGTGATGCGCGACGTGGTGTTCCGGCGCTGCCCGTTCGGCGAGGACGTGGCCGAGGCGATGATCCGCTCGATCAAGGCCGCGCCGCTCCTCACCGGCGCCCGCGGTCGGCCGCCCTGCGATATCGCCGCGCTCGCCCGGATGCTGTCGCGGCTCTCGGTCTTCGCCGTGGCGGCGGGGCCGCGGCTGGCCTCCATCGACCTCAACCCGGTCTTCGCCCTGCCCGAGGGGGCGTTCGCGGCGGATGCCGTGATCGAGGTGGGGGAGGCGGGGTGATGAGAATGGGATTGGAGGTCTCGCGCGTGAACCCTCCCCCGCAGAGGCTATCGCATTCACGCATTTCGGTCCGCGTGCTTCCGCCTTTGAAGGTAACGCGCCTCCCCTCCCCCTTGTGGGGAGGGGTTAGGGGTGGGGGTGGTGCCGGAGAAGCCGCGCGCTCTACGCGGCACCACCCCCACCCCTTAACCCCTCCCCACAAGGGGGAGGGGAAAGCGCCTGATTTTACAAAGGGTTGGATATCAGGGGCGTTGTGTGGATCTGCAAGCCCGCAGAGGGGGGAGGGTTCGGGCCGGCGCATCTCCCGATGCATGAGGCCGGCGAGATGACCGACCCCGCCCGCATCCCCGTCATCGTCGGCATCGGCGAGGTCACGGATCGGCCCGACACCCCCGGCCGTGGACCGATCGGCCCCGAGCCCGCCGCCCTGATGGCCGAGGCCCTGGCCCGCGCCGACGCGGATGCCGGCGGCGGCTGGCTCTCGCGGATCGGCTCCCTCGACGTCGTCAACGCGGTGTCGTGGCCCTATGCCGACCTGCCGGCCCGTGTCGCGGCCCTGATCGGCCATCGCCCGGCCCGGCTCGCCTACGGCCCGGTCGGCGGCGAGACGCCGGTCCGCTTCCTGCACGAGGCGGCGCGGCGGATCGCGCGCGGCGAGGCCGCGGTGGCGGCCCTGTGCAGCGGCGAGGCGGAGCACAGCGCTGCGGCGGCGCGCCGCGCCGGCCTGACGCCCGACCGCGACGCGACCCCGCCCTGGACCGCGCCTGATCCGGCCTGGACCAACCCGCGGGCGCGCGACTACCTCCACCCCCAGGCCCTGCGCCACGGCCTGTCGCAGCCGGTCGCCGTCTATCCCCTCTACGAGACCGCGCTCCAGGCCGCCTGGGGCCAGACCCCGCGCCAGGGCCGCGACGAATCGGCGGCACTCGGGGCGGCCTTCTCCCGGGTCGCGGCCGACAATCCGCATGGATGGCTGCGTCGGTCCTTCACCCCCGACGAGATCGCCACGCCGACGCCCGCCAACCGGCCGATCGCCTGGCCCTACACCAAGCTGATGGTGGCCAACCCCGTGGTGAACCAGGCCGCCGCCGTGATCGTGACGAGCTTGGGCCTTGCCCGCGCCGCCGGCCTCCCCGAGCATCGCCTGGTCCCGATCGGCCCCGGCGCCGCCGCGAACGAGCCACGGGACTGGCTGTCGCGCGACCGCTTCGACCACGCCCCGGCGCAGGATGCGGTGCTGGCGGCGGCGCTCCGCCGGGCCGGGGTCGCAGCCTCGGATCTGGCGGCGATCGAACTCTACAGCTGCTTTCCCTGCGTGCCCAAGATGGCGCGCCGCCGCCTCCTCCTGCCCGACGAGGCCGTGCCGACGGTGGCGGGCGGGCTGACCTTCTTCGGCGCGCCGCTCAACGGCTACATGGCGCATGCCGCCTGCGCGATGGTGCGGCTTCTGCGCGAGGCGCCCGGCCGTGCCGGTCTGCTCTACGGCCAGGGCGAGTTCGTCACCAAGCACCACGCCCTGGTGCTGGGCGGCGGGTTCGACGGGCTCGACGACGCGCCGGTCTCGGTCCAGGACGCGGCGGAGAGCCGCCGCGGGCCGGTGCCGCCGGTGGTGGAGGACGCCGCGGGCCGCGCCGTCGTCGAGACCCATACGGTGCTGTTCGACCGCGAGGGCGCGCCGGAGCGCGGCGTCGTGGTCCTGCGCCAGGGCGAGACCCGCCTGCTCGCCCGGGTGCCGGCCGCCGACCGCGCCACCCTGGCGGCGCTGACCGATCTCGACCGCTCTCCCGTCGGCCTCGACGGCACCTTGCGGACGGCCCGCGACGGGCTCCTCGAGTGGGAGGCCGCCTGATGCCGGATCCCCTCCGCCTCGACCGCATCGGCGATCACGTCGCTCTCCTGACGTTGAACCGCCCGCAGGCGCGCAACGCCGTCGACCCGGCGCTCGCCCGCGCCCTCGGCGACGCCGTGGCGGCGACGGAGGCCGACGACGCGATCCGCGCCGTGGTCCTGGCCGGCGAGGGCCCGGTCTTCTGCGCCGGGGCCGACCTGAAGGCGGTCGCGGCTGGCCGCGCCGACGATCTCTGGACCGAAGGGGGCGGGTTCGCCGGCTTCGTCCACGCCGTGCGGGCCAAGCCCTGGATCGCCGCCGTGGAGGGCCCGGCTTTGGCCGGTGGTTGCGAGATCGCGCTCGCCTGCGATCTGATCGTGGCGGGGGAGGGGGCCAGCTTCGGCCTACCGGAGGTGACCCGCGGCCTCGTCGCCGCGGCGGGCGGGCTCTACCGGCTGCCGCGGGCGCTGCCCCGGGCGGTCGCGCTCGAGATGATCCTGACCGGCGCGCCCCTCGACGCCGCCCGCGCCCACGCGCTCGGCCTCGTCGGCCGGCTGGCGCCGCGGGGATCGGCCCGGGACGCGGCCGTGGCGCTCGCGACGGTGATCGCCGGCAACGCCCCGCTCGCCGTGCGCGAGAGCCTGGCGGTGGCGCGCCTGGCCACGGCGGCCGACGAGGCGGCCTTGCGGGCGGCGAGCGCCGCGGCCCGGGCCCGGGTCCAGGCCTCGGAGGATTTTCGCGAAGGGCCCCGCGCCTTCATCGAGAAGCGCCCGCCGCGCTGGACGGGACGGTGATGGGGAGCCTGTTCGATTGATCGCCATAGATCTCAAATCCACGGCGTCATTCCGGGGCCGCGCAGCGGAGCCCGGAATCCAGAGCCGCAGGTATGAAAGGATCAAGCGGAACGCGATCCGCCTTGTTCTGAACGATCGGCGGTTCTGGATTCCGGGCTCCGCTTTCGCGGCCCCGGAATGACGCGGAGGGTATCGAGAGTGTCGGGCAAATCGAACGAGCGCTCAGGATGAGGTCGTGTTTGTGAAAAACTGTCAGAGCCTGTTTGACTTGAAGGGTAAGTTCTTCCCATTCTCGACCTCATCCTGAGGTGTCAGTCCATCAACGATGGACTGACCTCGAAGGAGGCCTCCAGAAGCCTGCGCGATCCCTGGAGCCCTCCTTCGAGGTCAGCCGATCTTCGATCGGCTAACACCTCAGGATGAGGTTGTGGGCTGGAAGAAAAAGTCCTCTGCAGCATTCACATCATAGTCAAACAAGCTCTCAGACCAGCCAAACAGACCATCGAAGGAGGAACCCCATGGGCCTACTGGACGGAAAGGTCGCCCTCGTCACCGGAGCGGGGGGCGGCATCGGGCGGGAGATCGCGCTCGCCATGGCGCTCGCCGGCGCCCGGGTGGTGGTCAACGACGTCGGCGCCTCGTTGAGCGGCCTCGGCGAGACCTCGGCGACGCCGGGCGAGCAGACCCGCGCCATCATCGAGCAGCGCGGCGGCCAGGCGGTGGTCGATACCGGCAGCGTCGCCGAATGGGCGGCGGCGCAACGCATGGTGGCGACCGCGCTGGATGCCTTCGGCCGCCTCGACATCGTGGTCAACAATGCCGGCATCCTGCGCGACCAGATCTTCCACAAGATGACGCCGGAGGAATGGCTCTCCGTCATCAACGTCCACCTCAACGGCAGCTTCTTCGTCTCCCGCGCCGCCGCCGAGACCTTCCGCAAGCAGGGGGCGGGCGCCTATGTCCACATGACCTCGACCTCGGGCCTGATCGGCAACATCGGCCAGGCGAATTATTCCGCCGCCAAGCTCGGCGTCGCCGCCCTGTCGAAGTCGATCGCCCTCGACATGGGCCGGTTCGGCGTGCGCTCGAACTGCATCGCCCCCTTCGCCTGGAGCCGGATGACGAGCTCGATCCCGGCCGAGACCCCGGAGCAGAAGGCCCGCGTCGCCAAGCTCCAGGCGATGGGGCCGGAGAAGAACGCGCCGCTCGCGGTCTTCCTCGCCTCGGACCAGGCCAGCACCATCACCGGCCAGATCTTCGCCGCCCGCCACAACGAGCTGTTCGTCTTCAACCACCCCCGCCCGGTGCGCGGCGTGCACCGCTCCGAGGGCTGGACGCCGGAGACCATCGCCGAGCACGGGATGCCGGCGCTGTCGGGCCACCTCGCCCCCCTCGACCGCAGCCCCGACGTGTTCTCCTGGGACCCGGTGTGACCATGACGATCAACGGACGCGCCCACATCGTCGGGGCCTACGAGCACCCGACCCGCAAGGCCCCGGACAAGTCGGTGGCCCAGCTCCACGCCGAATCCGCCGCCGGCGCGCTCGCCGATGCCGGGCTGACCAAGGACGACGTCGACGGCTATTTCTGCGCCGGCGACGCGCCGGGCCTCGGGCCGCTGGCAATGGCCGACTACATGAACCTGTCCTTGCGCCACCTCGACAGCACCGATATCGGCGGCGCCTCCTACATCGCCCATGTGGCGCATGCGGCTGAGGCCATCGCGATGGGGAAGTGCAATGTCGCGCTGATCACGCTGGCCGGCCGGCCGCGCAGCGCCGGCCATTCCGGCACCGCGGCCCGCCCCGTCATCGCCGACGCCCCGGACAGCCCGTGGGAGACGCCGTTCGGCCCGACCACGGTCAACCTCTACGCGCTCTGTGCGCGCCGCCATATGCACGAGTTCGGCACGACGTCCGAGCAGCTCGCCTGGATCAAGGTCGCGGCCTCGCACCATGCGCAGCACAATCCGCACGCGATGCTGCGCGACGTGGTGAGCGTCGCGGATGTCGTGGCCTCGCCGATGGTCGCCGATCCGCTGCACCGGCTCGATTGCTGCGTCGTCAGCGACGGCGGCGGGGCGCTGGTGGTGGCGCGGCCCGAGATCGCCCGCAGCCTGAAGCACCCGCTGGTGCGCGTGATGGGGGCGGGCGAGGCCCACAAGGGCCAGCTCGGCGGCGAGGTCGACCTGACCTGGTCGGCGGCGCGGATCTCGGGTCCGGCCGCCTTCGCGGAGGCCGGGGTGAGCCCGGCCGACATCGATTACGCCTCGATCTACGACAGCTTCACCATCACGGTGCTGATGCAGCTCGAGGATCTCGGCTTCTGCGAGAAGGGGCAGGGCGGCCGCTTCGTCGCCGACGGCAACCTGATCTCCGGCACCGGACGATTGCCGTTCAACACCGATGGCGGCGGCCTGTGCAACAACCACCCGGCCAACCGGGGCGGCATCACCAAGGTGATCGAGGCGGTGCGCCAGCTGCGCGGCGAGGCCCATCCGGCGGTGCAGGTGAGGAACTGCGAGCTGGCCGTCGCGACCGGGATCGGCGGCCTGCTCGGCAGCCGCCACGGCGCCGCGACCCTGATCCTCGGGAGGGAGTGAGACAGATGACCGAAACGTCCTCGACCCGCATCCCGCTGCGCGACGGCGACTGGCCCGACCCGCCGGCAAGCCCCGATTCCGCGCCCTTCGTGGCGGCGGCCCGCGAGGGCCGGTTCCTGCTGCGCCGCTGCGCCGCCTGCGGCAAGGCGCATTGGTATCCGCGCGCGCTCTGCCCGTTCTGCTTCGGTGAGACCGCCTGGGAGGAGGCCTCGGGCGAGGGCACGATCTACAGCTACACCGTGCTCGCCCGCGAGGACCCGCCCCGCACGGTCGCCTACGTCACCCTGGCGGAAGGCCCGACGATGCTGACGAGCCTGGTCGATTGCGATCCGCAAGCCCTGGCGATCAGCCTGCCGGTGCAGCTGGTCTTCGCGTCGTCGCGCGACGGGACGCCGGTGCCGTGCTTCCGGCCGGCCGGGGCGGGCGATCCGCCGGAGCCGGCCCCGGCGGCGTGACGCGCGCGGGTCTTCGACGTCCGGTGACGGGCCCGGCACCGGACCCTCCATGCGCGCGGCCCGACATGAACGCAGCCTGGGTGCACGCTGCGGCATCTTTCTACCACAGGGTCAGTTTGTAACTGATCATTAATGGCGCCGATCCATAGTGAGTAAACAACGTCTTACTGGATTCTCGGCATGTTGCGCAGGTTGACCGTCCGCACCCGCCTCTACGTCGGCTTCGGGTCGTTGGTGATGATCGCTGCCGGCCTGGGCGGCTTCTCGATCTACCAGCAGGCCGGTCTCGTCGAGCAATACGAGAAGCGGGCGCTGCTCGACGATCTGTCCCGCTCCGCGCTGTCCGTGATCGTGTCGACGAAGTCGATGTCGGGCCAGGCGGAGCAGTACCGGATCCTGCCGCGGCCCGAGCTGATCGCCGGGATCGAGGAGGAGCGCCGGTCGATCGAGGAATCGGGCGACATGATGGCCAAGCGGTCGATCGCCGAGGACCGCCGCAAGCTCTACGCGGAGATCCGCGACCAGGCCCGCGATCTGAAGCCCGACCTTCAGCGCCTGGCGGCGGCGGGACGCGGCATGGCGGAGGCCAAGGACAAGCTGTTCAAGGGCGGCGACGAGCTGACCCGCGCGACCAACGCCCTCGTGGCCGAGATGCGGGCCCGCGCCAGCGACGCGCAGGTGCTCCAGGCCGCCGCGACCGAGAGCGCCATGCTGCTGGTCCGGGTCGCCAACTGGCGCTTCCTGGCGACGCAGGACCCGAACGGCCCGGCGACCTTCGCGACCAATGCCGGCAAGGCGGACGCCGCCCTCAAGCTCCTGCGCGGGCTCGATTCCGCCGGCTCCTTCGCCCAGCCGATGCGCGCGACCGAGCAGGCGCTCGCCGCCTACGTCGCCGCCTTCCAGGCCTACGGCACGGCGTCGGGCGAGAGCCGGCAGATCTACGATACCGGCATCAGGCCGCACCTCACCGCCATCGACGAGGCCACCAAGACCGTTCGGGCTAAGGTGGAGACCGTGGTCCGCGAGATCGCCGCCGCAACGGAAGCGATGACGGCGCGGACGAAGGTGATCCAGTTCGCCCTGATCGCCTTCGCCCTCTCCCTCGGCGCCGGCCTCGCCGTCCTGATCGCCCGCAGCATCGTCGGGCCGATCGGCGGGATGACCGCGGCGATGAAGCGGCTGGCGCAAGGAGAGACCGACCTCGCCGTGCCCTCCCGCGACTCCCGCGACGAGATGGGCGAGATGGCGCAAGCCGTCGAGGTCTTCCGCCAGAACGCCCTCGCCCGGATCGAACTGGAGGCGCAGCAGCGCGACGAGCAATCCGCCCGCCAGCGCCGCGCCGACCGGGTCGACCAGCTGGTGCGGGGCTTCCAGCACCGGGTCGCGGGCTCGCTCGAGATCGTCACCTCGGCCGCGACCGAGCTCGACGCCACGGCCCGCACCATGACGAGCGTCGCCGACACCACCAGCGCCCAGGCGCAGGCCTCGAGCGGCACCGCCGAGCAGACCTCCGCCAGCGTCCAGATGGTCGCGGCGGCGGCCGAGGAGATGGTGTCCTCGCTCCAGGAGATCGAGCGGCAGGTGCTGCGCTCGAACGAGGTCGCCGGCAACGCCACCCGCGAGGCCGCGGCGACCGACGCCGCCATGACGAGCCTCAGCGCCGCCGCCACGCAGATCGGCGCCGCCGTCGCGACGATCACCGCCATCGCCGACCAGACCAACCTGCTCGCGCTCAACGCCACGATCGAGGCGGCGCGGGCCGGCGCGGCGGGCCGCGGCTTCGCGGTGGTCGCGGCGGAGGTGAAGGAGCTCGCCGCCCAGACCTCCCGGGCGACCGTGGAGATCGGCGGTCAGATCACGGCGATCCAGGCCGCCACCGGCCAGGCGGCCGGCGCCATCGGGCAGATCGGCCAGACCATCGCGACCATCAACGAGATCAGCGGCATGATCGCCGCGACGGTGACGGAGCAGACCGCCGCGACGACCGAGATCTCGCGCAACGCCTCGCAGGCCGCCCGGGGCACACAGGACGTCACCGCCGCGATGGCCGGCGTCCTCGGCTCGGCCGGTGAGACCGGCAGCGCCGCCTCCCAGGTGCTGATGGCGGCGGCCGAGCTCGCCACCCAGTCGCTCACCGTCAAGCAGGAGGTCGACGGCTTCCTGCGCGACATCCAGGCGGCCTGACGCACACCATCCCGGCGGGATCGTCTCGGGTTCCGCCGGTCCTTCGACGAACAAAGGCCCCGCCGCGGATCGCGCGGCGGGGCCTTTGGTTTTCTCCCCTCGGTCCCCGGGACGACCGACCGGTGCCGGGGCTCCTCCTCACGCCGCCCGGATTTCGCCCAGGAACGCCCCGATTGCCGCGCTCATCGCCTCCGCCTGCCGGCCGAGGTCGCGGGTGGTGTCGGTGACCTGGGCGGCGGCCTCGGCGGTGCCGCCGGCATCCTCGCGCACGCGGTCGATCAGGCGGGCGACCTCGTCGGTGCCGACGCTGACGTCGCGGGTGCTGCGGGCGATCTCGGCGGTGGCGGCGCTCTGCTCCTCGACCGCGGCGCTGATCATCGCGCTGCTTTCGCTGACCTGGCCGATCGTCCGGCGGATGCGGGCGATGGCCTCGACCGAGCCGTCCGCCGCCGCCCGCACGGTGTCGATCTGCCCGGTGATCGTCCCGGTGGCGCGGGCGGTCTGCTGGGCCAGGGCCTTCACCTCCGCGGCGACCACCGCGAAGCCGCGGCCGGCCGCACCGGCGCGGGACGCCTCGATGGTGGCGTTGAGCGCCAGCAGGTTGGTCTGGTCGGCGATGCCGGTGATCAGCGTCACCACCTCGCCGATCTGCGCCACCGCCCCGGCGAGCGACGCGACCTGCGCCGCCACCGCGTCGGATTGCGCCACCGCATCCGCCGCCACATTGTGGGAGCGGCCGACCTCGCCGGCGATCTCCGCGATCGCCGCGCGCAGCTGCTCGGCGGAGCGCGCCACCTGCTCGGTCCCGGCCGAGGCCTGGGTCACCGCCGCCGCGACGGAGGTCGCCGCCTGCGACGAGCGCGAGGCGTTGCGCGACAGCGCCCCGACGGTACCGTCGAGGGCCCGGGCCCGGTCGGCGACCGCGCCGATCGCCGCGAGCACGCGCTCCTCGAAGGCCTGGGCCAGGGCGGCGGTGGTGCGGCGCCGGGTCGCCTGCTCGGCTTGCGCATAGGTCTCGAGCAGCACTTCGAGGTCGAGCCAGGCCGCCCGGGTGAGCGCACCCTGGAGCGCCGCCTCGGCCTTGCCTCCGAGCAGGCGCCGCGGCCCGGCGAGGCCGAGCGCCTCGGCGAGCCCCGCCGTCACCGTGGCGTGGCAGATCGCGACCGCGTAGGCCGGCACCCGCCGGGCGTAGAAGACCGAGGCCAGGCGCTCGGCCGAGGCGGTGAAGTCCGGGCCGAAATCGCCGCTCACCACCCGCACCCAATGGGCGACCCGGGCCGCGTGCACCTCCGGATCGCGCAAGGTCTCCTGGATCTCCGGCCAGTCCGCGAAGCGGGCGTTCCAGTCGGCCAGCAGCCCCGGCAGGCGCTCCCGCGCGAAGCCTTCGAGGCCGCGCAGGCGGACGAGATCGTCGTCCGTCAGGCCGAAGGTGGCGAAGCGCCGGGCTTGCGCGGCGGAGACGACGGTCTGATCCATGGCTCGGTTGCACCTATTCAGGTCTACAACTGATGCGAGCGACCGCGATAATTTTCGGTTACCGGCGATCCATTCGACGACTAGGGACCGGGAACCGGGCCGTCCCCGAGGCTGCGGGCGCAATCGGCGATCTGCCGGCGCAGCCAAGCATGGTCGGGATGGCGCTCGACCCGCCGGGCCCAGACCAGGGCCGAGCGGGTGACCGGCAGGTCCGGATCCACCGGCAGCGGCTCGCAGGCGACCGGATGTACCGTCGCCAGGGTACGGGCGATCCGCTCCGCCATCACCGCCACCAGGTCGGAGCGGGCGAGGATCGGCGCCGCCGACAGGAACGGGGCCGCCATCGCGACCCGGCGCGGCGGCAGGCCCCGTCTCGCCAGGATGCCGTCGAGGAAGCCGACATCGTCGCCGGTGGAGGAGACGACGAGGTGCGACAGGTCGGCGAGGCGCTCGTAGGTGAGGGGCGCGGCGAGGCCTGGATGCCCGCGCCGGGCGACGACCGCGAACCCGTCCCGGATCAGCGTGGCGGTGCCGAAGCGCTCGCCCTCGACCCGCCCGGTCCCGACGATCGCAAGATCCACATCGCCGCGATCCAAGAGGTCGTCGACCCGCACGGTGCCGCTCGGGCTCATGTGCAGGCTCAAACGAGGGGCCCGGCTTCCGATCCATTCGGCGATCGGCGCGGCCAGCACCACGGCGGCGGTATTGTTGAGCACCAGGCGAAACCGCGCGGTCGAGGTGGCCGGGTCGAACCGGTCCTGGTGCAGGGCGCCCTCGATCTCGGCCAGCGCCCGGCGCACCGGCTCGGCCAGGTCGAGGGCCCGGGGCGTCGGGCTCATGCCCTCGGGCCCGCGCACGAACAATTCGTCGCCGAGCGCCCGGCGCAGCCGCTGCAGCGCGTGGCTCACCGCCGACTGGCTCAGGCCCAGCCGCTCGCCCGCGCGCGTCACGTGGCGCTCGCGCATGATCGCGTCGAACACGATGAGGAGCTTGAAGTCGAACGCGTCCCAGTTCACGGGCGCGGGTTGTAGCGGAGCGGCGCGGCGGGGGATAGGCGGTGGGGGGAGGCTGTGCATCGCGAACCCTCCCCCCCTCTGCGGCGGGCTGTCCGGGGAAACGAGGGTCGCGGGTTTCCCCTCTCCCCGCGGGCGGGGAGAAGGCTGTGCTTCCGTTCAGGAAGCGCAGCGAGCCCACAGGGCGAGGGTGAGGGGTGATGCCGGAGGAGGCACATCCTGAAACACCCCCTCACCCTCGCTTCGGCTTTCGCCTCCGCTTGCCGCGTCCCCTGGACGGGGACACGGCCCTCTCCCCGCCCGCGGGGAGAGGAGAGTAACCCGCGCCATGTCTTTCCCCGGACGGCCTTGCGCAGAGGGGGAGATTTCGCGCGCGTCGCGATGGGCTCCGCCTTACCCCTGCTTCATCTTCGTCAGCGTCTCGCCCGGCACCCCCGAAAAGTTGTTCGACAGGAGGTAGCGCGGGCTCGACTTGATCCAGGTGTCGAGGTCGATCTCCTCGAACTTGCCGTTGTCCCAGGTCTGGACGATCTCCAGGTCCTCGTCGCCGGTGTTCTTGATCGCGTGGCCGAAGCCCATCGGGATGTAGGCGACGTCGCCGGGCTTGAACTCGGCCACCTTGCCGCGCCCGCCCGAGCCGAACAGGGCCACCTGGCCCTTGCCCTTCAGGTAATAGTGCCACTCGTTGGCGTTGACGTTCCAGTGCAGCTTGCGCATCTGCCCCGGCCGGATCGTCATCACGCCGCCCGACATCGTCTTCTGGATCGGCCACTCGTCGACCGTGGCGAGGCGGAAGGTGCCGCCCTCGAACTCGCGGACCGCCCGCGGGTCCTTGAGCAGGCGGAACTTGTGGGTCGATTCCTTCGGCCAGGGCGCGTCGAGGGCGTCCGACACCGGGACCACCGGGCCGGCCTGGATATAGGCCTCGCCCTTCGGGAAGGCGTCGAAGGCGTTCGCCGGCAGACCGAAATCGAGGGCCAGCATGTCCTTCGGGGTCACGTCGATCCAGTCGGTGATCGAGAAGGTGCCGTGCTCCGAGAAGGCGCCGTTGTCGAAGGACAGGATGAAGTGGCAGGGCTTGTCGCCGATGGTCTGGATCGAGTGGCCGTGGCCCTTCGGGAAGTACCAGAGGTCGCCGGGCTCGTAGTTGTTGATCTCGCTGGCGCCGCTCGGATCGAGCACCACGGTCTGGCAGCGGCCGTCGATGACGTAGGCCCATTCGGCCGCGATGGCGTGCCAGTGCAATTCGCGCGAGGCGCCGGGCTCGAGGAACATGTGCACGCCCGCGATCCCCTTGCTGATGGGGAACTGGTGGACGGTCGCTTCCTTGGCCCAGCCGCCGGAGGTCACCTTCGGGCGGTTGCCGTCGAGCGAGAAGCGGAACTCGGGCATCGCCCCGACATCCTGCGGATCGTGGTAGGCGACCTTGGCGCCCGGCGGCAGCGACACCGACTGCCGGCCGTAGCCGCCGTCGCCCGGGTTGCCGTGGTCGTGCTCGAGGGCCTTCGCGCCCGTCGCCACCATGCCGGCGCCGAGCGCCGCGCTCCCCAGAAACAGCCGCCGCGTCTGGTCCATGATGCGTTCCCCCATGCGTGCCGGCCTCGGGCCGTCGGGCTCCGTCGGGCCTTGGCGCGGCAAGCTGGAGCAGGGCGGTGCGCCAGTGAAACGCATTGTCGGCATCCGCGCATGCCGGCCATTCATGATGCCGCCCGAGATGGGCAAAAGCGGGAAAGAGGGGTCGCGGGATGTCCTGGCAGATCTGGGCGCTGGTCTCGGCCGTGTTCACCGCCATCACGGCCGTGCTGGCCCGGGCCGGCAGCGCCGGGGCGGAATCGGACGCCGCCGCCTTCCTGCGCTCGGTGGTGATCCTGCTGGCGCTCGGGACACTCTGCCTCGCCACCGGCCAGTGGCAGGCCCTGCGGGCGCTCACCGGGCGCAACCTCGGCCTGCTCGGCCTGTCGGGGCTCGCCACCGCCGGCTCCTGGGCCTGCTACTTCCGCGCCCTCAAGGTCGGCGGGGCGGCGCAGGTCGCGACCCTCAACAAGCTGTCGATCGTGCTGGTGGCCGTGTTGGGCGCGACGCTGCTCGGCGAGCGGCTGTCGGGGGTGAACTGGCTCGGGGTCGGGCTGGTGGTGGTTGGCGCCTACCTGCTCACCTGGCGGGGGTGAGCCGTCGCGCCCGTCATCGGCCCGAGGCTCGCCACGCTCTCCTGACGATCCCGTCGAAGAAGCCGATCACGGCGCCTGCAGGCTCGTGGCGATCCCGAGGGTCAGGGCGGTGCTGCCCGACGGGCGGTAGAGGCTGTCGAACGCGGCCTTGTCGACCAGCGTCGCGGCGCCGGGCTGGCCCATCTCGCCGTAGAACCGGCGCATGTTGTCGGTGCCGCGCTGGTTGAGCGTGTTCGCCTCGATCCGGTTGCCCGGACGGTGCGCCGTGTGGAAGCCGAGGCCGGAGCGGCCCGACATCCCCTCGTACACGTCCTCGCCGTGGATGTAGTGGCGCCGCACGCCCCCGGCGAAGATCAGCGTGCAGGCGCTGTCGCACCGCGCCGCCTGCGCATCCACCGCCGTGACGAGGCCGGCGCGGCGGATCGCCCGGCCGATGGCGATGCCCTCCAGCACCTTGCCGCCGCCGCTGTTGAGGTAGACGACCCGCAGCGGACGGGCGTGCGGCCCGGCGAGGAAGCGGGCGAAGGCCTCGCCGTCGCCGGGCACGATCGCACCGGCGAGGGTGGCCTGATCGCCGCTCTCCGAGAGGCTCATCGCCCGGGACGGGCCGACGCCCGCGATCGAGACGGCCGCCACGCATGCCAGGATCCGCCACCGCATCGCCGTTCCTCCGAGCGCTTCCCCGCCGGCATCATGACGCAGCGTGAGGCGGAGGGCCAGTGGTCTCGTAGTCTGTTCGACTTGCCCATATATTGTCAGAGCTTGTCGACGTTTTGACTGTGTCTTTATTTATCTGTCTCGTCTCTTGTCCGTATCCGCTCAAGGCCAGACCTTGATCGAGACCGGCCGCCGCACGAGGTCGCGCTCCGAGGTGACCTCGCAGCCCTTGGTCTTGAGCGTGACGTAGAACAGCGTCGCCGTGTCACCCACCGTGTCGAAGTTGCGGCCGGGGGCGGCGGGATCGATCAGCGAGGGGTAGCTGACGAGCTCGCCGCCGGACGTGCACGGATCGTCGTAGAGGGTGGATCCGGCGATCAGCAGGCGCGGCGCGTCCCAGGCGAGGAGATCGCGCGACGTGCTCCAGTAGATCCCGGAGCGGGGGAAGACGCCGCCGGCGGCGGCCTGGAACACGGCGATCCAGGCGCCGGTGCCGCGGTGGCGGCTCACCGAGCCGACCGGGGCCGGGAACGGTGCCACCGGGACGCAGGGACCGGTCGCCGTCGCGCCCTTCAGGTAGGGGTTGGGGAAGCGGGCGGTGAACGCCTTGCCGTCGAAGGCACGCCAGCGGGCGGGATCGGTCACGTCGTCGCTGCGGAACAGGCAGACGCCGAAGGGCTGGCCGGTCCAGCCGGTGGTGGACGCATAGAAGTAGCGGAGGCGGCCGTCGGAAAAGATGTTCGACGGGTTGAAGAAGCCGCGGTGGCGGCCCTGCTCGACCTCCTGGCGGAAGGGGGCCGCCGCCACCACCGTCGGCGGCGTGGTGCGGCTGAAGCTGTGCCCGCCATCGCTCGAGCGGGCGGCGAGCACCGCGTTGTACCAGCAGGCCAAGGTCCCCGTGGTGCGGCAGCGTTTGTGCTCGTCGGCGTGGTATTCCTCGTGCAGCAGCGCCTCGACCCGCCTGCCGTCCTCGGTCCAGGTGGCGGTGATCCAGCTGCGGTCGTCGAAGGCCTCGGGCTCGGGCTTGAAGGCGGAATCGAGCACCACCGTGCAATCGAGCTTCAAGGAGTCGAAGTCGCGGCCGCGCAAGGCGCGATTGCGATAATGCATCCCGAACAGCACGATCCCGCCCTCGGCCTCGCGGAACGCCCGGGCGGGGGCGTCCGGCACGTCGTGCCCGTCGCAGGCATCGCGCTTGGGCGTGAAGACGAGGCGGGGCGGACCGACCAGGGTCAGGGCCGAGAGGGGAGGCTCGGCGGCGGCCGGCCCCAGCGTGGCCGCGACGCAGAGACACGCGAGGAGGAGGCGGAGGAGCATGCGGCGACCCTGGACTTCGCTTTCGAGCCTGCCCAAGAGTGCTTGAGGCTTGCTTTCGGTCTTCGCCGAGTCCGGCCGTTCTCGTGAGGGTTTTCCCCCGATGCTCCTCCTGATCGCCGGCCTCGTGCTGTTCCTCGGCACCCACGCCTTCACGATGGCGCGCAGCCCCCGCGCCGCCCTGATCGCCCGGGTGGGGGAGGGCCCCTACAAGATCGGCTACTCGGTCCTGGCGCTCGCCGGCCTCGTGCTGCTGGGCTACGGCTACGGCCAGTACCGGGCGCACGGCATGATCGAGGTGTGGTCGCCCCCGGTCTGGACCCGGCACCTCGCCCTGCTGCTGGTGCTCTTCGCCTTCATCAGCTTCGTCGCCGCCTACCTGCCGGGGCGGATCAAGACGAAGGCGAAGCACCCGATGCTGCTCGGCGTGAAGATCTGGGCCACCGCGCATCTTCTCGCCAACGGCGATCTCGGCTCGATGATCCTGTTCGGGACGATCCTGGCCTGGGCGGTGATGGCGCGGATCAGCGCCAAGCGTCGCGACGAGGTGAAGCCGCATGGCGGTCCCGTCGTCGCGCAGGCGGGCTGGCGCAACGACGCGCTCGCGGTGGTGATCGGCATTGCCGCCTGGTTCGTCTTTGCGCGGGTGCTGCACCCCTGGCTCATCGGCGTCGCGGTGTGGCCGGGCCAGGCCTGAGCAATTCCCGACCGGGCCTGACTTCCCGCCGGGACTGTGCTACGCGACCGGCCCTGTCGCACGGTCGCGGCGAAGAGCCCACCGGTTCCTCAGGTGGCGGCGAGCCATAGAAGATCATGAGCGAGAACGAGTTCATCCGCGAGGTCAACGACGAGTACCGGCGCGACCGCCTGACCCAGATCTGGTCGCGCTACAGCGGCGTGTTCATCGGTCTCGCGGTGCTGGTGGTGCTGGGCGTCGGCGGCTGGCGCTACTGGCAGCACGCGCAAGGACAGCAGGCGGAGGCCGCGAGCCAGCGCTTCGAGGAGGCGCTTCGCCGCGCCAAGGACGGGACGCCGGAGGATGCCGAGAAGGCCTTCGCGGGCGTCGCCGCCGAGGCGCCGTTCGGTTACCGCCTGCTGGCGCGCCTGCGCGCCGCGGCCGAGGCCGGCAAGGCCGATCCGGCGGCCGGCGCCAAGGCCTATGCGGCGATCGCCGACGACACCTCCGTCGGCCAGTCCCTGCGCGACCTCGCCCGCCTGCGCGGGGCGCTGCTCCTCGTCGACAAGGACGATGCGACCGCGCTCAACACGCTCCAGAGCCTCGCCGCGCCGGCGAACGCCTTCCGCCACACCGCCCGCGAGACGCTGGGCCTCGTGGCGCTCAAGAAGGGCGACTTCGAGGGGGCCGGCCGCTGGTTCGACCAGATCGCCGCCGACCGCGAGACCCCGGCGGGCCTGCGCCAGCGGCTCGAGATCTATGTCGGCCTGGTGGCCGGCGGTCCCGTGCAGGTGACCGCGGCGGCAGCCCCGGCCCCGGCGGCGCCCCCGCCGCCGGTCGTCACCGACGCGCCCGCTCCCGCCCAAGAGGCACCTGCCCAAGAGGCCCCCGCCCAAGAGGCCCCTGCACCCGCGGCGACGCGCTAAAAACCCCATAGCGCGGGGCGTTTGCGTCCCGCATCATCATCTCGACAGGGCGGCGCGCCTCGCGGCGTGCCCGCCCGCTGCTATTTTTTAGGAAGACCTCCATGTCGATGCCCATCGTCGCGATCGTCGGGCGTCCCAACGTCGGCAAGTCGACGCTGTTCAACCGTCTGGTGGGCCGCAAGCTCGCCCTCGTCGACGACCGGCCGGGCGTGACCCGCGACCGGCGCGAGGGCGAGGTGCGCCTCGGCCACCTGCGCTTCCGCATCCTCGACACCGCGGGGCTCGAGGAGGCCGAGGCCGATTCGCTCGCCGGCCGGATGCGCGCCCAGACCGAGGCCGCCATCGCCGAGGCCGACGCGGTCCTGTTCGTGATCGATGCCCGCGCCGGCCTGCTGCCGGCCGACCAGCCCTTCGCCGAACTGGTCCGCCGGGCCGACAAGCCCGTCATCCTGCTCGCCAACAAGGCCGAGGGCGGGGCCGGCATGGCCGGCGCCTACGAGGCCTTCGCGCTCGGCCTCGGTGATCCCGTCCCGCTCTCGGCCGAGCACGGCGAGGGCATGGGCGACCTCCTCGACGCGCTGGAAGCCGTGCTGCCGGAGCAGGACGACGACGATGACGAGGAAGGGGGCGAGGGCAAGCCGCTTAAGGTCGCGATCGTCGGCCGCCCGAATGCCGGCAAGTCGACGCTGATCAACCGGATGCTCGGCGAGGACCGGCTGCTCGTCGGCCCCGAGGCCGGCATCACCCGCGATTCGATCTCGCTCGACTGGGAGTGGCGCGGCCGGCGGATCAAGCTGCACGACACCGCCGGCATGCGCCGCCGCGCCCGGATCGACGACAAGCTGGAGAAGCTCGCGGTCTCGGACGGGTTGCGCGCCGTGCGCTTCGCCGAGGTCGTGGTGGTGCTCCTCGACGCCACGATCCCGTTCGAGAAGCAGGACCTGACCATCGTCGATCTCGTCGAGTCGGAGGGGCGCGCCCTCGTGATGGGTCTCAACAAGTGGGACCTCGTCGCCGACCAGCCGGGCCTCCTGAAGGACCTCAAGGAGAAGGCGACCCGCCTGCTGCCGCAGGTGCGCGGTGCCCCGGTGGTGCCGCTCTCGGGGCTGGCCGGCGAGGGCATCGACCGGCTGATGCACGCGGTCACCTCCACCGCCGAGGTGTGGAACCGCCGGATCTCGACCGCCAAGATCAACCAGTGGCTGAGCGAGGCGACGCAGGCCAATCCGCCCCCGGCCGTGTCCGGCCGGCGGGTCAAGATCCGCTACGCCACCCAGGTGAAGTCGCGCCCGCCGCACTTCGCCTTGTTCGGCAACCAGCTCGACGCGCTGCCGAAATCCTACACCCGCTACCTCGTCAACAGCCTGCGCGAGGCCTTCGAGCTGCCGGGCGTGCCGATCCGCCTGTCGCTCCGGACCTCGAAGAACCCGTTCGACAAGAGCGAGTAGGGCGCGCGGGTCAGCGCGGTCTCTGGTCGGCGGGGAGGTTGCGGGCGTAGGCCTCGCGCTCCTCCTTCTCGCGGATCAGCTTCTCGTAGGCCGCCTTGGCCTCCGGCGACACCGTGAGGGTGCGCGCCTGCGCGGCCTTGCGCTTGGGCGCGCGCTTGAACCGGTCGGTGGATTCGCTCATCGCCTGAATACCCCCGTTTCTGACTGGTTGCGGACAGATCTACCGCGTTCCATCCGCCTTGGCGACCGCCAATGACCACGCGGCAGGCCGACTTTCGCAGGCCTCAGAGAGCTTTGCCGGCTGGAACCAGGGGGCGTGACCGTACCGGCTCGACATGCGTGCCGGAGCGCGCGCAGGGTTCAGCTTCATTCCGCCGGCACGAGGCCGTCCCGGGACGAGGAAAAGGTTCACGTCGATTCCGTTTCGCGAACGGTCGCGCCGCTTCCGGTCGGCTGCAACGGTGCCCCGACCGGCCGGCGACCCATCCATCGACCCTGCAATCCGCCGCTGGCGCGTTCTCTATCAAAGTAGAATTATCGTGCATGTGCCGTGTGGTCCGACAAACAGGCAAAGCATCGGTCTGTAATCGATCGTCGTGATCCGCATCGAGGCGATGTGATATTGTAACATTTTCTTAACGTGGCAACGACTACCTGGCGTCATCATTGTCCGATGGGACGGTGCGGCCGTGCGGGCCCGGGCCTCCCCATGCCGGAGATCGCCCATGCGCGCCTTCAACGATCTCAAGCTCATCGCCAAGCTGGCCCTGCCGGCGGGGCTGGTCCTCATCGTGGCCCTCGGGCTGGTCGGGCTCGCCCGGGACGGGCTCGACGCCATGGGGCGGACCACGCGCGAGATCGTCGACATCCGCACCAGCCGGGCGGTGGCGGCCCTGCGGGTGGCGAATGCCGTCGAGGAAGCGGCGATCGCCCAGAAGAGCGTCATCATCGAGGGCGACGACGCGGTGCGCCAGGCCCTCGCCAAGCAGCACGGGGCGGCGGAGGCGCTGGCCGGCGCGGAGGCCGAGCGGCTCGTCGCCCTCGCCGAGGGGGACGACGAGCGCCGGCAGGACGAGGCGGCCCGCGCCGGCATCGCCGACTACCTCGCCTTCTCGGCCAAGGTGGTGGCGAACGCCCAGCAGGGCATGACCGACGTCGCCTTCGCGCTCTCGACCCAGGAGGATGCCGGGCGGCGCGCCAAGGCGACCGCCGCCATCGATGCGCGGGTGCAGCGCACGCTCGCCGCGCTGGCGGCGGCCCGGGACGCGGCGGAGGCTGCCGCCGCCGCGACCAAGACGCGCCTGACGCTGCTGGCCGGGCTCGGCCTCGTCCTCGCCTTCTCGGCCCTCGCGGCCATCGCGGTCCTGGGCATCGCCCGGCCGCTCGCCCGGATGGCGCGGGCGATGAACGCGCTGGCGGCGGGCGACCTCGCGGTCGCGGTGGAGGGCACGGGGCGGCGGGACGAGATCGGCGCGCTCGCCCGGGCGCTTCAGGTCTTCAAGGATTCCGCCGGCGAGATGCGGCGCCTGACCGAGCGGGAGAGCGAGCGCAACGCGGCGGCCGCCCGGCGCGCCGCCCTGGTCGACGGCCTCGCGCAGGATTTCGAGGCCAAGGTCGGGGACCTCTCCCGCGACCTCGCCGGGGCCGCCGACACCATGGAGGCCGCCGCCCGGGCGATGGCGGCGGGAGCCGAGGCCGGGGCCGGGCGCACCGACGCGGCGGCCGGCGTGGCGCAGCGGACCTCCGGCCACGTCCAGGCCGTCGCGGCGGCGAGCGGGCAGATGACGGCCGCGATCCAGGAGATCGTGCAGCAGGTCGCCCGGACCTCGCGCATGGCCGGGCAGGCGGTGGAGGATGCCCGCCGCACCGACGCCACGGTGGGTGCGCTGGCGCAGGCCGCCGAGCGCATCGACCGGGTGGTCGCGGTCATCGCCGGCATCGCCGGCCAGACGAACCTCCTGGCGCTCAACGCCACCATCGAGGCGATCCAGGCCGCGACCCGGGCGGCCGTCGCCGACATCCAGCGCATCGGCCGGGTGATCGGCGAGATGTCGGCCTCCGCGGCGTCCGTCGCCGTCGCGATGGAGGAGCAGGGCGCGGCCACCCGGGAGATCGCCCGCAGCGTCGGCGAGGCGGCCGAAGGGACCGGCCACGTCACCGAGACCCTGGGCGCGCTGCGCCGGGAGGCCGGCGAAACCGGCGAGACCGCTGGCCAGGTCCTCGACGCCGCGCTCGTCCTCGCGCGCCACTCCGACGGCCTGACCCGCGAGGTCGGCGGGTTCCTGGCGGCGGTGAAGGCGGCGTGAGCCGGCGTTACCGGAGGATCGAAACCGAAACAGCTTGGCTGTGCGGGGGGCTGCTTTCGACCCGTTGCGGCCCCCGGGAAGGTCCGCTTCCAGGCCGTTGACGCGGCAGGGGTCAACGACTGCGTTGGGTGGTTTCCTGCCTGTCGGCTTTCGGCTCACTCTATGTGCGAGCCGACGTTCAGCAGTTGCAGGGCGACGCTGCATCAAGCACGATGCCTCGTCTGAAACAGGTTAGGTCGGTGCGGTTGGCCCGGCCCCCGCGCAAGCGGGTCCTTCCGTCGCCCTGTCGACGGCCCAAGACCTTAAATGCTCTGAGCGCTATTGCTCAAGCAAACGAGAGGGCTTGGCTATGCAGCAGCAGATTTCGGTGATCACGCTCGGCGTGTCGTCACTCAACCGATCCCGCGATTTCTATGTCGGAGGTTTCGGTTGGGCGCCGATCTTCGAGAACGAGGAGATCATCTTTTACCAGATGAACGGGTTCGTGCTCGGAACGTGGCTAAATCCCGGGCTGGATGGCGACATGCGGCGGGTGAGCGGACCAACCCCGAGCGCCTTCGCCCTTGCTCATAACGTCGAGAACCAAAGCGAAGTTGAGCCCACTATTCAACGGCTCATTGCGGCGGGTGGAAAGCTGCTGCGAGAAGCTGATGAGCCGCCACATAGTGGGTTCCGCGGATATCTGAGCGATCCTGATGGCCATGCCTGGGAGATAGCTTGGAACCCAGCATGGGTGATCGATGAGCGCGGACTAGTGACCTTTGGCGTCTGAGTAGCCGCTTTCG
This sequence comes from Methylobacterium sp. SyP6R, assembly GCF_019216885.1. Taxonomy (NCBI): domain Bacteria; kingdom Pseudomonadati; phylum Pseudomonadota; class Alphaproteobacteria; order Hyphomicrobiales; family Methylobacteriaceae; genus Methylobacterium; species Methylobacterium synurae. Next base: position 169,677 of record NZ_JAAQRC020000001.1, on the reverse strand, counting down.
AGCAGCGCCGAGTGCGGCCCGAGCGTCCGACTTGGGTCGGACGCGAAACGTCCGCTCTTGGGCAGATGGGTAGGGTCCACTCCCCACCCTCAGTGGTCTTTCGCACGATCGAGCTGACTGGATTTTCGGCCCAAAGCCCCGATCGAAGGAGAGGTGCCTCCCGCTTCATCCGGCATCGTCGGCGGCTATGGATCCGGGGCTCCGTCGCGGCTCCGGGATGACCATGAATGGTGTGAAGCCCGCCGGACACCGCCGGCGGGCTTCACAAGTGTCTCAGCCCTTCTTCTTCAGCTGGGCGCGCGCCGCCTCCAGCACCTTCTCCGGCGTGAAGCCAAACTTGGTCTGCAGATCCTTGATCGGCGCCGAGGAGCCGAAGGTGTGCATGCCCAGGATCGTGCCGGCGCTGCCGGTGTAGCGGTCCCAGCCGATCACCGAGCCCTGCTCGACCGCGACGCGGGCCGTCACCTCGGGCGGCAGCACGCTGTTGCGGTAGGCCTCGTCCTGCTGCTCGAACAGGTCCCAGGACGGCATCGACACCACCCGGGCCTTCACGCCCTCGGCCTTGAGGGTCTCGTAGGCACCGAGGCAGAGCTGCACCTCGGAGCCGGTGCCGATCAGGATCACGTCGGGCTTCGCCTCGTCGGCCCCGGCGAGCACGTAGGCGCCCTTGGCAGTGCCCGAGGCCGGGGCGTACTTGTCGCGGTCGACGGTCGGCAGCGGCTGGCGGCTCAGCGCCAGCACCGCCGGCTGGTGCTTGAGCTGCATGATGACGCGATAGGCCTCCGCCACCTCGTTGGCGTCGGCCGGCCGGAAGGTGACGAGGCCGGGGATCGCGCGGAGCGCCAGCAGGTGCTCGACCGGCTGGTGGGTCGGCCCGTCCTCGCCCACCCCGATCGAATCGTGGGTGAAGACGTGGAAGACCGGCAGCTCCATCAGGGCGGCGAGCCGGATCGGCGGGCGCATGTAGTCGGAGAAGACCAGGAAGGTCGCCCCGTAGGCGCGCAGGCCCACGAGCCCGAGGCCGTTGACGATCGAGCCCATCGCGTGCTCGCGCACGCCGAAATGGATGTTGCGGCCGCCGGGCGTGAACGGCCCGAGGGTGCCGGCCTCCGGGCTCTCGAGCTTGGTCTTGTTCGAGGGCGCGAGGTCGGCAGAGCCGCCGAGCAGCCACGGCACCCGGTTGGCGATGGCGTTGAGCACCTTGCCCGACGATTCGCGGGTGGCCAGCCCCTTGGCGTCGGCGGGGAAGACCGGGATGTCGGCATCCCAATCCTCCGGCAGGCCGCCGGCGAGATAGGTGGCGAGGTCCTTGGCGAGGCCCGCATCCCCGGCCTTTACCTCCTCGACCAGCGCCAGCCACTCCTCGCGCAGGGCCTTGCCGCGGGCGCCGATGCCTTGGCGGAAGTTGTCGTAGACGCCGTCCGGCACGAGGAACTGCGCATCCTCCGGCCAGCCATAGGCGCGCTTGGCGCCCTTGACCTCGTCGGGGCCGAGCGCGTCCGAGTGCGCCTTCGGGGTGCCCTGCTTCGTCGGCGCGCCGTAGCCGATCACCGAGTTGACGATGATGAGCGTCGGGCGGTCGCCCGATTGCAGGAAGGTCTCAAGGGCGTGCGACACCGCCACGGTGTCGTTGGCGTCGGCGACGCGCAGCACCTGCCAGCCATAGGCCAGGAAGCGGGCGGCGACCTCCTCGCTGAAGGCGAGGTCGGTATGGCCCTCGATGGTGATGGTGTTGTTGTCGTAGATCCAGCACAGGTTCGACAGGCGCAGGTGCCCGGCGATCGAGGCGGCCTCGGCCGAGACGCCCTCCATCAGGTCGCCGTCGCTGCACATCGCATAGACGTTGTAGTCGAAGAGCGGCCGGTCGCCGTAGGCCAGGCGCTCGCCGAGGAAGCGGCCGCCCATCGCCATGCCGACCGAGTTCGCCACGCCCTGGCCGAGCGGCCCGGTGGTGACCTCGACGCCGGTGGTGAAGTGGTATTCCGGATGGCCCGGGGTGCGGCTGTCGAGCTGGCGGAACTTCTTGAGGTCCTCCAGGCTCACCGCCGGGGCGTTGGCCCCGTCCTTCTCCGCCACCTCGGCGAGGTGGAGGAGGCTGTAGAGCAGCATCGATGCGTGGCCGACCGAGAGCACGAAGCGGTCGCGGTTCGGCCAGTGCGGGTTCGCCGGGTCGTAGCGGAGATAGTGGTTCCACAGGGTGAAGGCGACGGGAGCCAGGCCCATCGGCGCGCCGGCATGGCCCGAATTGGCCTTCTGCACGGCATCGATCGTCAGCGTGCGGATCGTGTCGATGCTGCGCTGGTCGATCTCGCTGGTGCCGGCCTTCGGCTTGGTGTCGGCTGCGCTCATGTCAGGGCCTCGTCGGTCGAGAAAAGGGGCGGTGCTCCGCGATGGTTCTACGTCGCAGGGCTTTCGGCCGCCTGCGGGTGCATCACGGGCCGCTCGCCCGGATGGCCCGCCGCGTCCGGGTCTCCGCCGCGCTCCTTAGCGGGTCCGGTCGCCCGACTGAAGTTCAGAAGCGTGTTGACGAGCGCGACATGGCTGAACGCCTGCGGAAAATTGCCGACCTGGCGCTTGCGCACCGGGTCGTACTCCTCGGCGAGCAGCCCGACATCGTTGCAGAGCGCGAGCAGGCGCTCGATCAGGGCGCGAGCCTCGTCGCAGCGGCCGAGCCCGATCAGGTTGTCGGCGTACCAGAAGCTGCACGGCAGGAACGCGCCCTCGCCGGCGGGCAAGCCGTCGGTAGAACCGCCGTCGGTGGTCTGGCCGCTGGTGTCGTAGCGCAGGATGAAGCCCTCGTGCATCAGGTCGCGGCCGATCGCCTCGACGGTGCCGACGACGCGCGGGTCGTCCTGGGGCAGGAAGCCCATATGGGCGATGAGCAACAGGCTCGCGTCGAGATCCTTCGCGCCGTAATACTGCACGAAGCTGTTGAGGTCCCGGTCGAAGCCCTTCTCGCAGACCTCGCGGTGGATCTCGTCGCGCACGCCGCGCCAGCGCGCGACCGCCTCGGAATCGCCCGCCGTCGGCTCGTCGTCGGGGCGGGCCTGGGAGACCTGGTCCTCGTAGAACCGGATCGCCCGGTCGAAGGCGACCCAGGCCATCACCTTCGAGTGGACGAAGTGCTTGCGCCCGCCGCGCACCTCCCAGATGCCCTCGTCGGGCTCGCGCCAGACCCGCTCCAGGTGATCGAGGAGCGCACGGCCGACCCGGACGCCGGATTCATCGGCCAGCATGCCGCGCTGATGGGCCTGGAACAGGGCGTCGAACAACTCGCCGTAGACGTCGAGCTGGAATTGCTGGGCCGCCGCGTTGCCGACCCGCACCGGCCGCGACCCCTCGTAGCCGGGCAGCCAGTCGAGCTCGATCTCGGGCAGCAGGCGCTCGCCGGCGATGCCGTAGAGGATGTGGGCCTGGGCCGGGCTGCCGGCCACCGCGCGGGTGAGCCAGTCGCGCCAGGCCCGGGCCTCGTCGATATAGCCCGCATCCATCAGGGCCAGCAGCGTGAAGGTGGAATCGCGCAGCCAGCAGAACCGGTAATCCCAGTTGCGCACGCCGCCGATCTGCTCGGGGAGCGAGGTGGTGGGGGCGGCCACGATGCCGCCGGTCGGCCGGTAGATCAGCGCCTTGAGCGTCAGGAGCGAGCGGGTCAGCACCGCGTCCCAGGGCGTGCCGCCGCGGCAGCGCTGGCACCAGGAGCGCCACCAGGCGGTGGTGCCGGCGAGCATCCGGCGCGGCTCGATCGGCGGCGGATCCTCCTCGTGCGAGAGGCCGTAGCTCAGCACGAAGGCCACGCTCTGCCCGGCCTCGACGGTGAAGTCCGACACCGTGGTCTGGCCGACGCCCTTGAGGGGGGCACGGGTGCGCAGCACCAGCTTGTTCGGCCCAGCGATGGCCCGCAGGTCGTCGTTCTCGCTGCGCGACACCCAGGGGACGGCGGAGCCGTAATCGAAGCGCACCACCAGGTCCATGCGCATCGCCACCCGGCCGCGCACGCCCTCGACGAGGCGCACGAGATGCGTGCCGTCCTCGACCGGCATGAAGTCGACCACCCGCACCGCGCCCTCGGCGGTCTCGTGGGTGGTCTCGAGCACCAGCGTGTTCTCGCGGTAGCAACGGGTGGTCGTCGCCTCGGCGGCGGGCGCGATGCGCCAGTGGCCGTGATCCGCGCGGGTGCCGAGCAGGGCCGCGAAACAGGCCGACGCGTCGAAGCGCGGCCAGCACAGCCAGTCCACGCTGCCGTCGCGCCCGATCAGCGCCGCGCTACGCCCGTCGCCGACGAGCGCGTAATCCTCGATGAGCAACGCCATGATGCGTCCCGAACGAAAGCCGTGACGCCGTTAGCTAGAGCGGCCTTCCCTTCGGCCAACCCGGCCTTGCTCGACCGGAGCCCTCGCCGATCCGGGCTCAGCGTCGGCTGTCGATGAGGTCGATCATCGCGGCGCCCGCGTTGGTCACGCCGTCGCCGAGCGCCACCATGGTCTGCGTCACCATCCGGCCGGTCGGCGCGAAGGGCAGCCAAGGCGCCGAGCGCTCCGGCTCCGCCCCGCTGCTCGCCGTGCGGGTCGCCGGCTCCGGATTTGCCGCATTGGCCTTGCGGGGCTTGAGGTCGTCGGGCCGGGGCGGCGGGCGCAAGTCTGCGAGCGCCGGCACCGCCAGCGCCGGCATCACCTTGGAGCGATGCGCGGCCGTGCGGCGCGGGGCCTTGCCGTCGGGCTTGGTCTCGGGGGTCGGCAGCACCGGCGCGGCGACCTCGGCCGGCAGGCCGGCGATCAGCGGGAATTGCTGCTCGAACTCGAGCGGGTAGGGCGCGCGCGCGCGTCCGTCCCCCTCCGTGCCGATGCGGAAGAGGTCGCTTCCCGGCGGCAGCGGCTGCATCGCGGCGACGTGGCCCTCGGGCGCCCGCGGCGGCGCCTCGCGCCAGTACAGCGAGCCGGCCGCGAGGCAGATCGCGATGCAGGCGGTGGGCAGGAGCGGCAGGTAGCCCCGCGATGCGCCGGGCAGGCTTCCGATCGCGCTCGCCTCCGCCGGCTTGCGCATCCGCCCGTTCTGCCGCATCCGAACCTCCCCGCCGATCGATGCCGGAGTGAAGCGCGGCTTTCGGGCCGAAGCGGGGCCGTTTCTTTGCGGTTTCGTGTCGAGGGGCGGAATGCCGGGCGGGGGCGTGGCGCCGATACTCCCCACAATCGGGCCCTCCCGCCTGCGCTCTCCCTGGGGTAAGGGCAACCGGGCCGGGCGGCACCGCCGCCCGCGAAGGCCCAACATTTGCGTGATCCGACGCCGCCATGCCCGACCGCGCAACACCGTCTCCGGCCTCCTCCGCCGCCTCGCCGGGCGAGAGCCTCACCATCGCCGTCGTCGACCCGAGCCGCGCCCGGGCCGCGATCCTGGAAGAGGGCCTGCGCGCCGTCGAGGGCGCCCGGGTCGTGGTCATCCCCGACACCGCCGACCTCCTCGACCGGCTCTCCGCCGTCTCGCCGGACGTGGTGGTGATCCACCTCGAGAGCCCGAGCCGCGACGTATTGGAGCAGATGTTCGGGGTCTCGCGCCTGGTCGAGCGGCCGGTGGCGATGTTCGTCGACCGCACCGACACGCCGATGATGCAGGCGGCGGTCGATGCCGGCATCTCGGCCTATATCGTCGACGGTCTGCGGGCCGAGCGGATCAAGCCCATCATCGAGATCGCGATCCTGCGCTTCAACGCCTTCGCGCGGCTGCAGCGGGAGCTCAGCGAGGCGAAGGGCGAGCTGGCCGACCGCAAGCTGATCGAGCGCGCCAAGGGCATCCTGATGAGCGCCAAGGGGCTGACCGAGGACGAGGCCTACAAGCAGCTCCGGCGCAAGGCCATGAACGAGAAGCGCAAGATCGTCGACATCGCCCGCGCGATCGTCACCGCCGCGGACCTGCTCGGATGAGGCTGCAGCTCGGCTACGTTCCGCTCACCGACGCCGCGGTGCTGATCGCCGCGGTGGAGCGCGGCTTCACCGACGAGGAGGGGCTCGCCGTCGACCTGGTGGCGGAACCCTCCTGGGCGACCTTACGCGACCGCCTGGCGCTCGGCCTCCTCGACGGCGCCCACATGCTGGCGCCGCTGGCGCTCGCCTGCCATTTAGGCTTGAGCGGGCCGCAGGCGCGCCTGATCGCGCCGGCGGCGCTCGCCCGCAACGGCAACGCCGTGACCCTGTCGCTGCCGCTCTGGCAGGCACTCGATGCCGAATCCGACGCCGTGGCGGATGTGGCGCGCTCGCTCGCCCGGGTGGCCGAGGCCCGCGCCGCCGAGGGGCGCCCGCTGACGCTCGGCACCGTCCATCCCTATTCCAGCCACACCTATCAGTGGCGGCGCCTGCTGGCGCTCGGCGGCAGCTCGCTCGCTTCGGTCCGCCTCGTCGTGGTCCCGCCGCCCCGCACCGTCGCGGCGTTGCAAGGCGGCGCGATCGACGGCTTCTGCGTCGGCGCCCCCTGGAGCAGCGTCGCCGTCGAGGCCGGGGTCGGCCGCATCGCGGCCCTGGGCAGCGCGATCGCGCCGGGCTGCCCGGAGAAGGTCCTGGCGCTTCCCGCCGAGATGGAGGACCGTGCCGCCCCGCTCCTGCGCGCCCTGAAGCGCAGCGCCCGCTGGTGCGGCGATCCGGACAACCGCGAGGCTTTGGCCGGCCTGCTCGGCGCCCCGCGCCATCTCGGGATCGATCCGGCGCTGATCGTGCGGGGCCTGGCCGGGGCGTTGCGCCTCGCGCCGGGCGGGCCGATGGTCGAGGCCTCGGACTATCTCGTGCTCGGCGAGCCGGAACTCACCCCCGATCCTCGCGCCCTCGGCTGGATGATCGACGAGATGGCGGCGGCGGGGCAGATCGAGGGCGGGGCGGTGCCGGCGGAGGCGGTGGGTCTGTACAGGCCGGACCTGCTGGCGCCGGCGTGAGAACCGTGTTTGGTGCAATCCAACGGAATTGACACCCTCCTGGTCATTCCGGGGCCGCGCTGCGGAACCCGGAACCCGGAACCGCTGAGTTGTAAGAACGAAGCGCGACGCCGTCCGCATTGTCCGGAAACTCCGGCGTATCTGGATTCCAGGCTCCGTTGCGCGGCCCCGGAACGACGCAGTGAGCTTGAAGACTGTCGCGCGGATCAAACAGGCTCCCAGGACCACATCCATGGGCCCGCCGGCCATGGAGCCGGCTGCGATCTTCTGGCCGAAGGAGTCACGGGGCAGGCTCGCGCGTATCACAGGCCGCATGAGCGGACAGGAGCGCTTCCATCGTTCGTTCGCGGAAGCGTCGCATCGGAGCCGTGTTTCCCTCCGCGCGCATCCGCACGGCGGCGCCCTCGTAAGCGTCGATGATGGCGTCGGCGAGCGCGACGGTATCGGTCGCGGGCGCCAACTCGCCGGCGGCCTTCGCCGTGTCGAGGAGGTCCGCCAGATGGGACCGCCAGTTCGCGAAGGCCGCCTTGAGCCGTGAGCGAAGCGCCTCGCTGTGCGGCGCGCTAGTCTGCGCCAGCACGCCGTAGAGGCATCCTGCCGTCTCGCCGGCCCCCTCCATCTCGGCCTCCAGAGCCTCGAAGTAGCCCCGCATCCGCTGCAGCGGTGAGCCGTCCGCCGCGAAGCAGGCGAGCCGGAAAGCCTCGTATCGTGCCGCATAGGCGTCGACGATCTCCAGCGCGTAGGCCTCCTTGCTCGGGAAGAAGTTGTAGAAGGACCCTTTCGGAACGCCCGCGCCGGACAGGATGGGCTGGATGCCGATCCCCTCGTAGCCGCGGGCCAGGAAGGCCTTGAGGCCTTCCGCGATGAGGATCTCGCGCGTGTCTCGTCGTGCCATGGCGTAAAAATTAGACTGGTCGTCTCAGAACGTCAACGTTATGAGTAGACCGGTCGTCTCAAGCGACGGCGCGTCAGGGGAGATGCGGGCATGGATCATCGACGCCGAGACGGGCTCGTCCTCGTGACGGCCGCTGCATTCCTCTGGAGCCTCGCCGGGCTGTTCGTGCGCCTGATCGATCTGCCGGTCTGGGACCTGATCCTGTGGCGCTCCGCGTTCGCCGGCCTCGCCCTCCTGGCGATCGCGATCCTCCGTCCCGCCCGGGGCATGAGGTTCGGGTGGAGCGGTTTCGGCGCGTCGGTGCTGGCCGCCGTCACGATGGCCGCCTACGCTGCGTCGCTCACCCTGACGAGCGTGGCCAACGTCCTGGTCGTCTACGCGACGCTCCCCTTCGCCGCCGCAGGGCTGGCTTGGTGGCTGCTGGGCGAACGCGCATCGCGGCGGATGCTGATCGCGAGTGCGGCGTCCCTGATCGGGGTCCTGATGGTCGCCGGTCGGTCGGCGCGTCTCGACGACGCGGCAGGGAACGGGTTCGCCGTCCTGATGACCGTCGCCTTTGCCGGGCTGCTGATCGTGGCGCGCCGCTTCGAGCGGGTCGACCTCGTCCGGGTCAATGCCGTCGCCGCGCTTCTGTGCGTGCTCGTGGCCCTGCCCCTGTCCTCGGGTGCCGTGCCGGGCACGACCGCCCTGGCCCTTCTCGCCGCCCTGGGCATCCTGACGACGGCCTTGTCCTTCCTCCTGTTCCTGATGGGCAGCCGTCATATCCCCTCCACGGAAGCGGCGCTGATCGGACTTCTCGACGTCGTGCTCGGCCCGCTCTGGGTCTGGATCGTCGTATCCGAAGATCCCGGCCCCGGCGCGCTGCTGGGAGGCGCGATCGTTCTGGCCGCCGTGGTCTGGTACCTGACGCCGCAGCTCGGACGGGGCGCGACGGGAGGGCCACCCGGACAGGCGAAGCCGCGTTCGGGCGACGCGGTCGCGTCGGCGCGGCCTTCTCGGGAGCCAGGTTCTCGGGAGCCAGGTTCTCGGGAGCCAAGTCCTCACGAGCCAAGTCCTCACGAGCCATGTCGAGAGGCGGCATCCCGATCGTGAAGGAACCATCGGTGGCTGCAAGGATCGCAGGGCAACCCTCGCCCAGGCCGACCGATCGGAGATCGATCCAGGGGGAGCAACGTTTCCGGTCACGGCACGGCTGCCCATTTCCCCGCCCGTCCAGCCTATCATTTGTGCATCGCACTCGCCGGCCGAGCTGATGCCGCCGCCTGCCCGGCCAAGCTGCGAACGATACCAGTTTCAAGCACTTGATTGGCCCGCGAGGCAGTTGGCACGGAACCTGCTCATCCTGTCCCGTCCGTCAGCGTCGACGGGCACCGACCGTCAGCAGAGCCGCTGACCCGAGTTCCCCTGTGGGCCCGCAACCGCGCGGCCGGCGGAAGACCTTGGGCAGCGGTTTTTGCGTTCGGGACCGGATCGCGCGCCCAACGCGGCGCAGGGCTTTGAGGGTGAGTGATCGATGAGCAGCGTTGAGCACACCACGCGTCGCGGCCTCCTCAAGGGGGCGGCCGGCGCCCTGTCGCTGGCGGCGGCCTCCCGCGTGGCCCTGCCCGGCGGCGCCTTCGCGCAGGGAGCCGGACCCGAGGTGAAGGGCGCCAAGCTCGGCTTCATCGCGCTCACCGACGCCGCTCCCCTCTTCGTCGCCAAGGAGAAGGGCATCTTCGCCAAGCATGGGATGCCGGACGTCGAGGTCCTGAAGCAGGCCTCCTGGGGCACCACCCGCGACAACCTGGTGCTCGGATCCGAGGGCAACGGCATCGACGGGGCCCACATCCTGACCCCGATGCCCTACCTGATCAGCGCCGGCCGGGTGACACAGAACAACGTCCCCGTCCCGATGTACATCCTGGCCCGGCTCAACCTCGCCGGCCAGTGCATCTCGGTCGCCAAGGAGCATATGGGCGACAAGGTCGCCCTCGATACCAAGCCCTTCAAGGCGGCGCTCGAGCGCAAGAAGGCGTCCGGCAAGTCGGTGAAGGCCGCGATGACCTTCCCGGGCGGCACCCACGACCTCTGGATCCGCTACTGGCTCGCCGCCGGCGGCATCGACCCCGACAAGGACATCGAGACCATCGTCGTGCCGCCGGCCCAGATGGTCGCGAACATGAAGGTCGGCACGATGGATTGCTTCTGCGTCTGCGAGCCGTGGAACGAGCAGCTGATCACGCAGGGCATCGGCTACACCGCGCTGACCACCGGCGAATTGTGGAAGGACCACCCGGAAAAGGCGCTCGGCATGCGCGCGTCCTGGGTCGACAAGCACCCGAATGCCGCGAAAGCCCTGCTCGCCGCCGTGATGGAGGCGCAACAATGGTGCGACAAGCCGGAGAACCGTGACGAGCTCGCCGGCATCGTCGCCAAGCGCCAGTGGATCAACGTCCCGGCGAGCGACGTCGTCAAGCGGATGAAGGGCGAGTTCGATTACGGCGACGGCCGCAAGGTGTCGAACAGCCCGCACATCATGAAGTACTGGGCCGACAACGCCTCGTATCCGTACAAGTCGCACGACCTCTGGTTCCTCACCGAGGACATCCGCTGGGGCAAGTTCGATCCCCAGACCGACACCAAGGCGCTGATCGACAAGGTCAACCGCGAGGACATCTGGCGCGAGGTGGCCAAGGGCATGGGCGTCACGGCGCCGGCCTCGACCTCGCGCGGCCAGGAGACCTTCTTCGACGGTAAGGTCTTCGATCCGGCGGATCCTGCCGCCTACCTCAACAGCCTCGGCATCAAGAAGGTGGCGTGACATGGCACTCGGATTGAGCCTCGGGCGCCTCGGCGCCGCCAAGGCCGAGGGGGCGAAAGCCCCTCTGGTCACCCGCGCCGCCCTGAAAGGCCTGGCGCTGCGGATCGTGCCGCCCCTCGTCGTGCTGGCGGTCTTCCTGCTCATCTGGGAAGTTCTGTGCGGGCGCCCCGGCGCCGGCCTGCCGCCGCCCTCGCGCGTCGTGACCGATGCCTGGGACATCATCGTCCACCCGTTCTACGACAATGGCGGTACCGACAAGGGATTGTTCTGGCACATCACCGCCAGCCTCCAGCGCGTGGCGCTCGGCTTCACCCTGGCGGTGGTGGCCGGCGTGCTGCTGGGTACGCTCGTCGGCCAGTCCGAATGGGCGATGCGCGGGCTGGACCCGATCTTCCAGGTCTTGCGCACCATCCCGCCGCTCGCCTGGCTGCCGCTCTCCCTCGCCGCCTTCCGGGACGGCCAGCCCTCGGCGATCTTCGTGATCTTCATCACGTCGATCTGGCCGATCATCATCAACACCGCGGTCGGTATCCGCAACATCCCGCAGGATTACCGCAACGTCGCCGCGGTGCTCCGCCTCAACGCCTTCGAGTTCTTTGCCAAGGTGATGCTGCCCTCGGCGGCGCCGTATATCTTCACCGGTCTTCGCATCGGCGTCGGCCTGTCCTGGCTCGCCATCGTGGCCGCCGAGATGCTGATCGGCGGCGTCGGCATCGGCTTCTTCATCTGGGACGCCTGGAACTCCTCGCATATCAGCGAGATCATCGTGGCCCTGCTCTATGTCGGGATGATCGGCTTCGTGCTCGACCGCCTCGTCGCCGGCCTCGGCCACCTCGTCACCCGCGGCACCGCCACGGCCTGAGGGAGGCCCCCCATGACCACTCTCACTTCGACCCATCTCAGCCTCGAGCAGATCGGCATCAGCTTCACCCGGTCGGGGCGCACCACGGAAGTGCTGCGCGACGTGAACCTGAAGATCGACAAGGGCGAGTTCGTCTCGCTGATCGGCCATTCCGGTTGCGGCAAGTCGACCGTGCTCAACATCGTGGCGGGTCTTCTGAAGGCCTCCACCGGCGGCGTCCTCCTCGACGGCAAGGAGGTGAACAGCCCCGGCCCCGAGCGGGCGGTGGTGTTCCAGAACCACTCGCTCCTGCCCTGGCTGACGGTGCGCGAGAACGTGGCGCTCGCCGTCGACAAGGTACTGAAATCGAAGAAGAACCGGGCGGAGCGGCGCGACTGGATCGAGCACAACCTCGCGCTCGTCAACATGACCCACGCCGCCGAGAAGCGCCCGCACGAGATCTCCGGCGGCATGAAGCAGCGCGTCGGCATCGCCCGGGCGCTCGCCATGGAGCCGAAGGTTCTGCTGATGGACGAGCCCTTCGGCGCGCTCGACGCCCTGACCCGGGCGCATCTCCAGGACCAGCTGATGGAGATCCACCTTCGGTTGAAGAACACCGTCATCATGATCACCCACGACGTCGACGAGGCGGTTCTGCTCTCCGACCGGATCGTCATGATGACGAACGGACCCTCGGCGACGATCGGTGAGATCCTGTCCGTGCCGCTCTCCCGGCCGCGCAAGCGCCTGGAGCTCGTCGAGGACCCGACCTACACCCATGCCCGGGCCGAGGTGCTGGAATTCCTCTACGCCCGCCACGCCAAACCCGCGATCGCGGCCTGATCCCATGTCCGAGCGCCTCGTCGTCATCGGCAATGGCATGGCCTCGCTCCGCTTCCTGGAGCGCCTGCTCGATGCCGCCCCCGGCCGCTACGCCGTCACCTGCATCGGCGCCGAGCCGGTGGCGGCCTATAACCGGGTGCTCCTGTCGTCGCTGCTCGGCGGCGAGGTCGACGAGGCGGCCTGCACCTTCCGCGGGCTCGACTGGTACGCCGAGCACGGCATCACCCTCGTCACCGGCGCGCCGGCGACCGCGATCGACACCGCCGAGCGGGTGGTGCAGGTCGGCGAGGGGCTGGTGCTGCCCTACGACAAGCTGGTCCTGGCGGTCGGCTCGGTGCCGATCCGGCTGCCGAAGCCCGGGATGGATCTTCCGGGCGTCATCACCTTCCGGGACCTCGCCGACGTGGCGGCGATCCGCCGGGCGGCGGTGGCGGGAGCCCGGGCCATCGTGATCGGCGGCGGGCTGCTGGGGCTCGAGGCGGCGGTGGGGCTGGCGCGGCTCGGGGTCGACACCACGCTCCTCCACGTCATGGACCGGCTGATGGAGCGCCAGCTCGATCACGCCGCCGCCAGCCTGGTGCGCGAGGCGATGGAGGCCCGCGGCGTCCGGGTGCTGCTCAAGGCCGACACCGCGTCGGTCGAGGGCGACGGCCGGGTCGAGCGCCTGATCCTGTCCGACGGCACGGTGCTGCCGGCCGATCTCGTGGTGATGTCGGTCGGCGTGCGCCCCTCGACGGCGCTCGCCGCCAGCGCCGGCCTCGCGGTCGGCCGCGGCATCCGGGTCGACGACGCGATGGCGACCTCGGTCCCGGGCATCTACGCGCTCGGCGAATGCGCCGAGCATAGGGGCCAGACCTACGGCCTCGTCGAGCCGGCCTACGAGCAGGCCGAGGTGCTGGCCCGCCATCTCTGCGGGATCGAGGCGGCTTACGCCGGCACCTCGCTCGCGACCAGCCTCAAGGTGTCGGGCCTGCCGGTCTTCTCCGCCGGTGCGGTCGACGTGCCCGAGGGCGCGCAAGCCGTGACCTGGAGCGATCCGGCCGCCGGCCTCTACCGCAAGCTCGTGATCGACGGCGACCAGCTGATCGGCGCGGTCTTCGTCGGCGACGTCGCCGAGCAGGGCTGGTGCAAGACCCTGATCCGCACCGGCGACACCATCACGTCCGACGACCGGGACGACCTGATGTTCGGGCGCCCCACTCCCCAACCCCTCGCAGCGTGAAGGAGCCCGCAATGGCCGACGACTTCGACGCCGAGCAGAAGCGCTACCTCGAAGGCTTCTCCCACGGCATCGCCGCCCTCCGCATGACCGGCGGCCTCGCCGGCGGCGGAACTGCGCCTGCGCCCGCCGCCGAGCCGACCGGGCCGGACGCGATCCACATCAAGGCGCAGGACCGCATCGTGAAGAACGGCGGCAAGCTCGCCGACCAGGAGAAGTGGAAGCGGGCCGAGAACCCCTTCGACGGCCACAACCGGCTGATCGCCGAGGCCGAGACCGGCAAGGCCCCGAAGCCCGAGGACAATTTTCGCTGGCGCTATCACGGGTTGTTCTGGGTCGCGCCGGCCCAGAACTCCTACATGTGCCGCCTGCGGATCCCGAACGGCATCCTGCATCACTGGCAATTCGCCGGCATCGCCGATCTCGCCGACGCCCATGGCGGCGGCTACAGCCACGTCACGACGCGGGCGAACCTCCAGGTGCGGGAGATCAGCCCCGAGCACGGCCAGCCCTTCCTCGACGGGCTGATCGATCTCGGCCTCACCGCCCGGGGCGCGGGCGCCGACAACATCCGCAACGTCACCGGCTCGCCGACGGCGGGCATCGACGCCCAGGAACTCCTCGACACGCGCCCCCTGGCGAAATCCTGGCACAACCACATCCTCAACGACCGCTCGCTCTTCGGCCTGCCGCGCAAGTTCAACGTCGCCTTCGACGGCGGCGGCGTGCTGCCGGTGCTGGAGGAGACCAACGATATCGGCTTCCAGGCGATCGAGGTTCTGGAGGGCGCCGCGGTCGAGCCGGGCATCTGGATGCGGCTCGTCCTCGGCGGCATCACCGGCCACCGCGACATCGCCCGCGACACCGGCGTAGTCCTGAGGCCCCGCGAGTGCAACGCCGTCGCCGATGCGATCCTGCGGGTCTTCATCGAGAACGGCGACCGCACCAACCGCAACAAGGCGCGGATGAAATACGTCCTCGACGCCTGGGGCTATGACAAGTACCTCGCCGCCGTCGAGGAGAAGCTCGGCCGCAAGCTGGAGCGGGTCGATCCCGCCCATGTGAAGCCCCGCGGCGGCTTCGACCGCTACGCCCATGTCGGGGTGCACGCCCAGGTCCAGCCGGGCCTCAATTGGATCGGCGTGGTGCTGCCGGTCGGCAAGATGACCACCGACCAGATGCGGGCGCTCGCCACGATCGCGCACGACTACGGCGACGGCCAGATCCGCCTGACCGTGTGGCAGAATTTTCTCTTTTCCGGCGTGCCCGACGACAAGGTGGCGGAGGTCGAAGCCCGCGTGGCGGCCCTCGGGCTCTCCACCAAGGCGTCGAGCATCCGCGCCGGCCTCGTCGCCTGCACGGGCAACCGCGGCTGCAAGTTCGCCGCCGCCGACACCAAGGGCCACGCGCTCCTCATCGCCGACCACGTCGAGGCCGCGGTGCCGGGTCTCGACGTGCCGGTCAACGTCCACCTCACCGGCTGCCATCATTCCTGCGCCCAGCATTACATCGGCGATATCGGCCTCATCGGCGCCAAGGTGACGGTGAGCGAGGAGGGCGACACCGTCGAGGGCTACGACATCGTGGTCGGCGGCGGGTTCGGCGAGGCGGCCAAGATCGGCACCGAGATCTGGAAGGCCGTGAAGGCCGAGGACTGCCCCAGCCGGGTCGAGGCCCTGCTCACCGACTACCTCGCCAACCGCACCGGCCCGCAGGAGAGCTTCCAGGCCTACACCGCCCGCCGCGGGCCCGAGGCCCTAAAGGGCCTCGCCGACGCCCGGCTGCTGGAGGCGGCCGAGTAAGGCACCTTTCTCCTCTCCCCGCGGGCGGGGAGAGGGCTGCGTCCCCGTTCAGGGGATGCAGCGAGCTGCGAACCGCAGGTTCGCCGCGAGGGTGAGGGGGACGTGCCGAATGTGGCTCCTCCGGAAGCACCCCCTCACCCTCGGCTGACGCCTCGCCGCGCCGACGACAAGGTCGTCGCGGCCCTCTCCCCGCCCGCGGGGAGAGGAGAAGCCAGCGCTTTACCGACCGATGTCGACTGCCACTCTTCTCCGGTAACCCCCGATGACCCAGCACGTCGCTCCCCCGCTCGTCCTGATCCCCGAATCCGCTCCCTTCAACGCCGACCAGCGCGCCTGGCTGTCGGGCTACTTCGCCGCCCTGCTCGGGCCGGCGGTCGAGGGCGCGACGGCGCTTCCGGCCGGCGCGGCGCCCGGCGGGCCGGCTTTGGCCGACAACGACGACGCCCCTTGGCACGACCCGTCGATGGGGCTCGACGACCGCATGGCGCTCGCCAAGGACCGCTCCGAGCCGCAGAAGCTGATGGCCGCCATGGCCCAGCAGGATTGCGGCCAGTGCGGCTACAACTGCGCCGACTATGCCAACGCCCTCTTCCTCAAGAAGGAGGAGCGCCTGAACCTCTGCCAGCCGGGCGGCAAGGACACGCTCCGGATGCTGAAGAAGCTGGAGGCGGAGTTCGGCACCGCGGCGCCGGCCGGTGCCGCCGCCGCGGCCTCCGACGACGCCCCGAAGGCAGACGCCCCGGTCGGCCCCTACGGCCTGTGCCGCGAGAACCCGGCCGAGGCGGTGTTCCTGTCACGCCGCCGCCTCAACGCGCCGGGCGGCGAGAAGGAGACCTGGCACGTCGAGATCGATTTGGCCGGCACCGGCATCGACTACGTCGTCGGCGATTCCCTCGGCCTCTTCCCCGCCAATGCCCCGGCCCTGGCGGATGCGGTCATCGCCGAGCTCGGCGCCCGGCCGGAGCGGATCATCGCCACCAAGCTCGGCGAGAAGACCCTGCGCGACCATCTGCTCACCAACTATTCCCTCGGCGGTGCCCCCGACGGCCTGTTCCAGCTCCTGTCGCTCCTCACCTCCGGCGCACAGCGCAAGAAGGCCCAGGCGCTGAGCGCCGGCGAGGATCCGGATGGCGACGCCGCCTATCTCGACGTGCTCGGCGCGCTGCACAAGTTCCCGGGCGCCCGGCCCGACGCCGAGGTCTTCCTCGAAGCCCTCGACGAGTTGCAGCCGCGGCTCTACTCGATCTCGTCCTCGCCCAAGGCCGATCCGGGCCGGGTCTCGCTCACCGTCGACGCGGTGCGCTACAGCCACCGCTCGCGCCTGCGCCTGGGCGTCGCCTCGACCCATCTCGGCGAGCGCCTGGCCGAGACCGCCACGGTGAAGGTCTACCTCCAGAAGGCGCACGGCTTCGGCCTGCCTTCGACGCCCGAGACCCCGGTCATCATGGTCGGTCCGGGCACCGGCATCGCGCCGTTCCGCGCCTTCCTGCGCGAGCGCGCCGCCACTGCGGCGCCGGGCAAGAACTGGCTGTTCTACGGCCATCAGCGCCAGGCCTCGGACTTCTTCTATCGCGACGAGCTGAACGGCCTGAAGGATCAGGGCGTGCTGACCCGCCTGTCGCTCGCCTGGTCGCGCGACGGGGCCGAGAAGACCTACGTCCAGGACCGGATGCGCGAGAACGGCCGCGAATTGTGGCGCTGGCTGGAGGAGGGCGCCCACTTCTACGTCTGCGGCGATGCCAAGCGCATGGCCAAGGACGTCGAGCGAGCGATCATCGACGTTGCGGCGAGCCATGGCGGCAAGAACCCGGACGAGGCGGTGGCGTATCTCGCGGCGCTGAAGAAGGCGAACCGGTACCAGGCTGACGTGTATTGAGGGCGGCAGAGAGTCCGGCTCCCTCGACGTCTTTGCCACCCTCCGCGTCATCCCGGGGCCGCGAAGCGGAGCCCGGGATCCAGAGCCGCGGATCGTTCAGGACAGAGCGGAACGCGATCCGCCTTGCCGTCAAAGACCTGAGCGTCTGGATTCCGGGCTCCGCTTTCGCGGCCCCGGAATGACGCGGAGGGTGTCAGGTCCGTCGAGCACTGATGCCGTCGGCCCACCCCTTGCTTGCCCCAACTCCACCGGCCCTCACCCCACGCCCGGCGAAAGGCTCCTGCGATGAACCTGCACGTGCCGGCCCTCACTCCCGAGGCCGCCCCCGTCCGGACCACCTGCCCGTATTGCGGCGTCGGCTGCGGCGTGCTCGCTCGGCCGGACGGGGAGGGGGGCGCGAGCGTCGCGGGCGATCCGCAGCATCCGGCGAATTTCGGCCGGCTGTGCTCGAAGGGCTCGGCGCTCGGCGAAACCCTCTCCCTCGACGACCGGGTGCTCCACCCCGAGATCGCCGGGCGGCGGGCGACCTGGGACGCGGCGCTCGATGCGGTGGCGGACGGATTCAAGCGCACCATCGCGGCGCACGGGCCGGATTCGGTTGCGTTCTACCTCTCGGGCCAGCTGCTCACCGAGGATTACTACGTCGCCAACAAGCTGGCGAAGGGCTTCATCGGCACGCCCCACGTCGACACCAATTCGCGGCTCTGCATGTCGTCCTCGGTGGCGGCGCATCGCCGGGCCTTCGGCTCCGACACGGTGCCCGGCTGCTACGAGGATCTGGACGAGGCCGATCTCCTGGTGCTCGTTGGCTCGAACACCGCCTGGTGCCACCCGATCCTGTTCCGCCGCATGCTCGACGCGCGGGAGAAGCGCGGGACGAAGATCGTCGTCATCGATCCGCGCCAGACCCAGACCGGCGAGGAGGCCGACCTTTTCCTTGGGCTCAAGCCCGGCACCGACACCGCCCTGTTCTCCGGCCTCCTGGTCCATCTCGCGGACAATGGCGCCCTCGACCCGCGCTACATCGCCGAGCACACCGCCGGCTTCGAGCCGGCGCTCGAGCGCGCCCGGCAGATCGCCCCGACGGTGGCCGCGACCGCCGCCGCCACCGGCCTGAGAGAGGCCGAGGTCGAGACCTTCTTCACGCTGTTTCGCACCACGCCGCGGGTCGTCACCGCGACCTCGCAGGGGGTGAACCAGTCGGCGCAAGGGACCGATAAGGCCAACGCGATCATCAACTGCCACCTCGCCACCGGCCGCATCGGCCGGCCCGGCATGGGGCCGTTCTCGCTCACGGGCCAGCCCAACGCGATGGGCGGGCGCGAGGTCGGCGGGCTCGCCAACATGCTGGCCGCCCACATGCATTTCACCCCCGAGGAGGTGGATCTGGTGCGCCGGTTCTGGAACGCGCCGAACATCATCACCGGCGAGGGGCTGAAGGCGGTGCAGCTCTTCGAGGCGATCGAGCGCGGCAAGATCAAGGCGCTCTGGGTGATGGGCACCAACCCGGCCGTCTCGATGCCCCGGGCCGACCGGGTGCGGGCGGCGCTCGCGAAGCTCGACACCTACGTGGTCTCGGAGGTGGTGGCGAACACCGACACGGTGCGGGCCCGCAACGCGATCCTGCTGCCGGCGCTGGCCTGGGGCGAGAAGGATGGCACGGTGACCAATTCCGAGCGCCGCATCTCGCGCCAGCGCGCCTTCCTGGCGGCGCCCGGCGAGGCGCGGGCCGATTGGTGGATCATGGCGCAGGTGGGCCAGCGCCTCGGCCACGCCAAGGCCTTCGCCTGGGGCAACGCGGCGGCGGTGTTCCGCGAGCATGCCGCCCTGTCGGAGTTCGAGAATCGCGGCACCCGCGACTTCGATCTCGGCGGCCTCGCCGACATCACCGACGCCGCCTATGACGCGGCAGCACCCGTGCAGTGGCCGCTCACCCGCAAGGCCAAGGCGCCGCAGACCCGCTTCTTCGCCAATGGCGGTTTCTTCACCCGCGACCGCAAGGCCCGTTTCGTCGCGGTGCAGAAGCCGGCGCTGGCGCAGGCCACCAGCGACGCGCTCCCCTTGCGCCTCAATACCGGCCGGGTGCGCGACCACTGGCACACCCTGACCCGCACGGGGAAGAGCCCGCGCCTCTCGGCCCACCGCGCCGTTCCCTTCGTCGAGATCCACCCCGACGATGCCGAGACTGCGGGCCTCACCGACGGCGACCTCGCCCGCGTCCGCACCGCCCATGGCGCGGCGGTGCTCGAAGTCATGGTGACGCCGGGCGCGCAAGCCGGAATGCTGTTCGCCCCGATGCACTGGAGCGAGGCCAACACCTCGGACGGCCGCGTCGGTGCGCTCGCGCAAGGCGCGGTCGATCCGGTCTCGGGCCAGCCGGAACTCAAGGCGACCCCGGCCTCGATCGCCCCCGAACCCTACCGCTCCCGCGGCTACCTCATCACCCGCGACACGGTGGCCGCGCCGTTCGGCTGGTGGTGGGCGCGGACGAGCCTGGAGGGCGGGACCGGCCTGATCTTCGCCGCCCAGGACGGTGCGCCCGAGGCCGCCGCGCTGATGCGCGAGACCTTTCCCGGGGCGGCCCTCAGCGAGTATGCCGACCCGGCCCGCGGCCGCTACCGCGCCGCCGCCTTCCGGGACGGGCGATTGCTCGGCGTGCTGGCCCTGGCCCCGGCCGCCGAGCGCCCGACCTGGGACGCCGCCAAGGCGTTCTTCCGCACCCAGGAACTGCTGGAGCCCTCGGCCCGCCGGGCCCTGATCTCGGGGAGAGCGGAGAGTGCCGGCACCGGCCCGCTGGTCTGCGCCTGCCACACGGTCGGGCTCGACACGATCCGGGGCGCGATCAAGGGCGGGGCGCACGGGGTCGAGGCGGTGGGGGCCGCGTGCAAGGCCGGCACCAATTGCGGCTCGTGCATCCCTGAGATCCGCAAGCTGCTGGCGGCGGAACTTGCGTCCGCTTCCGCATAGGCGCATCTGATGCCGCAGGATTTCCCGAGACTCGTGTCAGACACTCATCGTCCCATGCGTACGCCCCGTGCCCCCCGAGAGACCCGCTCCCCGGGCCTCGAGCCCCTGGCCGTTCTCCCGGTCTTCGTGACGCTCACGGGCAAGCGCGCGGTGCTGGCCGGGGCCAATGGGGGTGCGGCTTGGAAGGTGAAGCTGCTCGCCGCCGCCGGCGCCCATGTCGACGTGTTCGCCCCCGAACCGACCGAGGAGATGCGCGGCGCACCTGCCGAGGCCGTCGCCGGCACGGTGGTGCTGCATGAGCGCGACTGGTCGCCGGCCGATCTCGAAGGCGCCGCCTTCGCCATCGCGGCCTTCGAGGACGAGGGCGAATGCGCATGCTTCGTCGGCGCCGCCCGCGCCGCGGGCGCCATCGTCAACGCCATCGACCGGCCGCATCTCTGCGACGTGTCGTTCGGCGCCATCGTCAACCGCTCGCCCCTCGTCGTCGGCATCTCCACGGAGGGCGCAGTCCCGGTCTTCGGCCAGACCGTGCGGGCCCGGATCGAGGCGATGCTGCCTTCGGGCTTCAAGGCCTGGGTGGCCGCCGCCCGCGACTGGCGCGCCGAGGTGAGCGCCCGCTACCATGTGTTCGGCGAGCGCCGGGCGTTCTGGGAGCGCTTCACCGACCTCGCCTTCGCCCATCCGGACCGGGCGCCGGTCCGGGCCGATCTCGACGGGCTCATCGCCGAGAACGATGCCGCCCCGACCGGCGGCAGCGTGGTCCTGGTCGGGGCCGGCCCGGGGGACGCCGAACTCCTCACCCTCAAAGCCCTGCGGGCGCTACGCAGCGCCGACGTGATCCTGTACGACGACCTCGTCGCGCCGGAGATCCTGGATTACGCCCGGCGCGAGGCCCGCACGATGCTGGTCGGCAAGACCGGCCACGGCCCCTCCTGCCGCCAGGACGACATCAACGCCCTGATGGTGTCGCTGGCGGGAAGCGGCAAGCGCGTGGTGCGGCTCAAGTCCGGCGACCCCCTGGTCTTCGGCCGGGCCGGCGAGGAGATCGATGCCTGCCGTGAGGCCGGCATCCCGGTGACCGTGGTGCCCGGCGTCACGGCGGCGCAGGGCGCGGCGGCGTCGCTCGGCATCTCGCTCACCCACCGCGACGCGGCACGCCGCCTGCAATACGTCACCGGCCACGACCGCCGCGGCGCCCTGCCCGACGACCTCAACTGGGCCGCCCTCGCCGATCCCACCGTCACGACGGTGATCTACATGCCCAAGCGCACGATGCGCACCCTGCTGGCGAAGGCGGTCGCCGAGGGCCTGCCGCCCGCGACCCCGGCTCTGGTGGTGTTCAACGCCACCCGGCCCGACCAGGCGGTGGTGCAGGGGCAGGCCCACGACCTCGCCGACCGGGTCGAGGCGGCTGGGCTGGAGGGGCCGGCGATCGTGATGGTCGGGAATGCGCTCGGACGGGGAGCCCAGGCGGAGCACGTCTCCGCGATCCCGGCGGCGGTGTTGCAGGCGGCGGAGCGGGCCAGTCTCTGAGGCGGAAAGTCTCGATCGCCTGTTTGACTTGCGGGTAGGGCATCGCGGCGAGTTTTTTATCCAACCCACGACCTCATCCTGAGGTGTCAGTCGATCGAAGATCGACTGACCTCGAAGGAGGGCTCCAGGGATCGCAGAGGCATATGGAGGCTTCCTTCGAGGCTTAGCGATCTTCGATCGCCAGCACCTCAGAGCCTGTTTGAGCCGGCCGAATTGAAACCCTCGATGTCACCCTGGGGCCGCGTAGCGGAACCCGGGATCCATATCCGCTGAGATTCCAGAAGAAGTCGGACCTCGCTCCGCCTGGTCCTGCATCGTCAGCGGGTATGGATTGCGCTACGCGCCCCTTCGGGTCCGGGTTCTCATCTTCGACGAGCCCCAGGATGACGTGGAGAGTTTGGATCGGAGCGGCCCACTCAAACAGGCTTTCAGGATGAGTGATACGCAATCCGGAAGATCGCTTCCGGATTGCGTATCATCAGCCCGCGCGGTGAAGCCGTAGGCTTCACACGCCTGAGCGAAGCCGCTTTCCGCATCGCGAAGCGATCAATCGGAAATCGTATGAGATGGTAGAATAATGAAACTTGTATCAATATTTTAGCGGAAAAAACTGTTCAAAAAGCTCTGAGGTGCGGGGCGAAGGTGGCCGGGCCTCGAAGGAGGGCTCCAGGAACCATATTGATCACTGGAGCCCTCCTTCGAGGTCAGTCGATCTTCGATCGACTAACACCTCAGGATGAGGTCGCGGGTGGGATCGAGCGGTTGGATCGATCAAGCAGGCTTTGAGCGCGACGCCGGCAGCGGACAACGGCACCGGGACAAAAAAGGGCGCTGCCCGATCGCCTCAGCGATCACGCACCGCCCCGATCCACATGAGGGCACCGGCCGTCCCGTCTCGCGGAACGGCCGCTCCCCCGATCTCAATACTCGTCGTCGTCCTCGTCCTCGCCGCCCTTCCGCATCGGCTTGAGGCGGGCGAAGACCGAATCCGCATCGAGGCGCTCGTCGCCGCGGCCGGGCCGGCGATCGGCGTCGTGATCCTCGGGCTCGGGCAGGACCGAGAGTTCGGGCGGCATCAGGGTGGCGCCGCCCTCGGCGGATTCCACCAGCGGACGATCCTTGGCAGCGCGCTGGACCTCGAAATCGAGGTCGATCTGCGAGCACAGGCCGAGGGTCACCGGGTCCATCGGCTGCAGCGAGCCGGAATTCCAGTGGGTACGCTCACGGATCTGCTGGATCGTCGACTTGGTGGTGCCGACGAGGCGCATCACCTGCGCGTCCTTCAGCTCCGGGTGGTTGCGCAGCAGCCACAGGATGGCGTTCGGCCGGTCCTGGCGGCGCGACAGCGGGGTGTAGCGCGGGCCCTTGGTGCGCTTCACCTCGGGCAGCTTCACCTTCGAGACCGCCACCTTCATGCGGTGGTTCGGGTTGACCTGCGCCCGCTCGATCTCCTCGCGGGTGAGCTGGCCGGTCGAGACCGGGTCGAGGCCCTTGATGCCGGCCGCCACCTCGCCGTCGGCGATACCCTTCACCTCGAGGGGGTGGAGCTTGCAGAAATCGGCGATCTGATCGAAGGACAGCGACGTGTTCTCGACGAGCCAGACGGCCGTCGCCTTCGGCATCAACGGTCCCTGGGACATACCACACCTCCTCGGGGCGCTCCCTCGGGAGCGCGACGGCCGCCCGTCCGGGAAGCGGCCATAATACAAACACGGGCCCCTCGCCGGCGACAGGGCGCCCGGGGCGGAGCCGGGAGGCCCCGCCGGCGTCCCGGGATGGTCAGGACGGCCTGTCTCACGCTGTGAGGGAATCGCCCGATATATAGGCGCGTCTCAGGCCCGGCGCAAACCGCTTTCGCAGGCTAAAGGGCCGCCGAGTGGGCGACCAAGCGGTCGGTCGAAAGACTCTGCGGGTCGGGTGTCGTCCCTTCGAAAGGGGCGGCCCGCCGCCGGCCGGGCGGCGGGCGAGGGGCTTGTCATACGCTTTCCGATTGATCGCTTCGCGATGCGGAAAGCGGCTCCGCTCAGGCGCCGCGCGGGCTGATGATACGAAATCCGGAAGTGATCTTCCGGATTTCGTATCAGTTCGTCACCGGCTTCGCGGTCCCTTGCGGATGAAACATATGGCAGAGTGGACTTGCCGTCGGCGGAGAGATCGGTTCGTCTTTGGTGTGCCAGACCCCGCGTATCAGTTGGATCCGGGCTCCTCTTCAGTCCCCTCGCTTGCGTCACGGGCCGGTCCTCGGGCCAGCCCCGGAGCGCGTCATTTAGATTTGATCTCACGGGAGCCTGCGCCGGCGGCCTGACGGCAAGGAGATCGTGATGGAGGTCCTCTACCCCCGCTGCGCCGCCCTCGATGTTCACAAGGACACCGTCGTCGCAGCCATCCGTCTGGCCGAGAGCAGCGAGGTTCAGCGTGAGGTGCGGACGTTTGCCACCACCACGACCGCTCTGCTCGACCTCTCCGCCTGGCTCGACGAGCACGCCTGCACCCATGTCGCCATGGAGGCGACCGGCATCTACTGGCGCCCGGTCTGGCAGGTCCTCGACGCCGACAGCCGCACCCTGATCCTGGCCAATGCCGCCCATGTCAAGAACGTGCCCGGCCGCAAGACCGACGTCGCCGACGCGGTTTGGCTCTCCGACCTGCTCGCCCACGGCCTGATCCGCGCCAGCTTCGTGCCCGAGGCTCAGACCCAGGCGATGCGCGACCTGCTGCGCACCCGCAAGCAACTGGTCCGCGAGCAGGCCAGCCACGTCCAGCGCATCCAGAAGACCCTCGAGGAGGCCAACCTCAAGCTCGCCTCGGTGCTCACCGACATCATGGGCCAGTCCGGTCGCGCCGTGCTCGACGCGCTGGTCAAGGGCGAGCGCGATCCGGCTGGGCTGCAGGCGCTGGTCAGCCCGCGGGTGAAGGCGGCGCCCGAGGCGATCCGGGCCGCGCTCACGGGCCGGATCGGGGATCACCACCGTTTCCTGCTCGGTGTGCATCTACGCCAGTACGACGGGTTGGGGCGAGCGATCGCGGAGATCGACGCGCAGGTGGAGCGCGACCTCGGCCCTTTCCGGGAAGCGGTGAAGCTGCTGGTGACGATCCCGGGCATCAGTGACCTCACCGCGCAGGTGATCCTCTCCGAGATCGGCCCCGACATGAGCCGCTTCCCGACCGCCGGCCATCTGATCTCCTGGGCCGGGCTGTGCCCGAGAAACGACGAGAGCGCGGGCAAGCGGCGCTCGACGCGGCTGCGCAAGGGCGCGCCCTGGCTCAAGACGGCCTTGGTGCAGGCCGCCTGGGCCGGAGTGCGCAAGAAGGCGAGCTACATCAGGGCGCAGTTCCAGCGCTTGCGCGGCCGGCGCGGCCCCAAGAAGGCGATCTGCGCGGTCGCCGCTTCGATGTTGACCGCGATCTATCACATGCTCAAGGCCGGCACGGCTTACGTCGATCCCGGGCCTGATCACGGCCGCAAGGCGGCCCCGACCATCCGCGCCAAGGCGCTCGTGCGGCAGATCGAGCGCCTTGGATTTGCGTGCGAAATCAAACCCGTAGAGCCAGTTTCTATTTAGACGAACAGGCTCGAGACGCTCGACTCTTCGGCGGTGCGCCCGATCGCCTCGCCGAGCAGCGGCGCGATGGTGACGACCCGGATGTTGCGGGCGAGCTTGACCGCGGCGGTCGGCTGGATCGAATCGGTGATCACCAGCTCCTTGAGTTTCGAGGAGGCGATGCGCGACACCGCGCCCCCCGAGAGCACGCCGTGGGTGATGTAGGCCGAGACGTCCTTGGCGCCCTTGGCGAGCAGGGCCTCGGCGGCGTTGACGAGCGTGCCGCCGGAATCGACGATGTCGTCGACGAGGATGCAGGAGCGGCCCTCGACCTCGCCGATGATGTTCATCACCTCCGATTCGCCGGGCCGGTCGCGGCGCTTGTCGACGATGGCGAGCGGCGCGTCGATGCGCTTGGCGAGCGCGCGGGCGCGGACCACGCCGCCGACATCGGGCGACACCACCATCATGTCGGCCGGGTCCATCCGCTCCTTGATGTCGCGCACCATCACGGGGGCGGCGAACAGGTTGTCGGTCGGGATGTCGAAGAAGCCCTGGATCTGGCCGGCATGCAGGTCGAGGGTCATCACCCGGTCGGCACCGGCCTCGGTGATGAGGTTGGCCACGAGCTTGGCCGAGATCGGGGTGCGGCCCGAGGTGCGCCGGTCCTGGCGGGCATAGCCGAAATAGGGCAGCACGGCGGTGATCCGCCGCGCCGAGGAGCGCCGCGCGGCGTCGATCATGATGAGCAGTTCCATCAGGTGATCGTTGGCCGGGAACGAGGTCGACTGGACGATGTACACGTCCTCGCCGCGCACGTTCTCCTGGAGCTCGACGAAGATCTCCATGTCGGCGAACCGGCGCACCGAGCAGACCGCCAGCGGCTTCTCGAGATAGGCCGCGATCGCCTCGGCCAGCGGGCGGCTCGCATTGCCGGCGACGATCTTGATCGAGGATTTCATCGTGCTTCCATCGTGGCCCGCGCCAAGAGCCCCGGCGCTGCCGCACGGTGCTCTCGTCGAGACCGCGCGCGCCGGGGCGAGGGGAGGATCGCATCGAGATTCGCGCGAATGCGGGCCCCTCGCGCGACGATGCTCTCGTGTGTGACGGGCGAGGCTCTTATCAGTGCCGGGATACCGTCACAATGCTTTCATGTGCGCCGGAATGCGCAAGTCACCGGCTTTCGGATGCGCGGTGACTGCATGCCTCTCCGCGAGGATGCGCCTCAGGGCTGCAGGAGCTTGTGGAGATGCACGATGAAGTAGCGGGTCTGGGCGCTGTCGACGGTCTGCTGCGCCTTCGCCTTCCAGGCCATGGCGGCGCTGGCATAGTCGGGGAAGATGCCGACCACGTCGAGCTTCGAGAGGTCGCGGAAGGTCACGCTGTCGAGGTCGGTCAGCTCGCCCCCGAACACCAGGTGGAGGAGCTGCTTCGGCTCCTGGGAGGTCGCAGGGGTGTTGCCCGGGTTGCTCATGCGCGTCGTCTCCGCGTGCCGCCATGATGCCGCCCGTCCGGTCCGACGGACGGCGCCCGCCCGCCGGGCAGGCGCGAGCGGGGTCGCAAACGCCGGGCCGCGCGTCAAGCCGGATCATGGTGCATCGCAAGAGGGGCGCCCGGCTTCCCGCTGCGCGAAGTCCCAGTGGATAGAGACGCGCCACAGTGCTGCGGGTTCCGCGGGACGGGGCTCGTTGCGTGAAATCGTGCTAGGATCGTCCGTTGAGGCAACCTCCGGAAGGTTCCCATGCAGGTCATGCCGAACAAGACCGTGATCGAAGGCCGGGCGCAGCGCGTCGACCCCGCACCGGACGGCTGGGGCGGCACCGTCGAGTTCGCGGTCGAGACAAGCAAGCCGGCCGACGGCTACTCGGATTTCGTCCGCGCCGCGGCAGGAAGCACCGTGACGATGTTCACGGCGGATCTGGGAGCGGTCAAGCCGGGCCAGTCCTATACGGTGACCGCGTCCGTCCTCGGCGGTCCGGGAGGCGAGCGCGTCGTGCTCCAGGATGCCAAGGTCCTTCAGGATGTTAAGGCCCGGCGCCCTTGACGTCCGCCGGGCCCCCGCGTCAAGCGGTGGCGACCGGAGCGATCGTGAGGGTCGCCACGATCAGGCCGTCCCGTTCCGTGATGTCGGAGAGGGCGAGGCCGCTGGCGGTCCCGTCGTTCCAGCGCAGATGCGGGTGAGCGGCACCGCGATCGTCGACCGCGCGGACCCCGCCCGTGCCCGGGAACAGGTCGGCCGGATCGGCTGGTTTGCGACCGGCCTGGAGATCGCGCAGACCGTCGGCCTGGATCAGCGCGACCCGGTAGATCCGCGGATTGGCGTTGTCGGCCTGACTGTCGTCGATATGCCAGATCGCGAGGCCCGAACCGAACAGCGCGTCGTCACGGCCGACCCGCTGGCGGTTCTCGAGCAGGAAGTATTCGAGGGAGCCGGGAGGACCGTCGATGCGGATGCTCGCCGTCGCATCGCGTTCCAGCGTCGTGAGCGAGACGCGCGACGAGACGGTGACCGTCACGGGCGTGACCCATCCCAGTTCCACCAGGCACCACGCCGACATGCGGGCCGGGCGATGGCCGCCGCCGGCCCAGGAGCCGCCGCTCATCAGGCACAGGTCGCCGATGCCGGCGCCGCGATAGCTCGTGTCGTAGAGGTCCGGCAGCCCGAGGAAGTGCCCGAACTCGTGGGCGAACACCCCGAGCCGGCCATCCTCCGGGGCGGTGAAGTAGGCGTAGGCGCTCACCTTGCCGTGGGTGACGGGATGGGGCAGCGTCCACTTGTGCGACCAGATGCGCGCCTTGCGCAACGCGGGATCCGGTTCCGCCTCGGCGCCGCCGCCGGCATGGATGAGGACCAGCCCGTCGAGAAAGCCGTCCCCGTTGCGATCGAACGGCTCCAGGCTGTTGGCCGTGCAGTAGCGCTGCAAGGTTTCGTCGAGGAGACCCGGCGTGTTCCGCGGGAAGCCGGTGCCGGTTCCACTCTGGCCGTCGGCGTAATAGCCGGAGGGATGGGCCGCGCGCTGCCAGTCGATCACCTCCCCGGTGATGTGCAGTCGCCCGTACGACATCTCCCGATAAAAGTTGTGTAGAGAACCGGGATTGCCCGGATCGAACAGAAGCCGCTCGTACTCGGCCTTCGACCTTTTCCCCGGAAGGTCGGAAAAGTCGACGAGCAGAACCAGGCAATGGAGGTGGGTGATCCCGTCGCGCTTGATCAGGCGGGGGAGACGCTCGGCGGACCGATCGTCGAACGCGGCCGGCGCCGCCTGTTCGGCGGGCGGCGGGTAGACGACGCCGTCGTTGAAGCCGCTGAGGGCGGCCGCCCTGTTGCCGAGCCACCCGGCCCGGGTCGCCAGCCTGGCATCCCCCGTCGAGAGAACCCGACCGGCCGCGACCTGAGCCCTGATGCTGTCGAGCACGTCCGGCCGCGCGCTGCACGACGTCGGCCCCGCCTCGTAGCACGATCCTGCCTCAGAGGGCCTGCAACCGCAGGACAGACGCATCATGTCGAGCTCCGCGCATCCTCGTTCCGGCGGAACGGGCGCGGAGCTTAGCCGTGACGGTAACCAAATGTAAATATTTTGTTCTGGAGCGATTCGAACTATTTCATGATCTAACAAAAGAGTTGGAACGACGTCCTCTTCCGTCACTTACGTTGTAGGCAAATCGATCGCGATCGAGTTATGGCCCCCTCGTGCGGAGAGGGTCGCCCGGACGGCGGTCCGGGCGACCCGTTTGCGTGATTGCTCTGCGACAATTCGGACTATCGGGCACCCTGTTCGAGCGCCGGATAGTCGATGTAGCCCTCCGGACCCTGGCTGTACCAGGTCTTGTAATTGTCCTTGTTGAGGGCTGCGCCCTTGGCGATCCGCTCCGGCAGGTCCGGATTGGCGATGAAGGTGCGGCCGAAGGCGATCGCGTCGGCGCGGCCCTCGTCGAGGGCGGCCTGGCCCTTCGGGCCGTCGTAGTCGGAGTTCAGCACCAGGGGACCGCGGAAGGCGGCCTTGATGGCGGGCGCCACGGCCGGGCGGGCGGCCTTGCCGAAGGTGCCGTTCGGGCCGGGCTCGCGCAGTTCCAGGAAGGCGACGCCGATCTGCGAGAGCGCGGCGGCGGCGGCCGGGAACAGGGTCTCGGGCTCGGGATCGTCGACGCCCTGGATCGGCTCGTTCGGCGACAGGCGCACGCCGGTGCGGTCGGCTCCGATCGTGTCGGCGACGGTGCGGGCGACCTCGGCGAGGAGCCGGATGCGGTTCTCGACCGAGCCGCCGTAGCGGTCCTGGCGCAGGTTGGTGCCCGAGCGCAGGAACTGGTCGATCAGGTAGCCGTTCGCGGCGTGGATCTGCACCCCGTCGAAGCCGGCCTCGACCGCGTTGCGGGCGGCCTTGGCGTAATCCGCCAAGAGCCGCGGGATCTCGTCCTCGCGCAAGGGCCGTGCCTCGGCATAGGGCTTCTTGCCCTCGTAGGTGTGGGCCTGGTCGGGCGCCGTGGTGGCGGAGGCCGAGACCGGGGCCTGCCCGCCGAGGAAGTCCGGGTGCACCACCCGGCCCATGTGCCAGAGCTGCGCGACGATGCGGCCGCCGGCCTCGTGCACCGCGGCGACCACCGGCTTCCAGGCCTCGACCTGCTCAGGCGCCCACAGGCCCGGGGCGAAGGGCCAGCCGGTGCCTTCCTGCGAGATGCCGGTCGCCTCGCTGATGATCAGGCCGGCCCCGGCGCGCTGGCGGTAATACTCCGCCATGATCGGGGTCGGCACGTGGGTCCGCGAGGCGCGGCCGCGGGTCAGCGGGGCCATCAGGATGCGGTTCGGAGCCTGGATGGCGCCGAGCTGGATCGGGTCGAACAGGGAAGGCACTGTCGGAAATCTCCGGATCGAGCCCGGCTTCAAGGGCCGGGCGATGCGGGTGAGATGTGGGCGCTGCAGTGCAACAGACCAGGGGCGGGGCCGGCGGCCCGGCCCGCGATGTGCGCTGCCTCACCTCGCGGTCGGGATTAAACCCGACCCGGGATCACGACTTGTCCATCTGCTCCTTGGCGTCGGACACCGCCTTCATGCAGCCGGCCTCGTCGCCCTTCTTGTCGAGCTCGCGGGCGCGGTTGAGGCTGGCGCGGGCCTCCATCACGCCGGTGCCGCCGCCGCTCGCCTTGGCGACGTCGGCGGTGGCCTGCGTCTCGGCCGAGCCGGGGGCCGGGCCCTTGGGGAGAGCGGAGGGGCTGGTGCCCTTCTCGGT
This sequence comes from Methylobacterium sp. SyP6R, assembly GCF_019216885.1. Lineage (NCBI taxonomy): Bacteria > Pseudomonadati > Pseudomonadota > Alphaproteobacteria > Hyphomicrobiales > Methylobacteriaceae > Methylobacterium > Methylobacterium synurae. Next base: position 139,221 of record NZ_JAAQRC020000001.1, on the reverse strand, counting down.
CGCCGCCTCGGCCTGGGCCTCGCGGCGCGACGCCACCTCCTTGCCGCCGCTCGACGCCGCAATGGTCTCGCGGCCCTTCGCGTCGAGGCGCGGTTCGAGGGCGTCGATCTCGGTGCCGCAGGCGCCGGCCAGCGCCGGACCGGCGAGACCGGCGATGAGGCCGGCGGCGAGGATGAGCTTCATGGCGTCTCTCCCTGTCGTTGAATCGCGCCAATCATTGAACCTTGGCGCGAAGGGCTCCGCTCCGCGAACACCGGCCCGTGGGCGGGGGTTCCGGCGAGAGTGAGAGACGGACCGGAAAAAGCAGGCGCGACTCCCCTCTCCCGGGTGGGAGAGGGGTTGGGGGTGAGGGTGACACGCTTCAAGATCAAGCACTGAGCGTCGCGCGGGCAGCGTGACATCCGGAGCGTTACTCGGAAGCGTGTCACCCTCACCCCTACCCCTCTCCCACTCGGGCTAGCGGATTCACGCTTCTCCTTCGAGAGCTAACCCTCTGTAAATATGCGCGCTTTCCCCTCCCCCGGCGATCCCGGGCTTGCCCGGTATCGCTGCAAGTTGTGGGGAGGGGCTAGGGGTGGGGGTGGTGCAGAAGGCACCGCTGAGCCTTATCTGGCACCACCCCCACCTCCGGCTCCTCCCCACAAGGGGGAGGAGAGGCGCGCTACCTTTGAGGGGAAAGCGCTCAAACCGAGATTAGATTGCTTCGTACGTCTTGCGTCAGACCAAGACCCCGCGGGGCGCGCTGCCCCGCGGGGTCTTCGCTCACGCGCTCAGCTTGTCGCGCATCGGCAGCTGGCGGATGCGCCGGCCGGTCGCCGCGAAGATCGCGTTGGCGATGGCCGGCGCCACCGGCGGCACGCCGGGCTCGCCGACGCCGCCGAGCGGCTTGTCCCAGGACCCGCCCTGCACGAGGTGCACGTTGATGATCTTGGGCGCCTCGTTGATCCGGGTCAGCTCGTAGGTGTCGTAGTTGTCCTGGACGGCGCGGCCGTTCTTGAAGGTGATCTGGGCGGTGAGCGCGAGGCCCATGCCCATCACCACCGCGCCCTCGAGCTGCGAGCGCACCCGCTCCGGGTTGACCTGCTGGCCGCTGTCGATGGCGATGTCGACCCGCTGGACGGTGACCTCGCCCTTCGGCGACACCTCGACCTCGGCGACGGCGGCGGTGTAGGTCACGAAGCTGTAATGCGCCGCGATGCCGAGGCCACGGCCCTTGTCCACCTTGCGGCCCCAGCCGGCGCCCTTGGCCACCGCCTCGATCACGTTGCGCAGGCGCCCGGTATCGAAGGGATAGCGCGAGGGATCCTCGCCGTAGTTCCAGGCATCGCCGATCTTGACCGGATCGATGATCCGGGCCGGGCCGATCACGTCGAGGAGGTAGTCCTTCGGGTCGCGGCCGGCCATCTGGGCCAGTTCGTCGATGAAGGACTGCACCGCGAAGGCGCGCGGGATGTTCGACACCGAGCGGAACCAGCCGATCCGGACATGGGCATCCGCCGGCGGGTTCTCCATCCGCATGTTGGGGATGGAGAACGGCACGTTGACGAGGCCCATCCCGAGCTCGATCGGGATCTGCTCGTTGGCGCCGGCGACGAAGGTCGAGCCGATGGTCGGGGCCGCGCTGCGGTGCAGCCAGGCGATCGGCATGCCCTTGTCGTCGAGGCCGGCCTCCAGGCGCTCCACCGAGACGGTGTGGTAGTAGCCGTTGTGGAGGTCGTCCTCGCGGGTCCAGGTCATCTTGACCGGGGCGCCGTCCATCGCCTTCGAGCAGAGCGCCGCCTCGACGAAGTAGTCGGGCTTCGACTTGCGGCCGAAGCCGCCGCCGAGCAGCGTCACGTTGACGGTGATCGTCTTCGGGTCGACGCCGAGGCGCTTGGCGATGCGGTCGCGGGCGGCCTGGGGCGACTGCACGCAGCCCCACGCCTCGATCGTGCCGTCCTTGGCGATCCGGACGGTCGCGGCCGGCGGCTCCATCGGGGCCTGGACGAGGTGGGGGATGTAGTACTCGGCCTCCAGGCGCTTCACCGCCTTCTTCATTGCCGCGTCGACGTCGCCCTCCTGGCGCACCACCTTGCCGGGCTTGCGCACGGCCTGTTCCAGGGTGGCCCGATAGGCGTCCGAATCGTAACTCGCGTTCGGGCCGTCCTCGAAGGTGGGTTTGAGGGCCTCGCGGCCCTTGATCGCCGCCCAGGTGTTGCGGGCGATGACCGCCACGCCGCCGGTCGGCATGAACTCGTAGGGAGGGGCCGGCGGATCGATGGTCACGACCTTGACGACGCCCGGCACCTTCAGGGCGGCGGCTTCGTCGAAGCTCTTGACCTTGCCGCCGAAGACCGGCGGGCGGGCGACCACGGCGTAGAGCATCCCGTCGAGGCGGGTGTCGAGGCCGTACTGCGCCTTGCCGGTGGTGATGCCGACATTGTCGATGAGGCCGACGCGGCCCTTGCCGATGTAGCGGAAGGCCGACGAGTCCTTGAGCGTCACCGTCGCGCGGTCGGGCACCGGCATGCCGGCTGCCGCCTGGGCGACCTCGCCGAAGCCGATCCGGCGGCCGGACTTGGCGTGGACGAGGGCGTGGTTCTCCGTCGTGACCTCGGAGGCCGGCACGTTCCACTGCTTGGCGGCGGCCGCGACCAGCATGGCGCGGGCGGCGGCGCCGGCGCGGCGCAGCGGCATGAAGAAGTGCCGGAGCGAGCGCGAGCCGTCGGTGTCCTGATTGCCGAAGCGCTCCTCGTCGCCATGGGCCTGGGCGACCTTGACCTTGGCCCAGTCGGCGTCGAGCTCGTCGGCGACCACGAAGGCGACCGAGGTGCGCACGCCCTGGCCCATCTCCGAGCGGGTGCAGGTCACCGTCACGGTGCCGTCCGGCGCGATCGCCACGAACAGGGTCGGATCGTCGCGCCAGCCATGCGGCATGCCGTCGGCGCCGAATTTCGGCGGGTCGGCGGCGAGCGCGCCCTGGGGTTTGAGCGACAGGGCGAGCACCAGGGCGCCGGCCCCGGCGATGAGGCCGCGGCGGCTGAGCTGGCCGGGCGAGACCTTGGCGACGAGGGAGTCCGGCTCGTCGGCCGGGGCGGCCTTGAGGAGGGAGGAGAGGTCGTGAATCACAGGCGATCTCCCTGGCCGGCCTTCGGGGTCAGCCCCGCCGCCTGCTTGATGGCGGCGCGGATGCGCGGATAGGTGCCGCAGCGGCAGAGGTTGCCGCTCATCTGGTTGTCGATGTCGGCGTCGGTCGGCTTCGGGGTCTCCTTGAGGAGCGCCGCCGCCTGCATGATCTGACCGGTCTGGCAATAGCCGCACTGCGCCACGTTGAGGTCGCGCCAGGCGGCCTGGACCGGGTGGTTGCCGTCCGGCGACAGGCCCTCGATCGTCACGACCGGCTGGCCGTCGGCGGCCGAGACCGGAGTCTGGCAGGCCCGCATCGCGGTGCCGCCGACATGGATGGTGCAGGCGCCGCAGGCCGCGACGCCGCAGCCGAACTTGGTACCCGTCAGGCCGAGCTCGTCCCGCAGGTACCAGAGCAGCGGCATCTCGGGATCGCCGTCGAACCGGCGCTCCTCACCGTTCACGTTGAGATTGATCATCGTCGCCCTCCGGCTTCGGGAGGCTTCTCCGGCGCCCCGCGGACACGATTCCGGTCGCGACGCCGCCTCCCTCTCGTCGATTGCGGTCTCGGCGCCCCGGCCCCCGGACCGGACGGCGCCGCACTCCTCCCTCACGCCGTGCATGCGGCGTGCGTTCATGCATCTTGGACGCTCCGCCCCGGGACGCGTCCCGCGGGCCGAAGCATCGAAAGCCCCGCACCACGCCCGAACATGAGAATGATTTAAGGCTAGGGATGGGTAACCCGGACCCGCGCGTGTCGGCAAGCCGCCAGTTCACCGTCAGGTTGCCGCGCCCCGCCCCGCAACGCCTTGCCGGGAGTTCGATTTTCGTGTATCGGCCGCAACTCCGGTCGTCCCATGCCGGGATGCCGCGTGCCGGGCCTCGCGCCCGTCCGCACCGCGCCCCGGCCGGGACCTTCGGAGTACACGTTTCTGCCCGTCGATCATGCGCCGGCCCGCGCCCCTTCACGTTTTGGGGAGCGGCGGTTTCGGGGATCTCCCCGGAACTCCGGCGGGCGGAAGCGGCCCGTTGATACGAGCCGCCGGCGCCGTCCCCCCGGATAGGGCGGGACGAAAAGGAGCATGGATGTCCGCAGGTTTGCAAGCCGCCTCGTCGAGCCGCGAAGATTTCGCCGCCCTTCTGGAAGAGTCGTTCCGCGAGCACGAGATCACGGAAGGCTCCGTGGTCAAGGGCCGCGTGGTGGCGATCGAGAAGGACGTCGCCGTCATCGATATCGGGGCGAAGACCGAGGGCCGCGTCGCCCTCAAGGAATTCACGGGCCCCGGCCGTGACCAGCCGATCGCCGTCGGCGACGAGGTCGAGGTCTATGTCGATCGCATCGAGAACGCGCTCGGTGAAGCCGTCATCTCGCGCGACAAGGCCCGCCGCGAGGAGAGCTGGGTCAAGCTCGAGAAGGCGTTCGAGAACAACGAGCGCGTCTCCGGCACGATCTTCAACCAGGTCAAGGGCGGCTACACCGTCGACCTCGACGGCGCCGTGGCGTTCCTGCCGCGCTCGCAGGTCGACATCCGTCCGGTCCGCGACGTCACCCCGCTGATGGGCACGCCGCAGCCGTTCCAGATCCTCAAGATGGATCGCCGCCGCGGCAACATCGTGGTGTCGCGCCGCACCGTGCTCGAGGAGAGCCGGGCCGAGCAGCGCTCCGAGCTGGTGGCCAACCTCGAAGAGGGTCAGGTCATCGACGGCGTGGTCAAGAACATCACCGAGTACGGTGCGTTCGTCGACCTCGGCGGCATCGACGGTCTGCTGCACGTCACCGACATGGCGTGGCGCCGCGTCAACCACCCGTCCGAGGTGGTCAACATCGGCCAGACCGTCAAGGTCAAGATCATCAAGATCAACCACGAGACGCACCGCATCTCGCTCGGCATCAAGCAGCTGCTCGCCGATCCGTGGGAGGGCATCGCCGCCCGCTACCCGGTCGACGCCAAGCTCAAGGGCCGCGTGACCAACATCACCGACTACGGCGCCTTCGTGGAGCTGGAGCCGGGGATCGAGGGCCTGATCCACGTCTCGGAGATGAGCTGGACCAAGAAGAACGTCCATCCGGGCAAGATCGTCTCCACCTCCCAGGAGGTCGAGGTCCAGATCCTCGAAGTCGATCCGGTCAAGCGCCGCATCTCGCTCGGTCTCAAGCAGACCCTGCAGAACCCGTGGGAGGCCTTCTCCGAGAAGCACCCGGCCGGCACCGAGGTCGAGGGCGAGGTCAAGAACAAGACCGAGTTCGGTCTGTTCATCGGCCTCGAGGGCGACGTCGACGGCATGGTCCACCTCTCGGACCTCGACTGGAACCGTCCGGGCGAGCAGGTCATCGACGAGTTCAAGAAGGGCGACGTGGTGCGCGCCCAGGTTCTCGACGTCGACGTCGAGAAGGAGCGCATCTCGCTCGGCATCAAGCAGCTCGCCGGCGACCCCTTCGCCGATGCCGGTGACGGCATCCGCAAGAACCAGGTCGTCACCTGCGAGGTGCTCGAGGTCAAGGATTCGGGCATCGAGGTCAAGATCGTCGATTCCGACCTCCAGGCCTTCATCCGCCGGGCCGACCTCGCCCGCGAGCGCAACGACCAGCGCCCCGAGCGCTTCGCCGCCGGCGAGAAGCTCGATGCGCGGGTGACGCAGTTCGACCGCAAGGCCCGCCGCGTCCAGCTCTCGATCAAGGCCCTCGAGATGGCCGAGGAGAAGGAGGCGATCGCCCAGTTCGGCTCCGCCGATTCGGGCGCCTCGCTCGGCGACATCCTCGGCGCGGCCCTCAAGGCCCGTCAGGCCGACAAGAAGTAAGGGATCCGTCCGGGCCGCGAGGCCCGGACACCCCGAACGAGACCGGACGCCCGCGCGGGGACACCCCCTGCGCGGGCGTCCGCATGTCCGGCTTACCGCGATCGGGGAGGGGCATGCCCGCAAAACCGGTCTTGCCGCTGCGCGACGGCCGGGGGTAGAACAGCCCGGGAGCGAGGCACGCCAATGACTTGCAGGGAACACCCTGCGGGCGGGGCGGCCTTCCAGGGTCAGACCAGGATACGGGCGCCGCATGGCCATCGATGCCGAACTTCTCCTCGACCGGCGGTCCTTACGCCGGAAGCTGTCGGTGTGGCGGGCGATCGGGGTCGGGGCACTGATCGTCGCCGCCGGCGCCGTCGGCTGGCGGGCGGCCGGGGGCAGGGGGCTCTCCGCCGTCACGCCGCAGATCGCCCGCATCAGCATCGACGGCTTCATCGCCGGCAGCGAGAAGACCCGCGAGCTGATGAAGCGCGTCGGTGATTCGAGCGCGGTCTCGGGCGTCGTCGTCTCGATCAACTCGCCGGGCGGTACCACCACCGGCTCGGAAGAACTCTTTCGCAATCTTCGCGCGCTGGCCGAGAAGAAGCCGATCGTCGCCTTCGTCGACGGCACCGCGGCGTCGGGCGCCTACATCACGGCGATCGCCGCCGACCACATCGTCGCCCGCGAGACCAGCCTCGTCGGCTCGATCGGCGTGCTGTTCCAGTACCCGGAGGTGTCGGGCCTCCTCGACAAGGTCGGGGTCAAGGTCGACGAGGTGAAGTCCTCGCCGCTCAAGGCCGAGCCGAGCGGCTTCCACCCGACCCCGCCGGAGGCCCGCGCGGCGCTCCAGGCGATCGTCGGCGACACCTATGGCTGGTTCAAGGACCTGGTGGCCGAGCGCCGCAAGATGAATCCCGACCAGATCAAGGTGGTGGCCGACGGGCGCGTGTTCAGCGGCCGCCAGAGCGTGCCCCTCGGCCTGATCGACGAGACCGGCAGCGAGCGCCAGGCCGTCGCCTGGCTCGAGCGCGAGAAGGGCGTGGCGAAGAACCTGCCGGTGCGGGACTGGAAGCCGCGCTCCGACAGCCGCTTCGGCCTGTTCTCGGCCGCGGCCGCCGGCGCGGGCCTTCTCGGCTACGACGACCTCGCCGCCCGGCTGCGGCAGGCCGGCGACGAGACGGCCAGCCTGACGCAGGGCGGCCTGCTCGCGGTCTGGCGCCCTTAAAAAGACCCCTCCCGCGCCATCGTCCCGCCGGCCCCGCCTTTCTCGAGACCATACCGCCCATGATCAAGTCCGAGCTGGTGCTCAAGATCGCCGAGCAGAACCCGCACCTGTATCAGCGCGACGTCGAGAACATCGTCAACGCCATCCTGGACACGATCGCGGACGCGCTCGCCCGGGGCGACCGGGTCGAGCTGCGCGGCTTCGGCGCCTTTTCGGTCAAGCGCCGGGAGGCGCGGCGCGGCCGCAACCCGCGCACGGGTGCCGCCGTGGCGGTGGCCGAGAAGGCGATCCCGGTCTTCAAGACCGGCAAGGAGATGCGCCTGCGCCTGAACGCCGCCGGGATCGGCGCCGACGAGCCGAGCCGGGCCGAGGCCGCCGCGAGCTGACGCAAGGTCGGCCCCGTGCGAGGTCGGCACTGGCCTCCCGGCTGCCGCGCGTTACACTTTCTTCTCCGGGGCTCCGTCCGGCGGTCCCGCTCCCTTCCCGCATCACCGACGAAAGACCGGGTTTCCCGATGATCCGCTTCCTCAAAGGCCTGATCCTGCTGCCCATTGCGATCGTGGTCGTGCTGCTGGCGGTGGCCAACCGCCAGCCGGTGATGCTGTCCTTCGATCCGTTCACCGACGGCACGCCGGCCTTCAGCCTGCCGATGCCGCTCTACGCGCTGATCTTCGCCGCGGTCGCCCTGGGCATCGTGGTCGGCGGCGTCGGCTCCTGGCTCGGCCAGGGCGATACCCGCCGCGACCGCCGCGCCAAGGGCCGCGAGCTCGCCCGCCTGCGCCACGAGGCCGAGCGCCTGCGCCAGGCCTCTCCGAGCAGCGCCACGGTCGGCCGTACCGCCCTGCCGGCCCCGATCAGCCGCGCCTGAGATGCGGCTGATCGGCGAGGCCGAGATCGACGCGGCGCTGACCCCGCTGCGGATGATCGACGCCCTCAGCGTCGCCTTCCGGGCCGGCGCGACGGCGCCGACGCGCCACCACCACGCGATCGAGACCGCGCCCGACGGGGCCTCGCTGCTGCTGATGCCGGCCTGGACGGCCGATTATGTCGGGGTCAAGATCCTGACCCTGTTCCCGGGCAACCCGGCCCGGGGGCTCGACACGATCCAGGGCGGGGTCCTGCTCTGCGACGGACGCGACGGCCGGCCGCTTGCCCTCCTCGACGGCGCCCGCCTGACGCTCTGGCGCACCGCCGCCGCCTCGGCGCTCGCCGCCCGCCACCTCGCGCGGCCCGACGCCGCCCGGATGGTGATGGTGGGGGCCGGTGCGCTCGCCCCCGCGCTCGTGCGGGCGCATGCCGCCATCCGGCCAATCCGCGATGTCGCGATCTGGAACCGCCGGCCGGAAGGCGCCCAGCGCCTCGCCGCGATCCTGGCCGCCGAGGGCATCCCGGCCTATCCGGTCACCGACCTCGCGGCGGCGGTGGGGCAGGCGGATCTGGTGTCCTGCGCCACCCTCTCGACCGAGCCGCTGGTGCGCGGCGCCTGGCTGCGGCCCGGCACCCATCTCGACCTCGTCGGCGCCTTCACGCCGGCGATGCGCGAGGCCGACGACGCGGCCCTCCTGCGCGGGCCGGTCTACGTCGACACGCAAGACGCCTTGAAGAAGGGCGGCGACGTGGCGGTGGCGATCCAGTCCGGCGCGCTCGCGCCGGATGCCGTGACGGGCGACCTCGCGGCCCTGTGCCGCGGCGAGGCGCCGGGGCGGCAAAGCCCCGAGGCCATCACGGTGTTCAAGTCGGTCGGCGCCGCGATCGAGGACCTCGCCGCCGCCGCATGCGTGTGGGAGAGCCTGACGCGGCCGTCCTGAACGCCCGTTTCACGTGCGGGCGGAAGCGGATCGGCGTATAGGGAGCGGATGTCGACCGCTCCCATCCTCGTCAAGATCTGCGGCCTCAGCACCCCTGAGACCCTGGACGCGTCGCTCGCCGCCGGCGCCGACCTGATCGGCCTCGTCCATTTCCAAAAGAGCCCGCGCCACGTCGATCTCACCCTCGGCGCCGCCCTGTCGCGGCAGGCGCGGGGGCGGGCCTTGCGCGTCGCGCTGCTGGTCGATCCCGACGACGCCCTGATCGAGGCGGTGATCGCGGCCCTCGATCCGGACTGGCTGCAGCTCCACGGCGCCGAGAGCCCGGAGCGGGTCGCCCAGGTGAAGGCCCGCACCGGCCGCCCGGTGATGAAGGCCCTCGGCATCGCCACCGCCGAGGATCTTGCCCGCGCCGCCCGCTACGCGGCGATCGCCGACCGGCTGCTCTTCGACGCCAAGCCCGCGCCTGACGCGATCCTGCCCGGCGGCAACGGCCACGCCTTCGACTGGTCGCTGCTGGCCGGGGCCGGCCGCGACCAGCCGTTCATGCTCTCCGGCGGCCTCACCCCCGAGACCGTCGCCGGAGCTCTCGCGGTGACCGCCGCCCAGGCGGTCGACGTCTCGTCGGGTGTCGAATCGCGCCCCGGCCACAAGGATCCGGACCGCATCGCCGCCTTCGTGGCGGCAGCCAAGGCTGCCGCAGGCACCGCGAAAGCCGCCGCGCGTGCCGTCGGGGGTGCGACCGCACCGGAAATTGCCCCTGCGGCGCGAAGGGCGTAAGCCCCGCCGACACAGTTCTTTCGCGAATCCTTCCAGAGGCAGAGCTCCCGCCGTGACCGCTCCCCAGAATCCGAACTCGTTCCGCACCGGCCCCGACGAGCGCGGCCGCTTCGGCATCTTCGGCGGCCGCTTCGTGGCCGAGACCCTGATGCCGAACATCCTCGCCCTGGAGGAGGCCTATGCGGCGGCCAAGGCCGATCCGGCCTTCCAGGCCGAGATGACCTCCTACCTCACGCATTATGTCGGCCGGCCGAGCCCGCTCTACCATGCCGAGCGGCTGTCCGAGCACCTCGGCGGCGCGAAGATCTACTTCAAGCGCGAGGAGCTGAACCACACCGGCTCGCACAAGGTGAACAACGTGCTGGGCCAGATCCTGCTCGCCCGGCGCATGGGCAAGCCGCGGATCATCGCCGAGACGGGAGCGGGCCAGCACGGCGTCGCCACCGCGACGCTCTGCGCCCGGTTCGGCCTCAAATGCGTCGTCTACATGGGCGCCGTCGACGTCGAGCGGCAGAAGCCGAACGTCTTCCGGATGAAGATGCTCGGCGCCGAGGTGGTGCCGGTCGAATCCGGCACCCGCACCCTCAAGGACGCGATGAACGAGGCCCTGCGCGACTGGGTCACCAACGTCGCCGACACCTTCTACTGCATCGGCACGGTGGCGGGCCCGCATCCCTACCCGGCGATGGTGCGCGACTTCCAGTCGATCATCGGCATCGAGACTAAGGCGCAGATGCTGGAGATGGAAGGCCGCCTGCCGGACTCCCTCGTCGCCTGCATCGGCGGCGGCTCGAACGCCATGGGGCTGTTCCATCCCTTCCTCGACGACCGCGAGGTCGCGATCTACGGCGTCGAGGCGGCCGGGCACGGCGTATCGAGCGGCCTGCACGCGGCCTCCCTCACCGGCGGCAAGCCGGGGGTGCTGCACGGCAACCGCACCTACCTGCTGATGGACGGCGACGGCCAGATCGCCGACGCCCACTCGATCTCGGCGGGCCTCGACTATCCGGGCATCGGTCCCGAGCACGCCTGGCTGCACGAGATGGGCCGCGTCACCTACCTGTCGGCGACCGATACGGAGACCCTGGAGGCGTTCCGGCTCTGCTCGCTGATGGAGGGCATCATCCCGGCCCTCGAGCCCGCCCACGCGCTCGCCAAGGTCAAGGAGCTCGCCCCCAGCCTGCCGCGCGACCACCTGATGGTCGTCAACCTCTCCGGCCGCGGCGACAAGGACATCCCCCAGGTCGCCGAGATCCTGGGCGACGCCCTCTGAGCCCGGCCGCGCTGCGCCCCGAATGGCGCGGCGCAAAAAGGCCTGCGACGGTTCCTTGACAGGCCCGCCCGCCTCCCCCTATATCCGCGCCACCGCAGAGCCGGACACGCACCGGCCACCGCGCGGCGGAGTAGCTCAGTTGGTCAGAGCAGAGGAATCATAATCCTTGTGTCGGGGGTTCAAATCCCTCCTCCGCTACCAAAGTTTTTCAACCCCGCTAAGCACTTAGCGGGGTTTTTCATTGCCTTGCCCTTGCGCCAGAACGGCAATATTTCCTAGCGCAGTGCTAGCGCAGCCCCAAAAATTGCCCTGCGCGCGTAACGGTTTGCTGGGGGGTCAGAAAGCACTCTAGCGCACTCCTAGCGCAGTCATCTGCACCGCAGTAACCAGACAGGGCCGCCCCTTGAGACCCCCTGGCAACGTCCCCGACGAGCGCTTCCAGCTGTTCCAGCGCAAGGGCAGCGCCAAGTGGCAGATGCGCTTCAGCATCCGCGGGCAGGGGCAGCTCAAGCGCTCCCTCGACACCGACGATCTCCGGGAGGCACAGCGCCGGGCGGAGGCCATCTGGTACGAGGCGACGTATCGCGCGCAGCAGGGGCTCACTGCCCGCGCCCACACGTTCGAGGGCGTGGCTGAGGAGTACATCGCGCAGATCCTGCGTGAGGTGGAGCGCGGCGAACGGCGGGCGGACCAGGGCAAGAGCGAGCCTGCAGTGATCCGGCGGTACTTCGTGGGCTATTTCGGCCAGAAGCCTGTGGATGCCGTCAGCGAGGCCGATCTGGAGCGCTATGCGGAGTGGCGACGCACCTACTGGACCGAGGGTCCTGGCAAGCTCATCACGCACATCGAGTACGAGAGGGGAGGTCATCGCCTGCGCCGGCCCGTACGCCGCTCTGCGCCCTCTCTGAGCCGCCAGCGAGGCGAGCTGGTGGTGCTGAGGCAGCTGCTACGCTGGGCCTCGCGGCAGGGCTACCTGAAGACGCCGCCGGAGGTCACCATCAAGGCCCGGCGTACGCCGGACAACCGGCGACCCAGCTTTGAGCCACACGAGTTCGCTCACCTGCAGAAGATCAGCCTCGGCCGGCTGGTGGACCCCATCATGGATGGCAGCGGAGCCATGGTGGAGGCCAGCGACAAGCGTCGCTGGCGCATCAAGCGGCTGGACGATCATACGCGGCGCGATCGCACCCTGCTGCACGCCTACGTGATGATCGGCGCATTCTCCGGGCTCAGGCCCACTGAGATGTACAATCTCACGTGGGGCGACGTGCTGGGGTATCGGGCCGGGCGGGGCAAGCCCGTGGATCAGCGCGACATCCGGCTGCAGGTGCGAGGCAAGGGCAGGAGCGGCAAGGCGATCCCGCAGAAGGCTGCGATCCCGTGGTTTGATACCCTGTGGATGCTGTTCGAGCGCAGCATGGGCCGTGAGCCCGTAGATGCCGATCCGGTGTTTGCGAGCGACACGGGCAAGCGGATCACGTCGGTGGCCAACGGCTTCACCGAACTGCTGAAGGCGGCCGGCTTGGAGCGGGACCACCGCGGCATCAAACGCACGCCGTACTCTCTCCGACACTTCTACATCAGCGAGCAGCTGGCCAACGGCTCCGAAGTGCTCGACGTGGCCCGAAACTGCCGTACATCGCTGGCCATGATTGACAAGCACTACGGCCAGGTGCGCCTTGAGCGTTTGGTTGATCGTCTGCGGCCTGAGTGGAAGCGTCAATAACGCATCTGTTTATTAGCGCGCAATTTTGTCAACTACATCGAATTACCAGCCTCCTTTGCCTACGAAGCCACATGGAATTTAAGAGGAAAATAACCATTTAAGCGCCTAATAAATGATCAGCATGATGCCATAAATAGTGATTCAGAGGGTCGCGTGAACGAGCATTCTATAAAGCATTCATCTAACAAATTAGATGATGCTCGCGATACTCAAAAAACGGCGTCGATCAGCAACGAATTAAATGCTTATGATCGATCAACAACACCGAAGCAAGAAGAGCTTATTCTGACTGCGCGTCGTTCTCTGATCGACTTGCCAACTACAAAAGTGAAACGTCCATCCCGACGTGATCAGTCTTTTTCCTGGGCATACACCTATACGGCATTTTCGCTTCCTTTCGCAAAGGCTGCAATTGAGTATTTAGGTTGCAACACCCAATCGAAGATAATTGACCCATTTTCAGGCTCAGGGACATCTCTGATCGCAGCATCTGGTCTAGGCTGTCATTCGCTGGGAATAGATATTAGTCCATTTTCATGTCTACTTGCGCGATCACGGGTTGCCGTCTGCTTTGACACAAATCTAGTGAATACATATCTAGAAGGAGATAATAAGATTGCAACCGAGGAGGCAGATCAGAGCGCGATATCGCGCAGTGACATGAGTTATTTGCGAAGCGTCGCGAGAAAAATGGGCTTAAATAAAAACATAAATGAAATTTGGGGAAATCTATTAAACGATAACTTAGGAAATTATGACTCCGAGATTGTCACCATCGTGAGCCTGTGTCTTGCCGCAAGAGATGTTACAAAACTTGAGAAAGGAAGCAACCCAATATGGTACCGACCCTCACTGTCTGAAAAAGCAGAAGAAGGAATTACGCTCGAATCTACGGCAAAAAACTATGCAAAAAGAATCATGGACGATTTATCGACCTGTTCATACGCCACAAAACCAAATATTGTCAATGTAGATGTGAGAGATTATATCTCAAACGAGAAATATGATATTTGTTTAACCTCTCCTCCTTACCTAAACAGACTGGATTATGTTGTAGCTCATATACCTGAACTCACTGTACTGAATGTCTTCCTTAAATTCTCGATTCCTGACTTAAAATCAATGATGATTGGGACAACCAAAATAAACGAAAAAAACTACGGTGAGCCACCAAGCGTCTGGGGTCGCTACTGCAATGAAGTTCTCAAAAAAATCGAAGCACATAGCTCATATGCAAGTCGTCGGTATTATTACCATACATACAGACAATATTTTTCATCCCTTGCGGAAGCACTAGCGGCGACTATTTCTAATTTAAAAGCCAATGGGAAGGGATTGATTGTTATCCAAAATTCATATTACAAGGATATTGCAATAGACGTTCCAACCATATGCTGTGAAATGCTCAGCCATCTCGGATGCGAATCAGAGGTGGCCCGTACTGAATACGTAAAATCACATATGGGATACATGAGCCCCATTCAAAATTCGTACGCTCCAAATAAAAAATTGGGCGAGGCACTTGTCTATTTCGAAATCAAAAATTAGTAAAAGCTCTTTTTCAGATCAGGTTCACGTAAAGATAAAAAATTCGGATCCGAATAAGCTCGGCAGAATTCAGAATAGATACAGATACTTTTATTTATAAATTGACCTTCATCAAGCTGTCCGACTATTTGACACTGCGGGCTAATTCTATCACATTTTTCTCGCCCGATTTCCCATTCCAAGCCATTCACCTGTGGTATTGACATGCCAGCGTAAAACGCAGTCAGTGACAATGCTTCACTGACTGCCTGTCGCAGCAGCTTGACCAAGCGCGGGCGCGGGGTGGAATCACCCTTAAGAAGCAACATGGTCTCGTGATGGAGTGGATACACACGACCATTGCGCAGATACATTCTCATGATATGATAATCAATAGCGGGAGATATGCTGTTCTCGTCTTTGAAAGGGACAAGTTTGTCTCGCACTAAATCATGAACAATGACATTTGATTTTTTTCGTAGTGGATCTTCGCGGAATGCTTCAAATTTGTCGAGTTGTGCCAAAAACCCCCTTGAACCTTGTATATTAAATTCGGTGTCATCCAGCATTTTCGCTATATCGCCATTCCATATCCGCAGCAGTGATGTTCCGAGGTCGCGCAACAACGAAGCTCGTTCCTGTGCCCGCAGGCGTTCAGGTCGATGATATGTTCCGAACCAACGACTAATATCACGGGCTGTGACGTTGGCTAGATATGCAGCAGAAATCCCCTCTTCATCAAATGCAAGACCAAGATGCTTAGAAATAAAATCCCAGTTGATCTGATGGCATATTGCACCAAGTGAAAGGCGAAATAATATCTCGGTTTGATAATCGCGCCTTAGCTCAAAGTTCTGGTGTGCTGCACGGATTCCAACGAGTATTCGTGCAGCCGCCACACACGACACCGGATCAACGCCAAAAGCAGAGCCATTGAGCGCCTTATCCAACAACGGGCGATCGCGACGCATATCAAGCGTGCCGGATATTAATGCCTGATTTCGGATCATAATTCCAATCGCCCACCACCATCTCTGGACCAAATCGCTCAGGATAAATTTCGGCAAACTCAGCCAAGATATGCATTCCTGGCACGTGCTTGTAATTAGCATGCCGCTCGCTCGTCATGAACCATTTGCGAGCTAGCACTCTGCAATCATTAGATTGATCTCCGTTTATGAAAGATGTTCTTCCATGAACCAACCATCCATTTCTCGCAAAGCACCCACTGCCAGGCCGGTTTAAATTCAGGAAGGATGATGCAGGTGCGAACGGGCGTGCAAGGTAATTAATAAACGCCGATGCTCGCACTAAGGGCTCATAATTGTCTCTCCAGGTTATTAGGTATTCGCCTGATGATACCCTAAGAAAGCACTGAGGTGCACCGAATTCATTCAAAAACAGAACTGGAGCCTCAACTTTGATCGCGCCTTTTCCTCGCGGTCGCAGGGCGGATATAGCGTCAGGTAGGAATAAAGCCTCGAAGGCTTCTGGGTCAGATTTGGCCAATGCGAGCGACAGCCTTACGATATTCTGAAAGTAAGTATATCCACCAGCAAGGGGGGCTGAATCGGCATACAAACAAAAAGCTTCAACCGCTCCTGCGTAACCCAATCCGTCATTATGGGATTCAAAGTTTTCTGTTGTTTCCGCGATCTCTTTATAACTATTTAACCCATCTTTGCCGTCCAGATTGTATATCTTCAACGTTCCATCCGGAGATCCAAATCGTTTAATGGCCTCTTGATGTCCCTCCATAGGATGCTCAACAGGGTATTTAAGGGGAATATGGGATTTGAGCTGCTCTGCTAGTTCCAGCAGCGGATGCGGTGTTGTTCCCATCGAAGGCGGGTTGAGAATCAGAAAAGGCGCTACGCCGTAATTCCCCCAATAGCCATGCGATAACTGCTCAGCTTCTTCTGATCTGAGATTTTTATAATCTCGAATTACTACTGGTAAAAGTGCCCGGGTTTCGATTTTCGTTTGGTCTGGAATTTCTTCCAGCGACGAAACTCCGATCTCGGCCAATACTCGAGATATAAATAGTTCCTTCTGAGCCACGAAAGACTTTTCACGTTCGTCGAGCCGCATCATATTTCTCGCTTGAGCTTGTTTACAAAAAATCACGCTTAGTCTGCTAGTAAAGGTACTCTTGCATTAGGTGCCACTTCCATCTTAGAGCGGAGCCAAGCGTCTGCATCGGCAAGAGTATCACATTCAGTAGACTCCCAGGCAAGCGTATCAGTATCGCCGCACAAAATTTGCGGAAGGCGGATAGGGCCGATATTTTGCGTCCAGTCTGGGTTATAAGCAGATGCAAACTGTAGCAGGCCGAGTACTCGAGACGGTCGTGCAGTAGCAATCCAACCCTTGATTTCTAAAATATCCTCTTTGTTGCCTAGCATCGCATTCACTCGTTTCTGTTCATCACCTAATACACCCAGCGCATCAGATGATATCCCAGTCATCTCGAGGCGACGCCACGAGTTCAGAAGTGAAGAAAGTGTCTCCGAGCGTTTCCCGTATTCTTTAAAGCCGAGTTGATAAAATATCAGTCCTGCAGATTCTACTAATTCAATGGCTTTGCTGAGATTGCTTGAATCCCATGCGAGATGCGATGAAGCAAGAAGCTCGAGGGCATCAGAGAAACGATGAAATTCTGGCCCGCTATTCCTCAAATTTACATCGTCCTTCTCCTTTATCCCGAGGACAGACCGACATACTGAGGATGCATACTGGCAATGCGCTAGTTCTATGCGGTGATTTAATATGGCAGGACGAAACGACTGTTTGGCTTTAGAAATTATTTCATCAGCTAAGCGGTAGCGCCCGCCAGCACGATACAAATTGCCAATAAGATATTGCGCTACACCGCGAGAATATTGAGTAATCTGATTAGTTTTACTTTTATCACCCTCCAAATTCTGCCGTAACTCATGAAAAATGTTTATAGCCGCGTCGATTTCGTGCCTCTTTCGGGCAAACTCCATTCTTTCTGCGAGAACTAAACTCTCCATTCCGTGCTTCTTGGCCCTTTCCATAAAAAAATCATCGAAACTTCCAGACGGTGCACTTTTATCTATAAACAGGTGAGCAATTTTAGACAGATATTCTGAAAACACAACGACCGATGAGTTTTGAGAAAATGATCTCCGTGTATCATTAAGCAGGTCAATAGCCGCAACAACTTCCGATGTTTCAATCCAGCTTCTTCCTTTATTAAGAACCAAGGCTTCAGCAGCAGTTTCGTTTCTATCGCGAATGGCTTCTCGGAAATATACTAAATCATCTCCCCAACTATTCAGGCAACGAAGACAGGCTCGTTTGACAATTAGATAATTTAGATCAGTTATTGACGTAGGTTTAGAGATCGTTTTATGATTTTTATCTGGTAAAACCTCTGGTTGAGCACCCGATAAACCCATCGAACTTAGTCTACTCACTACCGCATCTTGACCTCCAACAACATACGTTGTGGTGATTATTGCCTCACATTTCTGCGACTTCCAGTCTTCGTTAATAAATTCGATAGCATCAGAATTCCATCCAAGTTGCATTAGGTGTTTATGGTTTATCGATATTATTTGCGCCGCTGCCGCGATCTCGGCTCCAAGATGGGGGGTTGCAAAAAAAATGATCTCTCTAACATGCCTGTTTTGTTTTGTTTTTAATCCTTCGACAATATATCTTTTCCCAATTAATCCGCCCAGACTATGGCACACTAATATAATTTTCGTACATTCGGCGTGTTTCAATCTAATATACGTATCTAGCCCCTTAGCTATATCCTGTAGTGTCATCGACTTCCAAAAAAATGGAACCCAACGAGTTAATTTTGTTGGATAATTGTAAAAATCAATCTCAACCTTACTAGCAAGATCTTTATCGCTCGTGACATATTCATAAAATGAGCCCCAAGTTTCAGCGCTACCTCCCAATCCGTGAACAAATAATATTAGCGGCTTCATGAAACTTCTTTCAGGTTCGACGTCAGGTGAGCCCTCAATTGAATGGTATCATTATGAGATGAAATCTGCAATGTCTGCTTGAATGTTGATGTTCATTTGAGCCCGCTCGATGCCAGAGTATCAGATAAAATATTCCGAATGTAAGATATGCGCAATGATAGACAATCGTACTAAGCATCTGTAAGTAATTTAGGCTGGCAGCGTATTATTATAAGTCTAGAAGTTATTATAACAATAGCGTAGAAAATTCAAAACCATGAAATCAATTTAAGATATTGACAGCCTCGCGCATCATCTTGTCATTCACGTCGATATAGCGTTGGGTTGTTGACAGATGCCGGTGCCCTGCGAGCATCATGATGGCCTTGGGCGAGATGCCTGCATGCGCAAGGCGGGTGATGAACCACCGGCGACCGCTATGGCTGGATCCGCCGTCCAGGCCTGCCTGATCGTACCAGCCCCGCATGAGCTGACAGAGGGTATTAGCGCTGAACGCCGCTCGCTTCTGAGTGACCAGCACTGGCTGCTCGCGGAGAGGGGAGGAGGGTAGGGAGGACCGGAACTGCTCGATCTCGCGTCGCAGCCGGGCATTGAGGAACACCACGCGGGCGTGCCCGCCCTTTGTGACTGCCGCGCTGAGCCGCAGCTGCTCCCGCACCTTGCCTTCTCCCTCGAGGAGATCGCCCCAGCGGAGCGATGCGATCTCACCCACCCGGAGCCCTGCCAGATAGCTCAGCATGAGAGCCATCCGGTTGCGCGGGCCATAGCGCCCTTGGCTCACCACCGCTGTGAGGCGCCTGAACTCTGCCTCGGTGGGCACACGCGCTTGCTTCACCGAAACCTCATACTTCAAGCTGTTTCGCTGCAAAGTATGATATTTCCAGGCTCCCCCTAGGGCGAGCACATAGACGCGCTCAATGGGACCAGTAGCTTAGCCTCAAATGTCATAGAAGCTGTGTTTTATGATGTTTTGCCCGCGCAGCTGATCCGCTCTCCAAGCTCGCGCTCAACAGCGGATGGCTGCACGGCTTCCTCGCGCCACGAGCGAGGAACCCCCATGCGCCTGATCGATGCTGCTACCCGTGAACTGCTGCTGGCCAACGGTCGGGATCGCGACGGTGATCACCACCCGGTGCTCAAGCTGTTCAACCCCACGGGGCCTGCCACGTGGTTGATCTGCGCGATGGAGGCCGACGGCGACACTCTTTTCGGGCTGTGCGACCTCGGCTTCGGCGAGCCCGAACTCGGCTATGTGAGCCTCGCCGAGATCGAGGAGGTGAGCGCGGGTCTCGCGATCGGCTTGGAGCGGGATACGTCGTTCCGGCCCATGCATCCGATCTCCATCTACGCGCGTGCGGCACGCGAAGCCGGGAGGATTGTCGACGTGGGTAAATCCCGCTCAGCGTGACCGTGCGAAGGACTGCAGGGGGTGGTAGGCGGACGATCCCGACTGTCGGTTTCCGGCAATAGGCTAAGCGCCGCCGGTCGGATGCCGCGGGCACTCCTGTCCCGACGGTTCACCGAGCATTAAGCGCACCGCTTGATACAGAATTTATCGCCGCAGTGATCAGGCTGTCCTTTATGCAGAAAGGTGTTGTTATCCATGCGCTTTCTCATTCTCTCGCTTGCTGCAAGTTTGATTTCGTCAGCGGCTATCGCACAAAACTCAGTCGATAGAAAACCGTACTACGTCGGTATTTGGTCGCCATCGGCGAAGTTATGCAAGGCAGACCCGCTCAAAATCGAGGGCGCCATTTTCCGGATTGAAAGGTCTCAAATTATCTGGAATGAGACAACTTGCAAATTCAAGCTGTCCGCTGCACGCACGACCGAGAACGGCACGAGTATCCCAGCAATCTGCGAAGCTGAGGGCGAGACAAGTAGAACAACCTACGTTTTCGACATGATCGACGGCCGCATGCGCATGAACGGCCGTGTCATGGTTCGGTGCAAAGACAGCGATTGGCGAACCGGCTACGAATGACCCGCACGCCATTCGCAGAAGGCCCTGCCAGCAGAGAATGCAATTCCGCTGCAGCGCTCCTTGCGCGATGAGATGATGGCCGAGGTCGCTCGAGGCAAGCGGAGGGACGGAGGCTAAAGCGCGGCCCGAAGGCAGCTGGCTGCAACGGACCTACCCTCGTTTCCTGGCTATCTCCGCAACCTCCTGCACGTGAAGGCCGTCCAGCGGGCGGTGCTGCCGATGCTCAGTCGAGGTCATGCAGCTTCGCGATCGCTGGCTCAGATGGCACGCCACGGATCTTCGATCTCCGCCCCAATTGCTGCTCCCGCAAGAAGATAAAGAGACCACTGGCAACGATGATGCCGGCGCCAGCCATTGTGAGCGGGCCAATCATCTCACCGAAGAACACGTAGCCGAAGAGCATCCCCCATAGGATCAACGTGTACTGGTACGGCACGACCGTCGTCGCAGGTGCCAACCGGAGCGACTGGTTCACGCATAAATTGCCCAGCAGCGATCCTACGCCCAGCAGCAGCATCAGCGCGAAGTCCGTGGGGCCGGTGGAGGTCCACCCGTAGGCCATCACCAGAGCCGCCCCGAAAATCAGGGAGGACACGAGCTGGCTCGTCATCAGAACGGTGCCGGGAACAGCGGCGAGCTTGCGGGTGGTGATGAGGAACAGCGCGTAGAAGAAGCTGCCGGCGAGGGCGCATACCGCTCCCACGGACAACGATCCCGGTGAGGGATGGAGGGCAAGGGCGACCCCGCAGAAGCCCACACCGATGGCTGCCCAGCGACGCCAGCCCACATGCTCTCCCAGCAGCAGGGGCGAGAGGGCGGTCACGTAGATCGGACCGGCCATGTAGTAGGTCATGACCTCGGCCAGCGGCAGCGTGCTGACCCCCCAAAAGAAGAGCGAGGCTTCGAGCGTCGAGAAGCCCGCTCTCACCAGCTGCAACCACGGGCGCGGTGCATCGCGGAACCCACTGAGCCCGACCCGGTGGATGGCGGGCGCCATCACGCACAGGCCCGAGATGCTGCGGACGAGCATAAGCTGACCCACCGCGTAGGAGCCGAGCAGCCATTTGCCCATGGTGTCGTTCAACGCGAAGAACAGCACGCCGAGCAGCATCATCACGATGCCACCGACTGCGCCCACGGGCACGGCGGCACGCCCCACACTCACAGCCACGGTTTCCTACCCTTCGTCTTTTTGGAGCAGCGGGGACGATCAGCGCTCAGCCACCGATCCGCCCTGGTGGTGCGACCTATCGGTCCGCATCACGCCGAACTTGTTACCCCCGGGATGCATCTCGGGGGCCGGCTCGCTGCCATACCCGGCAGAAGCCGCACACTCCACCGCGATGATCGGCAGCTCCCGCTACTCGCGCGCAGTCGGGCCTTGATGTGCGCGCAACCGCGGCGAGCAGCGGTGCCATATCTCCGCCTGCCACATCCGTGTACCGCTCTCCTCAACCGCCACCGCCAGCCCCGTCGCAGCTGGTCCGATCTGAGAATGGCACCGATGAATTTGCCGCTCCGGCGAGTGTTTCCGCCCATCCTGCTCCCGACATTCGTAGCTGTGGTGGACGGCACCATCATCACGGCGGCGCTGCCGGCGATGGCGAGCCAGTTCGGCGACGTGGAGCGGGTCTCCTGGGTGGTCGCATCCTACTTGGTGGCCAGTACCGTGGCGGCCCCCGTCTACGGCCGACTGGGGGATGCTCTCGGGCGGCGACGCATGCTGCTGCTGGCCCTGGCGCTGTTCGTCACGGCGTCCGTGCTGTGCGCCTTGGCTCATAGTCTTCTGACGCTGGTTGGCGCCCGCATTCTGCAGGGCTTCGGTGGCGGCGGCCTGATGGTGCTGAGCCAAGCGGTGCTCGCCGAGAACGTCGCGCGCCATCAGCTCGGTCGAGCCCAAGGGTTCATGGCCGCGGTGATCGTGGCCTCTTCGACCTTCGGGCCGGTGGCAGGCGGGGCGCTGACACAGGCGTTTGGGTGGCCTTCGGTGTTCTTGGTGAACCTGCCGCTCGGCGTACTGGCGATGGTGCTGTTAGTGCGGCTACCTGGCCGCGAGGGCAGCGGTGAGCGCGGGAAATTCGACTGGCCGGGTCTCTTCCTCTTTGCTGGGTCGGTGGTGCCGCTCCTGTTGGCGCTGGAGCAACTGCAGCGCATCGAACCTATGACGCTGCTCGGGATCGGGGTGTCCCTGGTCTGCCTCGTGCTGCTGGGGCGGCAGGAGCGGCGAGCGGCACAGCCGCTGTTCCCGCTGGACCTGCTGCGTCGCCCGGCCATGTGGCGAGCGAATGCCATGGCTGCCTGCTCCGGTGCATTGCTGGTGAGCGAAGCGACGATCCTGCCGATCCACCTGCGAGCGGTGGACGGCGCATCGGCCGGAGAGATCGGGCTGATGATGCTGCCTCTGACTGCGACGGTCGGGGTGGGGTCGTTGATCACGGGGCGACTGGTGTCACGAACTGGGCGTGTTGCCATCTTCCCCGCAGTGGGTCAGACCGCAGCCGCGCTGGGCTTGCTGCTCGTGGCGTTCGGGATGGGCCCGGTCGGGGCGGCGCTCGGTCCCTGGGGTCTGCCGGCGATGCTGGCGGTCGTGGCGGTGTTTCAGGGCTCGGCCATGCCGGTGGCTCAGATCACGATGCAGTCCCAGTCTCCACCCGCTATGCTGGGGGCTGCGTCTGCGTCCGTGCAACTGTCGCGCTCGGTCGGCTCGGCCATCGGCGTCACCGTCGCGATGGCCGTGCTGTTCGTCACGTTGGGCCGGAACACCGCGATCGCTGATGTCTTCGCCAACGCCGTTCGACACGGTCCCGTCGCCCTGGCGAGCTTGCCAGAGGCGTCGCGCGCTTCAGCAATGACACACATTCAAGGCGGCTTCTCAGCCGCCTTCTCGACAATCGCGCTCTTCGCCATAGCCAATGCAGTGCTGGCCTGGACCCTGCCGGTGCGGCGGCTGTAGGGTTTGCTCGTGGACGAAAAGCCTCTTTCGGCGGACTTTGCCTGAGAGTGGGTATTTTATGGCTGCTCAAATGAGCCAGATATTTTACAAATCTAAAACTCTTTGCTTGCCTGACTAGGGCAAAGCGCGCGAAACGTCTCTATCGCAATGGGATAACCCGAGACGCTTGATCAGTCGAGAATTTTTCCATCTTCAAAAATCCTATAAGATCCAGAGACGTCATCAGAGGCCTTTGCCAACCCAGCAAATTCATATGTTCCGCCGTTAAAAATTGTAAATGAGCCTATCTTGCAGTTTCCAGCAATCTGAGCGCTTAAGCGCGTTTCCAGCAAGGCATCGTCTATGCATTTTCTTGGGCTATTTTTAATATAATCTGTACAGTAGCCCTCGGCAAGGTGCCGTTACGGGAGGTCTTACGCTCCACCTTCATTAACTACACGAGCACCCCGCGCCCAGCAAAGCGGCGGCGGTTTCGTACGTGCGCTGTCGGCGCGGCGCAGTGATGCAGCGACGCCCGGCAACAAAGCGCGCACGAATTAGTTGGTGGGGACTGTTACTGATGATGTCCAGACACGGATCTCGCTAGATGTGTCATCAGATAGCCAGCATTGCCCATCTCGCAGACTGCGCTATCATGGTTCTGGCTTGGGCGCCGTGCAGCTAGGGGGATTATAATGATAAACAGAAAGATTGTCTTTGTGATTGGAGCGGGCTCAGGCTTTGACATCAACATGCCACTAGGCACGAAACTAGCCGAAAATATATCAAAATTGACGGCAGTTAAGAACGGCGCCTATGGCATGCCAGAGCCATGCGATCAGAAATTTTCTGATATGCTTCGATACTATGCTCATAATAACGATGACATGGAAGACCCGGACGCAATCGAAAAATACTATAAAATTTCTAGTGATATTAGTCTCGGGATCAATCTTGCTAAATCAATTGATGACTTTGTAAATACTCATCAACAAAACAAAAAACTGGTCGCTGTGGCCAAGATAGCAATCGCAGAATGTATTCTTAACGCAGAAAGAAATTGCTTACTGTATAATGAGTTCAACGGAAGGCAATTTGTCGATTTTTCCCAAACGAAACGCACATGGTACAGTAGTTTGTTCTCTACCTTGGCGCATGGCGTGCCATCTTCAAACATGGCAGACGCATTCAAGTACATAACTTTTATAAACTTCAATTATGATAGATGTCTGGAATTCTTTCTAACAAATGCACTTCGGCAATATTTTTTATGCGACAATGAATATGCCAATAATGTCGTCAAAAATATAAAGATACTGCATCCATACGGACAAGTTGGCTTCTTGCCTGGCTCCGCAGGTACTAGGAATATTATAAAGTTTGGAGGAAGTGACGACTATCCACACAATTCAGTCAAAGCAGCAAATGAAATAATAACTTACACGGAGAACATACAAGATGGAAATTTGCGGTCGGAAATTCTTGAGGCGATATCTGGTGCGCAGAGCATCGTGTTTCTCGGGTTCGGATTTCATGATCAAAATATCAAGATATTGACACCGCCACCCTCCCAAATTGTCTTCAACAAGCAGATATTCGCTACTGCGATGGGAATTTCAAAACCAAACGCAAAGGTTTTGATGCATAATCTAAGAACGATGTGTTTACCGCCCAACTCTGGAGCGCAATCCGATAATGCAATTTTCCTAGAAAGAGAGTTAGATTGCACTGGCCTGCTTTCCGATTATGATCTTGTGCTGAAGTGATGGCGAGACCTTATCACTTCGCCCTGCAGCGGACAAACACGAGCGTCTGGCGTCCGCCCTAAAAGTGGGTAGAACGCATCTCAGGGACTATGCCGCCCTGCGACGTGGGGATCAGGCGGGCCGTGTAGGCGAAGCGCGCCCCACCGCCGATCACGCGACATTGCCGCCCGGCGTCAGCTGCCCTGACAGGTCATCCGCAGATTGATGATGCTGTGCGCGCGATGGGATGGGGCGCAGCTTCTCCAAGGCCCGAGGCATGCTCGGGCTCGCCCGCATCCGGCGGAGCTCGCATATCGACGCCATCGCGACCATCGCCCTCTCACAATCACCTGATCGAGCCGTCCCTGCTCACCGCGGGTCCAAGCTCGGCCTTGACCGGGAACCACAGGCCTGTTTGTTCTCTTTTTGTTCTGAAGCGGAGAGCGCCAAGTGGGTTTCTACCGGGTCGGCGAGGAGGCAGCAGATGGCACCGGGCTCGTCCGCGTGCCGTTCATGCGGACGACCCTGTGCGCGGGCTTCCCGAGCCCCGCTGAGGATTTCATCGAGGGCGCGCTGGAACTGCCGCGCTGGCTGGTCCCCAATCCTCCTGCCACGTTCATCTGGCGCGTGAGGGGCTGGTGCATGAAGGGCGCCGGCATCCACGACGAGGATCTGGCCGTGGTGGATCGGTCGCTGTCACCCACCTCCGGCGCTGTCGTGGTGGCTGTGGTGAACGGCGAGATGAGTATCAAACGGTTGTTGATGACGGGCAACCGGCTCAGCCTCACGTTCGACAATCCCGATATGGATCAGGAGTTCGCCCTGGAGGACCTGGAGGAGGGGCTGCTCTGGGGCGTGCTGCTATTCTCGGTGCGCTGGCACCATGTGAAGGCCCGCTCGGGTGTTGTGCGATGAGCCGAGCCCTGGCGCTGATCGACGGCAACAGCTTTTACTGCTCCTGTGAGCGCGTGTTCGACCCCAAGCTCTCCGGCGTGCCGGTGATCGTGCTGTCCAATAACGACGGCTGCGCCATCGCCCGCACCGCCGAAGCTAAGGCCCTCGGCATCCGCATGGGTGAACCCTACTTCAAAATCCGCGACCTGTGCCGGCGGCAGCGGGTGCGCGTCTTCAGCAGCAACTACGCCCTGTATGGCGACATGAGCGCCCGCGCCAACACGGTGTACCGGCAGTTCGCGCGGGACGTGGAGGTGTACTCCATCGATGAGAGCTTTCTCGACCTCTCCGATGTGCGGGAACGCGACCGGGTGGCGCTGGCTCGGGATCTCCGCTCCACCGTGCGTCGATGGACCGGGCTTCCAACCTGCGTGGGTATCGGCCCTACCAAGACCCTCGCCAAGCTGGCCAACCACATCGCCAAATCGATCCCAGAGCTTGGCGGCGTGTGCGATCTCTCCGACGAGGCGGAGCGCGCAGCGTGGATGGTGGGGATCTCGGTAGGGGAGGTATGGGGCATCGGGCGTGCCTCTCTGGCCCGGCTCACGGCGATGGGCGTGGATACGGTGGCCGACCTGCGCGACCTCGATCCCCGGCCGGCGCGGGCCTCGCTCACCGTAGTGGGGGAGCGCATCATCCACGAGCTGCGAGGGCGGTCGTGCCTGCCTCTGGAGATCGTGCCGGCCCGGCGCAAGGGCTGCGCGGTGACCCGTAGCTTCTCCACCCGGATCACCCAGCGGGATGTGCTGGAGCAGGCCGTTGCCGCCCACGCGACGCGCCTCGGCGAGAAGCTGCGGCGGGATGGGCTCGCCGTGTCGGCGGTCACCGTCTTCTACCACACCAGCGAGCACGACCGCGGCGACCCCATGCGGTCCGTCTCGACGGTCGTTCACATGCCCGAGGCGACCAACGACAGCCGGCACCTGATCCAGGCGGCGCTGCGGGGGGTGGAGAGGACCTGGAAGGAGCAGGGACCATCGCCTTGGCGCTACAGCAAGGCCGGGCTCGTCACCACGGACCTCGTGCCGCTGGACGACGCTCCCCGCCCGCTGTTCGACGCACATGACCGGGAGAAGTCCGGTGCGCTGATGGCAGCAATGGACGCCTGCAACAGCCGGTTCGGGCGCGGAGCAGTGGTGCCCGCGAGAGCGGGTTTGGTGGAAAAGCGTAGCTGGTCCACCAAGTTCGAGATGCGCTCACCGCGCTTCACCACGCGACTGAATGAGGTGCCGACGGCCAGTGCGACGGTGCAGTGATTGCGCCGTGCTCCGACGGAACGGGGGGAGCTGCGAAGGCGGCCCCCTCTGCAGCCTCAGGGCTTCGGAACAGTTTGCTCCTTGGGCTGATCCCAACAGCGATCGTAAAATTCTGACCTATCAAACGACTTGTTCTCAGGATCCGCTGGGTCCTTCATCCTCAACCCGAGATGCTTGTACATCTCTGCAATTCTCATATGCGCGGCGCGCATATTTTTGAGGCGATCCTCCTCGAAATAGCTTGGCCCATCGAGTTCGCGCAGCACGATGTTGGCACACATCATGACCGTATAGCCCAGCGACATGGCCTCCGTGGCGAGCAGTGTGTCCTCTCCATGAATATCATACGTGGGGTTGGGGAAGACTTCGCGGCGGCCCTCCTTCCGGAAATTCCGCAGCACAAAGAGGCTACCTTTTAGATCTGGATTTTTGTGGAAAATATGATTGCTGTCATAATCACGACCAGGCTTATTCCAAAAAGCAGCTGGGTGGTGAGGGGCCTTTCCATCCCAGTAGGGAAAGAACATATCTACACCAACGTAGGCTGTGGGTTCATTTGCAGCCATCTCATCAAAAAAAGTTATATCGGCGCTCTTATGATATTTTGTTTCGAGAATGGCGTCGTCATCCATCATGACGCCCCAATCGTACGTGCTGCTGTACAACCATTCCAAGCAAGTGATACGGTTGGTGATGAGCGGTCGTCCCTCAACTTCGCGGATGGCAGCGTCACCAAATCGGGCCTTCAATTCGTCGAAGACACCAGCGCCTTGGACATTAAAGCTGTCAATGTCGTTTTGGCTCCACCCACTAAGCAAAATCGCTATGGATACGTCGGTTTTCTCCATCCACCAATTCAGCTGCTCAAGGAAATTCGCGCTCCTTAGCTGCCACTTAGCTGGATCAGGCGAGCGGTACGATATGATATAGGCACAGAACTGCGCTTCTGCCCCGACGAAATTTGGCGCACTGCCCGTAGCGGTCTTGCTCAATGGCTCGCAAGCGTGTCGGCGGAGCATGGAGGCCGACTTGACGGTAGGTACCATGTAGCGGACCCGACTATCAGGGGTGGCAAACTCAACCAGCAAAGCGGCTTGCCGGTCATCCGTGTTAACGAACTGCGCTTTCGCTCCCACATCGTGTGCCTTGAGGAGCTTGCACAGGCCTACAATTTCCAGGACTGGCAGCCGGACATCTTGATCGATGGGAACTGGCCCTACCGCATCGAACAGCCGGCACTTCATGTTGTCCGCGCGGCTATCAAAGGGCAGTACGGACGTTGC
The DNA here is from genome assembly GCF_019216885.1 of Methylobacterium sp. SyP6R. Taxonomy (NCBI): domain Bacteria; kingdom Pseudomonadati; phylum Pseudomonadota; class Alphaproteobacteria; order Hyphomicrobiales; family Methylobacteriaceae; genus Methylobacterium; species Methylobacterium synurae. The sequence goes on along the minus strand of NZ_JAAQRC020000001.1, from coordinate 110,877 downwards.
AAAATGGTGTGCATCAATGTGATATTCGGTAACTAGCTTGTCTCTATCATTTTGGTATCCGTTGCTGCTTTCCAATGGTATTTTATAGGTTAACCTATCGCTTGATAGATCAAGCGCCCGGGGTATCGCGACCTTGTCGGGCATTTGATATTCGTATGAGCGGTGGTCGAGACGCCGGTCTGTCGATGGCGCGAAGATGATTTTCCGTGCACCATACGTGACCCTGCGGTTCTGCATCCGCAAATTTGGTATGATTACTTCGTTACGCTCGATCTGATGTCTTATGTCGTTTCGCAGCTGACGGGATTTGAGCTTGATGCTGCGCTTTATAAGATTGTGCCAATCCAGAAAGGATTTCGCTCGCGGTGCGGTCAGTTGTAAATGTGGACCATAACTGACCGGCAAGGCCATATGTTGGAAATCTGTATCCATATCATTGAAGACTTCGGCGACAACCCGAACTCCGTTAGAGGCAGAAAATTCCAATTGATCCACGGCTATGGTAGCATTCCAGCCGGATGTCATCGGGAAGTTGAAAGCCAAGCGGTCAGCCTCACGGAACGAGAGCGTGTACCAGCGATCCCCCAACTCCGCCCATGCAAATGGCAAAGTTACTCGTACCGTTGTAAACGTGTAGGCCGTATCTATATTCTCCAAGCATAATAACGTCTCACCCCCAACAGACATATTTCGAATGAGAATTTTCCGGTTATCGTCACCGCTGCCTCTTTTCTCTTTTCCGTCAACGAGCCGCTTAATCGTGGCCCAGCCCTGAACGATGTTAGAGATGATGGTTTGCGGCAGCAGCGGAATGGCAGCGGTCGCGTGCGTAGTAGCTGGCAGATTTGCGTTTGGAGTAGGCGTCCCTGTGCTAATTGAAGCCGTATTGCTTGGCGCTTGCTGCGGCGCTGTGATAGGCAAATGCCCCGCTCCTGAGGCACGTCCCTTGTTGGCATTCCTAATGCTATCATAAACATCTGATGGACTGCCGATACTCTTGATCCATCCGACTAGATCGACTGGTGCTTTCCCAAGTCGATCTGCTTCAAGGAGCGTGGTGGCATACTGCGTGACAGCTGTGGCGCTTCGCGCATCTTTGAAGCACAGCTGGACCGGCGCATAAAATCGATTGTTCAACTTTGTGTTGTTGCAAGGCAGCTGGTGCCGAGCACAGTAAGCCCGGATAAGATCGTCGTTGTTGATCAGGGGCTGCCATACTTCGTAAATGTCATGAAGTGCCGCATACACACGTGACCAAAAGGCGTCTTCGTGCTTGCGAGCCTTGCCCGCGTGACGTTGAGCGGCGCTGAGCCGGCTGTCAATGTCGTCCAGCTCTTTTTTCAAGGAGGGCTGCTGGGTGTTATGGCTTGAGCTCATTCTGGGCCTGCAACTTTTTAGATTTCTAAAATTTTTTTGGAGGCCCTGGGTATCGCTGCGGCATTAGCCGAATGTTAATCGGCGCTCACCGACATGTGTCTACATGTTGGATCGCCTTTTCACCCACCAAACCAATGTGGCTCGCTACCTGCCGGCGATTAGCCACGGGTATGCCAAATGCGCCAACGATGCGACGTGGCGGGCGGAAGGCCTGCCCGGCACCATGCTGGACTACCTCCGGCCGGGTGGAATGTTTTACTACCCAGCAACTCTCGCGAGTGCCGGCCAAGTAATGCAGGAGAGCGGCAGCCTCAGCACGGCGCGCACGAACATCACCGAGCGCGATCGCAACACCTCGTTCGTGGTCGCGGACAGTGGAGGTTTTCAGATCCAGCAGGGCACGCTGGGACCCTGGCGCTACGCGCGCACCGTGCTGCAATCACTCCGCTGGCAGGAGGACCACGGCGACTACGTGATGGCCCTCGACTTCCCGACCGGGGGCATCGCCACGGGCAAGATGGCCGCGCACGTTCATCGGCTCATCCATGTGGACGGCGAAAACCTCGAGGCTATGAGCCGGGCCAATGGATTGAGCGTGGCATTCAACGGGTGCCTTCGGCAGACCTACATAAACACGGACATCATGTTGAACCGTCGCCGGCCAGGGCGAGGATTTCTCGTAGTGCTACAGGGCACGAGTGAGCCCGAAAGCCGCGAGTGGTATTGTGTCCACCGACCGCTCATCAATGCCGCCGAGGGCATTGCATTCGCTGGCACCAGCAATACCAGCTACCGACTGATGCTACACCGCCTCGTCGATATGCGCGACGACGGCACACTTGCGCGCATCAAGCACATTCATGTTCTTGGAACGGGCACGCTTGCAAGCGCATGTGTGCTGACAACGATCCAGCGATGCATTCGAGCAAGCATCAATCCAGACCTTCAGATCACTTTTGATACGGCTACGCCATTCCAAGAAGCGAACGAACGCTACAGCTTGCTCGCCTATTACGTGGCCGACAACAAGGCACTCTCAATCAAATATGATCGCCCATCCGACGCTGAACTCAGCGAGTTTCGGCACCACAGCGAGCTGACGTTCGCCATCAACGATTGGTGTCACGCCCGCGCACAGGCTGAAACACACAGACTGATCAAAGACGCGCAGGGCTCATATCCCGCCATGCACGGCCGGGCTACGCCTAATGCCGGTATCAGCATCATTGGCCAGCACCTCGCGGTGAATGATGTTGCAGTGGTGCGGCCTGATCGCCAGGACCCAGATCCCCGCAACTTCATCGTCAAGCCAGATAGTAAGACTTCACTGCTCATGTGCGCGCACAATGTGGACGCCGCGACGCGGGCGCTTGAACAAGTGACTGCCAACTGGCTCAGCGACGATGGCGAGACACGAAATAATTTCCCCGTCGATCTCCTGGTGATCCGCAGCCTTATCGAAATCATTTTTGCACCCAACCGCGTGCTTGGCCTCATGGATGAGCTGAACGAACAGCCGCCGATGAAGGTGGACTATCCAACGGCGGAGTTCCCGTCGCCGATAGCAAGTGTCTCGCCCTACAAGGCGCATGATTTCATCGAACAAAATCGACAGCGCTTGGACGCGCTCGTTTTGTAGAGCACTCAAATCGGAACGACACGGCCCCAGCGGTGCCAGATCCGCTGCGAATGTAAGCCTGCCTTAAGCCGCCCGTGATCGGTCGCAAGCCTAATAGCCGCGGAATTATCGATATGATTAGACGAAGAGAGCTTGCTGTATTTTTTAGAGGCGATTACAAGCCTCGATGGAATGATCATCTCGATCTTACGATCGCGCTCATCGTGATGTATATTGCATCCGGCGTAGCGGTAAATGCATTCGCGAAATATCTGCCTGTATACCCCTTAAAACTACCGTTCAGCGGCAATCCGCCGGTGTCGTTTCCGCTCATCCCCGGCACGCTGCTGGTGGGCCTGATATTTGTAATGCGTGACTATACGCAAAGGCTCATCGGCGATTGGGTCGCAGCGTTCATGCTCATAGCGACCATCATCGTATATTTCTGCGTAGATCGAGACCTGGCCTACTATAGTGCACTGGCGTTTCTCGTAAGCGAGGGGATCGACCAGATAGCCTTCCATTTCTTCAAAAAAGAGGATCTCAAAGATCGCATCTTATGGTCGTCCGCCGTCGCAACGTTGTTTGACGGAGCCCTCATACTGTATGGGCTCAATGAACTCACCTGGCCCAATTATATCTCGCATTACGCAGGAAAAATGCTGGCCACATTCGTGATCTGGCTGGTTCTCTGGCATCTGCACAACAAGCGTAACTCTCTCGCCCCGGCTGAATGAACATGACCGCTGCTTCAACAATCGCATCCGCTACCCCGCTTCGAATGATCTGGGTGACGTTCCAGCGCGCCGGCTTCCATCGTTGGCCCGATGCATCTGGAGACCGCGCGTACCTTTCCGCCACCCACCGCCACTTGTTCAAATTTCGCGTGTGGATACAGGTATGGCATGGTGATCGTGAAGTAGAATTCCATACGTTTCTCGAATGGCTGGAGGGGCTATATCAAAGCAGCATACTCCAGCTGGATGGAAAGAGCTGTGAAACAATTAGTGACGAGCTGTACGAAAACATCGCTGCCAACTACCCCGGCCGCGATGTTTGGATCGAGGTAAGCGAGGACGGTGAATGCGGTAGCTACTCGCAGTACTCGGCCAGCGAGCAACGCAAGTGACCATTTGGATTTTGCCCATCGAGGGCCACGAGCAGCGCTACACGGGGCAGTGGCTGCACCATCTCCCCGTGCAGCTGGCGCAGGCAGCGGCGGCACGCGGCGTGCCGGCGAGCGTGATCCAGATTGAGGGCGAGATACCCCCGCCGGTACCCCTGGCGGGCGCCTTCCTCGATTTCGCCGGCACAAACATCTTCAAGAGTACGCAGATCGCCGAAGTAGCTCGGCGTTTCCAGCGGGGGGAGGTGCAGCCGGGCGACACGTTCCTCATCACCGACGCATGGCATCCCGGCGTGCATCAGATCCGGTACATGAGCGCGCTGCTCCGCATATCCGTGCGCGTCATCGGACTGTTCCACGCGGGTCATTATGACCCCAACGACTTCCTCGGTCGGATCGCGCCCCGGGACGTGACGTGGGCAAAGGCAATGGAACGCGCGCTGTTCGAGGCCTACGGTGTCAGCGTGTTCGCGACCCATGCTCACGCCGAGCTGTTTCGGGCGGGCGTGGGCGCGGCGGCGGATGATCCGCGAGTGGCCGTGTGTGGGTGGCCCATGGAGTACCTGGCGGCGGAGCTACAGCCGCACCTCGCGCAGCCCAAAGAGAACATCGTGCTGTTCCCCCACCGGCTGGCACCCGAGAAGCAGCCAGAGATCTTCAAGGATCTGGCGGGATCGTTCCCCGATTGGCAGTTCGTGGCGTGCCAGGAGACGGCTCTCAGCAAGTGGGATTACCACGACCTGCTCGCCCGGAGCCGGGTGGTGTTCTCGTGCAGCCTGCAGGAGACCCTGGGCATCGGCTGCTATGAGGGGGTACTGGCGGGGGCGGCGCCGGTGGTGCCGGATCGTCTCAGCTACCGCGAGATGTACCCCCAGGGGTTCCGGTACCCCGCGGAGTGGACTGCCAGCTGGGAGGCATACCAGCGGCATAAGCCGGAATTGGTGGCGCACCTCTCGGCGGTGCTGGATCGCGTGGTCACCGGTGGGTACAGCCTGACAGCATGCGAGCAGCAGCTTTCGCGCTTCTTCTTAGGAGCGGACCTGTACGATCGCGTGCTCGCCTCGTGAAATCGGGACGGATGCCGTCGGTCCACTCAGAAGGTTTGACGGGTACCATAGGATAGCGAGCAAGCTGCGCGTGGTCGGAAGCACAAACTACAAACCATGCGACGACCCATATTGACAGCACCCGCGTGTTCGGTGGAGCGCCGGACTTAGCACACAGGTTCTGCTGAATATTTGTATTTCTTCAAGCCATGAATGGGTCTGTGCAGGTACAAATTATATGATACCGCACCGACCCAATCGTGACTTCGTGCTATTTTCGTTTCCGTGAGGGCGTATCCCGATAACCGGGGTTCATCTTGAGTATGAGCTGGATCATATCGTCTTCAGTTCGCTGGCGCAGTTCGGGAGATACGCGCGCACAGGCGATCCAAAGATCAACATGTTCACCGACGTTCATGCTTCTATCGCAAGGCAGCGATCGAGCGGGGCGCGTGGGTCGGCTAAAATATTTGCGGGGCATTTTATCTCCTCTTTTTGCTTGGTTCGTATTGGATGAGTGATACTGCGGCAATTCGTCTGCAGTATCGATTAGCCAAACTTAGGCCTGTCATCAAAGCCTCAGGCTGCGCAATCTAGGAGCCTAGCACGCTCTTCACGTTGTCTCTGCTTAGTAGCGCGAATGGCGTCAATGCGTCTTTTCTTATGGTCGTCGCTTTGAGGAACGCCTGTGCGAGCGTCGCTAATCCTCTGTTTGTGTAAATCTGAAAGTGGCTTCCCTCGTTTGGCATCTCCAATTCGGCGCTTTGCTTCGTCAGTATGCGTTTCGCCGGCCTTGAGATAAAAGCGGTGCCTGCTCGTATTACGCTGAAGAATGCGCGCGGTCGCGTAATTCATTTCTCTCGCTTCGCGTGCCTCCTTTGTCGTCCAACTAAGCACCCACCCTTTGTCGGGATCGCGCATTCTCTTGAAAAGCTTTCCTGATTTGAGCAGGCTCGTTACCTTTTTAATCCTAGCGAGGCCCCACAGATCCACATAGTCAGAAAAATTTAGATCGAACCGCACGCCTCGGCTGATTTGATATTTCTGCGAGCGCTCGAGTTGGGCGCGCAGCCAATCTCGCGTCTCCGTCTCAACATTCAGCCAGTCTTCAATTTGCTTCTTCATGGGCATCTCCTTTTTTGCTCATATCCCTTTGTACGACAGTGGGCTCGTGCCCGTCGATATTTATGCCACATAGGTAAGAACATATAATATTCATCCGACTGACAATGCATCATTGGCTAACGACATAAGAAAGAACAATCTCTCTATATAGAGAGATTACTCGTCCTTAAGACGCTATCCAACGAAGCACAATCAGGCGTTGTCCCTGACGTTCCGCGTCGTGTCTGGCTCTTCAAGCCAGCCAGCCGCGGCTCCGTCGGGACGCGCTTTCCGCGCCTGCTGCTCTCGCAGCCATCTGGCGATGGCTGCTCGTGGCGCCACTTCGCTGCCGCTACGTGGAGAGCGCCACTCGCGGACTTCCAGTCTACCCATCTGATTTTGGGTCGTAATTGCTTTGGGAGAGGGTGCCGCGGGCGAGCATGCACCGCGGTCACACCAAAGAGCCCGAAATAACGAAAAATAAGAGCGCAAAATCAACAACTTAAAATCTATATCCTGGCCGGGCAGTATCCTTGTGCGTTCTTGTGCATTTTGTGATCGATCACGGATGGGGCGACGTCCTAGATCATCTCGATTTAATCTCAGGTTGAACAGCAGGACAACGGCAGTAGTGTCCTGGACATGAGAAGTGGTCGTGCTCAAGCGAAGGACACACACATGTCGGTGCTCAAGACCCTCAAGCTCAGCGCTGCCGCCCCCGCCGTGTCGGCCAACGACCCCCTCGCGCGGGCGCGTGAGAAGCTGCTGGGTCAGCTCGCCGAGCAGAAGGAGATGGTGACGGCCACCCTCGAAGGCCGGGTGTACCAGCCCCCCAAAACCCTCGGCATGCGCAAGGATGCCCAGGGCCAGCGGGTGCGTATGGAGGTCAACCGGCGTGTGCGCCGCGGCTGGTTCCAGGACGAGGCCGGCACCACGCACTTCATCCTCCGCGTGGGCGGCAAGCCCATGCCGCTGCAGCCGGGCAAGGCCGCCATCGGCATCGGCACCCTCGACAAGCTGCCGGCGATCATCGACGCCCTGATCAACGCAGTGAGGGCAGGGGAGCTGGACGCCCAGATCAAGGAGGCGGCGGTGGCCCGGGGTCTCATGATGGCGGAGCGGCGCAAGAAGAAGGCGGCGTGACCCCGTTTCGGTGACGGCGCACGTACATGGGTGCGGCGCCGTCACCCCGAGATGCGGTGATCCCGGCGTGGCGCAGTGTCGTCAAAACCGCCGATCCCGCAGAAAAAAAGAGCGATCCCACAAGAGCTTAGGTTTGCGCTCGCTCACCCAGCACAGCAAGTGCGCGAAATCGGGTTTTGGTCGTGGGTAGCCGGCCGCATCCGCAGGTCCGCCAGCATCAGCTGCACCCTCACCCGGCTCGATCTACGACGGTCCACACGTACAGCCAGCTCAAGTACGTAACGTAGGCACTCTAGTACGCAGCATATGCAAACGCATTTTCTGACTTCCGTTCGATAACAGGCGCAGCAACACGCTCAACGCAAACTCCACTCGTCCTCGCGACACCGCCAAGACAGAGTGATCTTTTAAAAAATGAGCCAGATCGGCCAAATTTCGGCATCCACATGCCGAGATGCGCTCTCGCGCGTGCGCGTGAGGCCCCGGCATTCCCAGGTGCATCGTGAGCCGCCAGGCACCCGCTGCGGCCGGCAGCTCACCACGGCAGCCACGCCGTGATCCTCGAACACCGCTTTGAGCACATCGCCGAACCTGGTCGCCGCCGGCGGGCCTGGATAACCAGCCTCGCCCCCATCTTCGATGCTTCGGTCCCCACGGAGACCGAAGTACCGATCACGGCGTTTCAGCGCTACCAACACCTCGGCCAGATGGTGCTTGCCGCGGATGAGGTGCCAGCCCAATCGGTGGAGCGAAGCTCGGAGCGCATACGGGATCAGGGACTGGATCATCTGGTGCTGAGGACGACGGTCAGCGGCAGCATCCGGGTCGATGTGGGTGGCAGCCCCATCGAGGCCGCCCCCGGCGATCTCCTCGTGCTCGACCTAGCCAGGCCCATCCGCATGGAGACGGAGCAGGGCCGGGGGGCAACGCTGTTCCTGCCGCGCCGCACGCTCGGGGATCGCGCCGATGAGCTCGCCAGTATGCACGGTGGCGTTCTCGCCGGCTCCGCATACCCATTGGCCCAGCTGCTGTCGGACTTCCTACGCCACTTCAACGAATGCGCGGTGTCAGCCACACCCGGGCTCACGCACCATCTGGTGCCAGCTACGGTGGACCTGTGCAGGGCATTGGCTTGGGAGGTCAGCGGCAGCGCTGCGCCAGCCCCCGCTGGGGAAACCCAGCTACGGTTCGCCGTGCAGCAGTTTATCGAGCAGCATCTGGCGCAGGTGGACCTGCCCATGCTGAGCGCCCAGTTCGGGCTCTCGCGGACGCCGCTGTACCAGCTGTTTGCCCCCGATGGTGGCGTTTACGCGTATATCCGGGATCGCCGGCTGACCGAGGCCATGCGACGGCTGCGGCACAGCGAGGGCCGGCGGCCCAAGATCGCGCGGCTCGCCCACGAGTGCGGCTTCCACAATGATCTGGTGTTCAGCCGGGCCTTCCGGCGCAAGTACGGGGTGAACCCCAGCGAGGTGCAGCCCGGACCCGAGATACGAGCACCACAGCCCGCTGACGCGCCGCTCCTAGGATGGCTGCGCGAGCTTTGACACGCACGGCAAATTATAGATATTTCACAACAGCCCGTACCATTCCATTGCAAGATGCGCTCCCAGATCGGGCCAGCAAATCACGACAAGGAAGCAAGGATGAAATCTCCGCTCCTTTTTACTCTACAAGGCGAATACACTCGCGCAGACATTCGGAAGATCGTGGGTGATCCAGGTCAAGGCGGCGCTTGGGACACAGGATATCGCGAATTCAGAGGTGAGTTTTTCGTATTTTGCGGCGTTGGAGTACCAGGCCGCACCGGGCATGATTATCACAATTATTGGTCTGGCGAGCAGTTATTTTGGGAGGCCAAAGAGGGAACAACTCTCAATCAACCGCAAATACGCAAGCTCCTGAGTGGTCGCTATCGTGTGCACATTTTTACTCGTGAAAATGAAGCTGCAGCCTTCCGCTATGAGGGGTTGGGGCGAGCAGTAACAGCTACCTCAACCACACCGGTTCAGGTAAGCTGGGCATTGGATGCAGATTTGCGCCCTATACTGACCAATGAAATGATAAGCATTGAACTAAAAAATATTGGATTTAATGTTGAGGAAGCAAAAATTAAATCACAGCGTGCGACTATTGATGATTTGGTATTTTATATAAAACAGGAGAGTGAGAGCCTAGTACTCGTTATTGACCCCTCTTTTTATGATCGCGTGGACGAACTGCGGGCGATCCCTGGGGTGAGGCGGCCCATGCCAGCTGGTGAGTATGTTCACAACCAATCGTTCCGCGGCTTTCCAGCACGCTTCCACACTGGAGAGACTGAAAGACCTTACGGATTAGATTTTGACTTCGAAACACCAGAGGCTTTGGCAGCTTTTGTCGCAGCTTTGCGACGCCCCGCATCTGGTGCTGCTCCTGGTGCTGCAATCTTGCCAGCCGCTGTGGCAGGAGATCCAAAAACTGAAACCGAGAGTGTTCGCGCTGCCCGGCTTGGACAAGCTCGGTTTCGAAATAATCTAATGGATCGCTGGTCGCGTCGCTGTGCCTTGACGAACCTGCCCCTTCCAGAGCTTCTGCGCGCCTCTCACATAAAACCGTGGTGCGACAGTACGCCTACCGAGCGATTGGATACAAATAATGGCCTATTACTTGCAGTGCATATCGATGCGCTTTTTGATCGCGGGCTTATAACATTCGCCGACGATGGCCGGCTACTGTCTTCTTCTGTTCTATCCGCTGGGGTTCGGGCGCAGCTCGGGCTCAATGGCCTCCAAATAAATGGTCTCAACGAAGAAAATAGACGCTACCTCGCCATTCACAGGTCTGACTATTTTCAGGATAACACTGAATAATCTAACTATTAAAGAGATAATTTCGAATTATATAGCATACAATTGCATCGTTTTGTGTCATAAAATCTTGTGAAAAATATTTCGCAATATTTAAAATGCCCATATCAACCCAGGGATATCGTGCAGATTACCTGCCGTTTGGGGTCGAAAGCAATGAATGTGGCCTGCAGCCGGCTCACAGAGGAGCCGCACACTGGCCACATTCTCCGGCGAACCATCAAGTACGCATCGTCGGTAGATCAGTACGCTTCGTCTGAACATTGATAAGTCCAAAATAGATTATTAACCGCCCAACAGAGCACTGCCAGCAATAATCCTCGAAGTCTTCGCGATCCACGCAAGGCGATTTAGAGAGATTATGTCATGTCGTCGTCCATCACGCTCTCCGCTTCTACTCGCCAGAACCTGCTGTCCTTGCAGGACACTGCTGCGCTGGCCGCCACCAATCAGAGCAGGCTGTCCACGGGCAAGAAGGTGAACTCGGCCCTCGACAACCCCGTCAACTACTTCACGGCGGTGGGCCTCAGCGATCGTGCGTCCTCGCTGTCGGATCTCCTCGACGGCGTCTCCAACGGCATCCAGACGATCCAGGCCGCCGCGAAGGGCGTCGATGCGGTCACCACCGTCGTCAAGCAGATGCAGTCGGTGGTGACCCAGGCGCAGTCCAACGCCACCTCCAACCTGCCCAAGTTGCAGGGTACCCGAGCGCTCGCCACGGCCGGTGAAGCCACCGCTACGGGCAAGAGCATCTACGACGTATCGATGGGCAAGACGCTCGCCGGCACGGCCGCAGCGGCCACCTCGAGCACTCCCGGCGTGGTGGGCATCAACACGAGCAACGCCAACCAGATGCAGCTCAGCGCGGGCTTCACCACCTACAAGTTCGACATCGGCTCCACCGACACGGTGAGCGACCTCGTCAGCAACATCAACAAGTCGGGCATCGCCACCGCCACGATCGACGTGCAGGGGCAGTTGCAGATCACCGGCACGGGATCGGACACCCTTTCGGTAGGCCTGGGCAAGACCACTTCTGGAGCCTTCGCGGTGGATGCAACGGAGACGGCCAAGCTCACCGGCGGCGCAACACCTTCGGCGGCCGGCGGCACCTCCGCGCAGCGCTCGGCCTTAGTGGGTCAGTTCAACGCGCTGCGGACCCAGCTGGATCAGGCCGCCCGGGATGCCGGCTTCAACGGCACCAACCTGCTCGCCGGCGACGGGTTGAGCATCGCGTTCAACGAGAAGACCGGCGCGGCTAAATCCAAGCTGGATATCCAGGGCACGTCGTTGTCCGCGTCCGCGCTGGGCATCGGCGAGTTCAAGGACAGTGCGACGGCTCAGCTGGGTGCTGACATCGGCATCCAGAACAACGCGGACCTCACCAAGGCCGCGGATGCGCTCAGCAATGCGCTGGCGAACCTGAAATCCATCTCCTCCACGTTCGGGTCCAACCTGTCCACGGTTCAGAACCGGCAGAACTTCACGAAGGAGATGATCAACGTGCTCACCACGGGTGCGGCCAACCTCACGAACGCCGACATGAACGAGGAGGCGGCGAACTCACAGGCCTTGGCGACCCGACAGTCCCTGGCCGTGTCCTCGCTGTCGCTGGCAAGCCAGGCCAGCCAGGGCATCTTGCAGCTGCTACGCTAATCGATGTGGGCGGCAGCAGCGGAGCCTTCCGGGGCTTCGCTGCTGCCATAGGCTGCGGGCGCAGGGAGAGGTTGGGGTGTACCAGCGACAGTCCCGCGGCTGCGATTTTGCCCCTTTGCCCCAGCCGTCGAGGAGAACGCGGGCGGTAAGCGCGACGCGCAGGAGCATCGCACAGCGCGTTCGAGGGGCGTCCTGCTGCTGGGCAGCTGCTGCGTTCCCCTGTCGGTCCTGGGGCATCTTGAGCCCAGCATTACAGCTTCAGCTCCGAAGAGGCATCTCTACTGGTGACAGGCCTCTCAGGCGAAGCAGGAGATAGCTAACTGAGGTTAGCTAAACGCTTCTAATAGAAGAACGCACGGCCTAGCGCGTGAACTTGAGCGCCTTCCGGATGCGTTGATCACTTATATTTCTCAATTTAACTCCTCATCTTCGTCTTTTGCTGGTTCAAGCACCTTCGCCACACGGTCTAGTCGATGAAGCTCATCGATATCTTGAGCATTAAAGGACGCTGGTAGTTTGTGAAACTGTAGATCTGTTGTGTTTAAGTTCATCATTTCGATCATCCTTAGAAAATATAAATCTGTTTTGCTCCTATTTGATTTGATTTGAAGGACAGTAGATCGATTGATGCAATAGGCAACAAAGTCAGTCAACTGCATAAGAGGTTCGGTCGAGGCGACGTACTCGCCTCGGAATTGGCCTTTCCACTCTCGGAACAGAGTTTTCCCGAATGGGGCGCCTGGCTTTCTTAGGCCTTGATCCACTAATACCGTGAGCGGCTCTTCGCATTCGGGCAATTCTCTCTGAAATCGCATGCAGAGCAGTACCAAGCTCTGAGTATAACGATCAGTTAGATCAAGTCCATCGATCTTTCCTGCCCAGTTACTAACGTTATGCCCTACGAAAGTCCTGTCATCCACCGTCTGGAGCATTACAGGCCAGCGCTTAATGCTATACAGTTCTGCAAAAAATCCGAATATCTTCAGATTTAATCCATCCTCAGTCTGTGCCCACTGACCACGCCGATTGAAAATTTCGGTGAAATGAAACTCCGTCAAGGGCTTTCCGATGATAGATGAAACATGCGCAAGGCATTCTTTTAACTGATTTCGTACATATTCGACCTCGTCATCTTTGAAACGCAATGCGACGCAAGTCCTTCGGTTCCCTGTCACGTAGCGCGACTGACCGTTGGTTTTAGGTCCATATGTATCGTCGATTACTAAGTGCATGGATCTCGTCTTTCTTTGCCGTCAGTAGACAAATGATGTTTGAGCCTTACGATACCGAAACGAAGCTTGTTGTCACCAGATTTACATCTCGTCGTTGATGATGTATCCAACCGCGCAACCCCGGCTGCTCTAGCTGGCTAACAGCGGTGTAAAAATCGCGGTGGCAGTAGAAGGGCCGTCCTTGAAATGCTCTGTTTAGCGATTGAATAGGTACGCTGTTGTATTAAGCAACCTGTCGGCGCAGGTATCCACGGATCGCCGGAAACCAGACCCACTTCTTCATTTCCCTTTGGAGGAGGGATGCAACCCATATCTCCGCCGCGATGTAGCCAACTGGGATGCCATACAGGAGAGACCACGCCATGGCTTTCCCGCTCTCACCCGCCGCGTAGGCGAAGGACGCGATAACGAACAACCACATCACGCTAAACTGAAAAATCTTGTTGGTGGCAAAAAATTTCGACATCGAGCATGTTCCCCGTGTTGCTAATTGATATCTGCACAGCACGGCTTTCCAATATATTACTCGGCGGAATGCGCCTGGAGCGTAGTTAACAATCGGACGGCAAAGATGATGAAGATCAACGCTGCCCATGCATCGCCTTACGTGTGACGTGCCCTGCCGATGGCCAGGGTAGGGGAGGGCAGCCTGCGCGGAGACGGTTAGGGGGGCATACAGGGGGTTCGAGGGTGTCCTGCTGCCTTGCATGCTCTCGCGCTGCCCCGCTGGTCCTGGGGCATCCTGAGCCCAGCACGACAGCTTCAAGCTTGCAACGAGCAGCTCCTCTCATGCGGGTCCCTCACCATCCGCAGGCAGGCCCGAACCCAGCTCACCCGCTTCCGCAGCGATCCCCGCGCTTATCTCAACGTCCTCGAACGACATACTCGTCGGCAGACTTTGTCGTCCCAGTTTTTGGGAAACCTTTCGGCGCTTCGAGCGTAGCGTTGGCGTCAGCCATCCCGCCAGAGGACCGAGCGCAATGGAACCGATGAAGCCCATGGAACCCATGAAGCCCATGGAACCCATGAAGCCCATGGAACCCATGAAGCCGATGGAGCCGATGAAGGGCTCGGAGCCATGGTGGCCGAAGGAACTCGGCCAGCCCTCGACCAGCGGTGGCCAGAACGGGATGCGCTACGCGTTCTTCCCCGATAAGCAGCGGCTCGTCATCGAGACCGACGGCAAGCTGGCTACCTACGATAGCGGCGACCACCGCATCAGCGGCGTCTCCCAGTCGAACGGCCGGGCACCGAGCTTCACCACCCAGGATGTCGACGTGAACGTGAACGACCTCAAGGTCATGGATTGAAGCGGCTCCGGCACGAGGCCTTCCCCCGCCGGTTCAGCCCACGGTGGGGGAAGGCCCCGTGGAGACGGACAATCAGCGCTCAATGATTCGGGGCACGTCGCGCGCCGATCTCGAAAGTTGTCGTGAGCGCCCCAAACGCTTGGCCGGCTACGTTCGTCCGACAGACTCTACGGGCCAAGCTATCCGTGGTGGAAATACCAAAGCTTCACTAGCATTCCACTCGCCACCCTTCGTGTAGAATAATCAGCTTTCCCTAAGTCATTATTTATATATTTAAACGATGACTTATTTTGGCCAAGCCTTATTTACACTAAGAAAGATAGATAAAATCAGATTAAAAACTAGCAAAACAGTAAAAATTTTATAATGCCCCAAGACACACATTACAACACCAATCGTCAAACTTGCAAATATCAGTAAAATGATAAAAAATATTGGTACTTTGTTATATTTCTGATAAAAAGTCTGATTATCTTCACAATATTTTGATTTTTTTGATGTTTGATCGATCTTTGACATTGCATATTCTGCCTTGAGAGATTGTGATAGCCACTATTAGAAAAACATATTAGTCCGATAAAATAAAACAATCATTGTGATTGATAATTATAGGATAAATATAATATGTATTTTGATATAAAATATAAATTTCATTCGAGTGGTTGTTACTTGACTTCATCGTGCTCAGCCCGTTGAAACATGTCGAAAGGGAACTAATGCGTTTCTTTTAATTCGACCACAGGCCGATTGTTCCGTAGGTAAACTAATTGATGATGGCCTAGTCCTGTCGACCGATCTGCATGGGCATCGTGTGTCGGCTTCATAGCAAGGGCGCACTAGCGCCACGCGGGCGCGCGGCACCGTGTCAAAACTGCCAGTTCCAGGTGCTGTCATGCCCGCCATTTCTGGGAAGGCTACGTCCGACACAAGCCAGTGGATGGAGATCAGCGCCTGCGGGTCATTGAGGTTTACGCCTCACGGATCCTAAAGCCTTCGTCTCTCCGTATTGAGCCGTGTCGTCGAAACAGCCGATCCTGGGGGTATGACGAGCGATCCTACAAGATCTTACGTATGCGCTCGCTCATGGGACGATGGAGCTGAACGGTCGGCCCTTGCGGGGAAAGATCTTCGCACGGGCCGACCGTCGCACCGCGTGCCCTGGGGGCGTCGGACACGCGATCCGGTGATGAGGGAGGGCGCTCACTGTATTTCGAGAGCAACGCGCTCTGGACCGAGTCCCCAACCAAGGCCAAGGCTCTTCTGAAGCGCGATGTAGGCGGTGGTGTAATCGGCCTGAGCCTGGGCGAGGCTCTGTTCGGCCTGCAGGCGCTGGCGCTCGACGTCGAGGAGGTCGATGGTGCTTATCGTGCCGGCCGTGTTGCGCTGGTCGGTCAGCATAGAGGCCTTGCCGGCCGAGGCGCTGGCCCGGGCCAGACGGGCGACGGTGGTGCGCTGGTTGCCGTAGCGTGATAGCGAGGTTTCGGCGTCCTGCATCGCCTGCAGCACGGTCTGCTCGTACTGGGCCAGCGCCTCGTCAGCGCCCGCTTTGGATTGCCGGATTTGGGCAAGGGTCCGTCCGAAGTCGAGGATGCTCCAAGACAGCGTCGGCCCAAGGTTGTAGGTCGAAGCCGCCAACGAGCCGATGGAGCCGATGTTGGGGGAGACCCAACCGGCGTTGCCGATGAGGTTCACGCGCGGGAACAGGCGCGCCACGGATTGACCGATCTGGGCGTTGGCGGCGGCGAGTTGGCGCTCCGCCCGCCGGATGTCCGGCCGCCTCCGGATCATGGCGCCAGGATCGCCGATGGCCACCACGCGCGGTGGCATCGGCACGGCACGGGGCTGTTTCAGTAGGGCATCGACGGCGCCCGGCTCACGGGAGACCAGCACGGCGATCTGATTTAGAGACTGGTCGATCTGCGCCTGGAAGACCGGCGCTTGGGCGGAGGTTGTCTCGAATTGGGTGCGCAAACGTTCCACGTCTAGCGACGAGGCCGCGCCACCGGCCAGCCGCTGCTGGCTGAGGCTTACCGCCTCGCGCTGGAGCGTGGCCGCACGTTGGGTCAATGCGAGGCGCCTCTGGGCTCCGCGGAGTGTTACGTAGGACTGCGCCACCTCGGCCGCGACTTGCACCTGCGCGTCGGCCACGGCCGCTTCTGCTGCCTCGCCCTGGGCGACGGCCTGCTCGATGGCGCGCTGCTTGCCGCCGAAGATATCGATCTCCCAGGTTGCGTCGAAAGTGGCGTTGTAGAGATCAATATTCAGCGACTTGGGAACCGTACCGCCGGCCGAGCCGAGGCCACTCCCGACGAAATCCCTAACTGGCAGCTGGTTGTTCAGCGCGAAGGTATTCGCCGAGATGCTGGGCGCAAGGGCGGCCGTCCTCTGGCCGAGCACGGCGCGGGACTGGAGCAGCCGTGCCGACGCGATTTGCACGTTGGTATTCGAGGCGAGGGCGTCCTCGACGAGATCGCTCAGAATCGGATCGCGCAACGCTGTCCACCATCGGGCTGGCGGATCGACGGCAACGACGTTGCGAACCGCGACGCCGCGCATGAATGGCGCACCCGCCTCGGCGCGTGGCGCCGTAATCGGTGGGCCCCCGTAGTCCGGGCCAACGACGCACCCGCCGAGGAGGACCGCCGTCAAGGGCAGCATGCCCCGCAGAAGGGTATTCGGGATCATGGCGGGCTCAATGCATCGCGACCGGGCCGCCCTTGGGCAGCGGACGCAGGAACAGGACGAGCGGGATAACGACCAGCATGATCACGCCGAAGACGAAGAACAAGTCGGAGAAGGTCATCACCAGGGCCTGAGCGTCGATGACCTGCTTGAAGCCGGCGAGGGCTTGGCGCATGCCGTCGGGTCCGCCGGCACCGCCCATCGCATTCAAGCGATCCTGCGCCAGAACGGAATTGGCGCTCACGGATTCGAGCAGGCGGTCCGTATGGAGGTCGCTGCGTCGCTCCTGCAGTGTGGTGATCAGGGCTAGGCCGAAAGAGCCGCCGAGGTTGCGTGCTCCGTTGAATAGGCCGGAGGCGTCGTTCGCCTTTTCGGGCGGGACGGAACTCGTTGCGGCCTGGTTGAGGAATAGCAGCGCGAAGCCCTGTCCGACCCCGCGCAGGAGCTGTGAGACCACGAACTGGCCGCCGGCATCCTCGGTGGTAAGGCCGGAATCGAGGAAGCAGCTCCAGCCGTAGAAGACCAGGCCGAGGGCTACTGCGAACCGTACGTCGATCACCCGGATAAGGAGGGGGAAGAACGGTAGCATCATAAGGGTTGGGACCCCTGACAGCAGCACGATATGGCCAGCCTGCTCAGCGTTGTAGTGTGGGACCTGCGAGAGGAACTGGGGGATCAGGTAGAGGATGCCGTAAAGTCCGCCGCCAACGGCGAAGCTCATCAAGAACACGCTGCCGAACGCTCGCGTGCGCAGGATGCTCATGTCGATGACGGGTGCCTTCGCGGTGAACTGCCCGATGGCGAGCAGGATAAATCCGAAGGTTGCAGCAACGCTCAGCGAGATGATGAGGTTTGAGGCGAACCACTGCTCACGCTGCCCGTCCTCTAGCACCACAGTGAGGCAACCGAGGCCGATGACGAGGCCGATAATGCCAAACCAGTCGCCTTCGAGTACTTGCGCCGGATGGGCTTTCTGGTGTGGCAGGCCGACAAACAGAAGCACGAGGAGGCCGAGGCCGATGGGGACGTTAATGAAGAACAGATAGTGCCAGCTCGCATTTTCGGTGAGCCAGCCTCCAATGATGGGACCGACGACCGGCCCGAGCACCGCCGTCATGCCGAACAGGGCGACGCCGACGGGCTGCTTGTCCGGCGGCAGACGGGTGGCGACGATGGTGAGCGCTGTCGGGATCATGCCACCGCCGGCTACGCCCTGGCCGACGCGACCGATAATCATCATATCGAGATTTGTTGCGACGCCGCACAGCACTGAGAACCCGACGAACAGGATCGTGCAAGCGACGAGGAAGTTGCGCAGGCCGAATACGCGTTCGAGCCATCCCGTCAGTGGGATGATAATGATCTCTGCGACAAGGTAAGCCGTTGAGATCCAGGTTCCCTCAGAGCCGCTGGCGCCAACCTCTCCCTGGATGGTCGGTAGGGCCGCGTTGACGATGGAGGTGTCGAGGGTCGCCATCAGAGCGCCGATGGTCCCGGCCGCAACCGCGAGCCAGGCGGCGGCATCGGCCTTGGCCGGCGGGGTAGGGTGTCCGCTCATGGCTTAGCGCCCGCCGAGCGCGAACGGCCGACCTGTCCACCCGGGCCCACCTGCGCCACGGGCTCCTCGGCCGGCTCATCGTCTTCCTCCTCCTCCGCGCGTGCGGCACGCGTATCGACTGAGACAACGACAGATAGGCCGGGGACCAGAACCTTGCGGGCCTCCGCACCCGCCTTGAACCGGATGCGCACGGGGACGCGCTGCACGATCTTGGTGAAGTTGCCCGTGGCGTTCTCCGGCGGGATCAGCGCGAACTGCGCGCCGGTGCCCGGCGAGAAGCTAGCCACGCGCCCCTGCAGATCCCTCCCAGAGAGGGCATCGACCGAGATCGTCACCGGCTGACCGATCCGCATCAGGCCGACCTGGGTCTCCTTAAAGTTCGCGTCAATGTAAAGATCGTCGACTGGCACGACGCTCATCAAGCGCGTGCTGGCCTGAACGTACTGGCCGACCCGAGCAGTTAGGTCGCCGATCCTACCCGCTATAGGGCTTTTGATCGTGGCGTGGCCGATGTCAATCTGAGCCCGAAGCAACCCAGCGCGGGCCTGATCTACGGCGGCCTTGGCCTGCAAAACTGCGGCCTTCAGGGTATCGACTTGTTTATTAGCCGATAGCAACTGAGCCTTGTTGACCTCGACCTGCGCGTCGTTCTGCTCGGCTTGGCTGCGATACTGATCGAGCTTCTCCACGGTGTCGGCACCGGATGCTGCAAGGGGCTTGTAGCGACGCACTTGCTCAGCAGAAAACTTGGCAGTGACTTGCGAGGCGGAGAGCTGCGCCTTGGCTTGGTCAATCTGCGCTTGCTGTCGCGAGAGTTCGGTCTCCGCGCGGGCGACGTCGGCTTGGCGCACGACGACCTGGGCCTGCTGCTCCCTGAGTCTCGCCTGGGCCTCGCCATCGTCGATAGTCATCAGGATCTGGCCCGCTATAACCACTTGATTAGCGGAGACCGGGAGCGAGGCGACGTAACCAGACACCTGAGGCGAGATCGTCACCTGGTCGGCCTTGATGTAGGCGTTGTTGGTTTCCTGAATGAAGCGCCCGACGGTCCAGTACCGCCATGCCCAGATGCCGCCCCCCACGAGGGCCGCGATCACGATTAAGGAGAGAAGTACCTTCACCCATGTCTTCTTCAGGGGCGACGACGCCTTGGCGTCTCCGTCCGTCACCACTTCTCCGTTGCCGTCCGACGTACCACGATCCTGATTCGGGCCCCGGCGGTCCTCGTTCGATCCATGGGGGTCCGCCTCGCGCCGGTAGGCTTCGGCATCCGTTACCGACCCCGTGTCCTGTCCACCTTGGGCCATCGCGCTGCCATTCTGAGAGCAAAAATAGAACGTAATCGTTCCTTATAACGGCGTTTGGTCGCGCGCAACTGCCTTTGAGGCGACGGTATCGGTATCGCAGACGTAAAATTGGTCTCGGCCGTGCGGAGCGCTTCCTTTCCAAAAAACTCCTGCTACGTTTTCACAGACATCGAATAGCGGCAGATCATGCTAAATGAGACGACACCGGCGCGCGGTCGGCGCCTTGGGCGACCAGCACGTGGGACAGAGGGCGATGCGACCCTGCGCATCCTCAATGCCGCGATGCCTATCTTCCTCGCCGAGGGGTTCGAGGCTGCCAGCATCGACGGTATCTCTGCAGCCGCTGGAGTCTCGAAAAAGACCTTCTACGTCCGGTTCAGTTCAAAAGCCGATCTGTTCGAGGCCGTCTGTCTTCGCTTCATCGAGGAGCGTATACCCGCCATCGAGCGTGAGGCGGGTTATTTTGGATCGGCAAGCGAGTGCCTGCACCGGATCGCACTCGCGTCGCTGAAGGTCGCCCTGACACCGGACGTCATCGCGTTCCAGCGAGTTATTACGGCCGAGGCGCTCCGCTTCCCGCAATTTGCTCTGTTGATGAACGACTTCGGGCAGACACGGCTTCACTCCATAATTGAGAGATGCCTCGAGCAAGCTGTTGAGTCTGGTGAGATTACTGTCCCTGATACGCGCTTCGCTGCAGAATGCTTTCTCAATCTAACTATTCGCCCGCCAGTGGACCGCGCAGTCCTGGGGCTGGAGCGGGCCGAACTGACCCATGTCAAACGTGAGACACTAAAGCGCACCACCGAGTTCTTCCTTAGGAACTGTCGCCCCTGACGCTTGCCGTCTGCTTGAACAGCAATTGCCGCACACAAGCGGACTTTGGGCGCTACCCCGCTGCGACCGGCCCGGCCTGTCCGGGTCATGCAAACGAGCTTGTCGCTCTCCGCGGGGGTTATTGCCCCCCGCGCTCCGCCTGCATTGGACAGAAATCTGGCCGAGTGTCTATGTCCGATCCGGTTTAATGTCCTAGCGCAAGGCCATCGCGGCACATCATCAAATCGCTTCCCTGCGCGATGAGACTGGCCAGTATCCGGATATCCTGGGGCTGGCGAGGGCTAGCAGCAATGAGGCTGGCGTCCCGCTTGAGTTGACGATGGCAGCCGCAAGCCGGTAGCCCGAAGTCTGGCGTGCACGCATCGTGACGCATGCAAGCGGCGTCGAGCGCGTCCACAGGCTTCATGCCCGGGCCGTTGTTCCCAGGCCCGCAATAGTTGCCGTGGATCAGCATCTTCGTCCGCATTGTTTGGCTCGGGACATCTTGAGCTCGGGCGGACGCTGCAAAGGAGACAGCGATCAGGGGCATGAACAGGGCAGCAACACAGAAGCAGCGCATGGGATCGCTCGGGTTGGAAGCCGCATCGGCATGGCATCAAGATTCGACGCTCCAACATTTGGTAAACGATATCGTTCCCGCGATCCGCGGCAGCCCGTAGGAGCGATGCGACAAGGAGTGACACGTGCCGGCACGCTTTAGCTTGAATGTGACTGATAGAATGAGGTTCACGGACTCGTGAATGAGGGGCACGCCTTAAGATACCTTGATTTCCCACGATAATTGAAAATATGACGTTTCCAAATTATTTTGTCTTTTAATCTGGCGTAACCGCCCTGGGGCTCTGGCCTGTCATGCACCTGTAGGACATTATCGACGTAACCATGCGTCTTCATCTCATGGCAACCAGCCAGGGTTTCGGCATCGCCGGCCTCGGTTCGGTCTAGGCACAGGCTTCCAGCCTCGATGGCCCCCGCTGTGTTTCCTAACGTTAACGACCCGAGGCCCTGCGCGACGACGCCTACAGCATCGAGGCGGGACTGATCGCGGTCGCCCGCTCAAACGACCCGAAGGTCCGTCGCCTCCCCCAGCGCTCAAATGCCAATCGTCTGGCAACTTCATACGCGCTACTGCCGCCTGGTAGTTCCCTGACGCCCGGCGGCATCGTCGTGGACGAACGCGCTCTGCTGCTTGATGCCCCGCTGGCCGTCATCGGCGCTCCCATTGCTCCCGTCGGCACCGAGGTTGAGTGCCCGAAACGGGTTGGGAGGGGTGGGTTAGCACCAGTCACTCCGACGTATGCTTGCGGCGCCAGCCGGCCACATTGACCGGGGAGTGCTCGGGGTAATCGCCCTTATCGATTACCCGCGCTTCCGTTTAACGGAATTCGCAAACAGCACTCCCGTCGGCCTGGCTGCTCGAATGCCAGCAGCGGCCTTGTAGCTCATATAGGAGATCTAGCGCGCTCCTAGCGCAGCTGGAAAAAAGCTCTGTCCGATCAGCAGGGTAGGGGGCTTTCAGCTCAGATCATAATCCTTGTGTCGGGGGTTCAAATCCCTCCTCCGCTACCACTAAAACCCCACTAAGGGTTTGCGGCCGCCCTTGGGCAACTAAAGCTGATAGGCGGCCTTTCACCTCGACCTCTATGCCTTGACGACGCGCGCCGGGCAGGACCGTGACGGTCTCGATAAGGCCTCGGAACGTCTGCACGAGATGGCGGCTCGCCTCGTCGGTCGTCCTTGCATGGTCGCTCAACCTCCCCGAGAGATCCTTGATCTGCGCCAGGTAGCTGGTGACGACGTTCTCCTCGATCGTGAGCAGGTTGGGCGTGTCGAACAGCTGGGCAAGCTCGATCTCCAGGGTCGCCTGCTCTGACTTGATCGTCGGCAAGCGCGCCGCAGCGTCGGCCTCGGTAACGAAGCCCTTCAGATAGCCACTCATCAGCCGGGCGTGCTCCGCCTCAAGGGCCTTCAGCCGGCCTTCGAGCTTGGTCCGTTCGCCGCCGCAGCCCGATGCCAGACGCCGCCGAGCCTCGTTGTAGCGCGACACGTAGATGTGGATCAGCCGGCGGTCACGCAGCGCGTCCTCCATGCCGGACACCACGGCCTGCTCGATCAGGGGCAGGTAGACGATACGGCGGTTGTCGCAGCATCCACTTTCCCGCACAGCCGAGCACCGAACCCGCGTCTTGCCGGTATGGTCCCGATCATGAACCGAGAGGCCGGAGCCGCAGGCGTGACAGCGTAGGAGGCCCGAGAGCAGGTAGGGCTGCCGCCGTACGAATTGCGGATAGTCGTTGGTCCTAGTCGCCTTCACGGCCCGGACACGGTTCCACACATCATCAGACACGATGCGGAGGCGAGGGGCCTCGACGGCTTGCCACAGCTCCTTCGGGTTCGGCCTTGAGACGCGCCGGCCCGTATCGGGGTTCTTGAGCATCTGGACCTTGTTCCAGACGATCCGCCCCACATACAGCTCGTTGAAGACGAGCCCCGTTCCCCGTGCCGAGTTGCCATTGATGGTCGAGGCGTTCCAGCGACGGCCGCGGGGAGGGGGCACGCCTTCCCGGTTCAGGTCCGAGGCGATGTCGCGAGGCTGGCGGCCGTTGGCGTATTCCGTGAGAACGCGCCGGACGATCGCCGCCTCGGCCTCGTCGATAGCGAGTTCACCCCGTTGCCCGGGCACGGGTCGGTAGCCGTAGGCTCGGCCTCCGGCGTGCCGCCCGCTTCGGATGACGCCGGCCATGCCCCGACGTACCTTCTTGGCGCCCTCCTCACGCTGCATCTGCCCGACTAGGCCGAAGAGGCCTGCCATGGTCGCATCCAGCTTGCCGCCGCTATGGACGGACCGGAGTTCGATCCCGAGAAAGGTGAAGCGGTCGAACAGATCGCCGGTGTCTCTCATGGACCGGGCGAGACGATCGGAGTGCTCGACGATCACCGCATCGAAGGCGCGCTCCCTGGCTTGAGCCATGAGGCTGATCAAGCCGTCGCGACCGAGGATCGAAGCACCGGACTTCGCCCGATCGCAGTAAGTAGCGACGACTGCGAAGCCCTCTCGTTGCGCGTAGGCACGGCAGATCGCGACCTGATCCTCTACAGAGCGCTCGTTCTGGAGGTCCGTAGAGAACCGCGCGTAGATCGCCGCTCGCTTCATTACCGCTTCGCCTTCATCGCTGGGTTTCGGCCGGCCAGAGCTGCGTGATGGTCACGCTGGGCTGCGGCGTCCGCAAGGGCTTCGACGAACCGGACGAGGTCAGGATCAAGAGGGGCCAGGCTCCGAGCCCGACGCGTGTCGAGCTGGATCACCATGTGCGCTGCTCCCCGCTCCTTGCAGCGTCGTCCGCCTTGTCGTCCGGGAAAGCCAAGGGCTGAAGGAGGGGCATCGTGCAGGAGGTTCTATCCTGCTTCCCCGTGCCGATAGTGTCATTTGTGCCGGTAGGGGCTTCACCGGATCGGTGCAGGCTGCGATCTCGGACGGTGGCAGCGATCGACATGCGGCCCACTCTATATCCAAAACCCGTGCCGATAGCGTCATTAGTGCCGGTAGCCGGCTTGTCCGGGCGACACA
Source organism: Methylobacterium sp. SyP6R (assembly GCF_019216885.1). Taxonomy (NCBI): domain Bacteria; kingdom Pseudomonadati; phylum Pseudomonadota; class Alphaproteobacteria; order Hyphomicrobiales; family Methylobacteriaceae; genus Methylobacterium; species Methylobacterium synurae. The sequence continues at coordinate 86,464 of NZ_JAAQRC020000001.1, read as the reverse complement.
GCCGGTGATCATGCACGGCGGCCAGCGTCCGTTTACGGCGCTCGCTATACCGGAAGCGCGTGCCATTAGTGCCATTGGCGCCAATAGGTCCGGTCAGAGCGGTCGCAAAGAGTGCTACCGGCACTAATGGCACTACCGGCACAGCGCGCCTTCCGAACCAAGTCGCCTCCGCGTCTGTCATGACAGCCTCGCGAACACGACCGGGTTGACCTCATAGCGCTTCGCCGCCTTGCCCTTGGTAGGGCCGGCTCTCGTGAACCGAGGGCGGATCAGGTTGGCTTCCACCAGGCCTTCGCAGGCGCTGTTCATCTGGTCGGCTTCGCGCAGCGGGCCGCCGATCTCCCGCCTCAGGTCCCGGGCGACGAACTCCGCTCGGTTTGTCCTGCGCAGGTGGCGCGCGAGATAGATCGCCTGGCGCTCCGCCGTCGGAATAGAGGCATCGCCGTAGACGCGCTCGCTCATGGGGATGAAGTAGCCCTGCAGCAGCTCCACAGCACACCGCATCGCTGATGCGCCGACCTCCTCCGGCTCGGCCTCCTGGCGGGCGCACCACCAGAGGTGATCGATGACGGTCGCAATACGGAGAGCGTGTCCGCGAGCCTTGCCGAGTGTTCCAGCAAAGAGCCCGGTCGCCTCGTGAGCCCGGCGCGCCATCTCCCGCGCGAACGCCTCCAGGATGTCCTCCGCCTCACGCGTCAGGCGCAGCAGCTTCGGCTCTGGGTGACCGAACCGATCGGCATCCATCGCCAGAGCGGTGAGCCGCGCGAAGGCCGCCTGCATCGGGCTATCATCGTGCAGTTCGCGCGCGAGCCGGAAATCCGGCGACGCATCGGGCCAGCACCACAGCAGCCGGGCCGCCAGACCATCGTCCGGCCCCTCAATGATGGCAGAGAGCCGTTCAGGCTGGATGCCGCCGAGCACCCCGACCGAGAGGTGGCGTATGACGACCGGCTCAGGGTTCTTGACCCGGTCCACCACGTAGGAGCGGCCGCCATACATTTCGATGGCGAAGGCCCGATCCGACCCGCCGGTGCTGTATCGGTCGAGGCCGCCGATGAAGCCGGAGAGTTCGTCGCGGACCAAGAGAAGGCCGCGGGGGAGGCCGGCCGCCAGCATGCCCAGCTTCTCGGCCGTCACGTCGGCAACCCGGATGCGCGGCCGGATTGGTGCGGCAGGCTCGGCCGCATCCCTCGGCTGCGGCGGCGGGTTCTCACCAGCTTTGATCGCGGCCTTCACATCGGCCTTCCAAGCTTCGTTCCGTGCCTCGGCCGCTTGCTTGCGCGTAGCGAAGTCGGTCTGAACCTCGTCGAAGTCGGCGGCCATCAGATCCTCGGCGTGGCGCACCAAGCCGAAGGCCGCATCCATGGACGGTGATTTGCTGGACGAGGGCGCCCCGACCTCGGCGCACCACAGGATGGGTGGTTCCGACCAAGTTGCGCCGGCCAGCGGCCAGCGCACATTCGCGATGGCGGCACCGGCACACGCCATCAATGCGACCGCAACATAGTCGGGCGGAGCGCAGGCGCCGCGGGCCTTCATCTCCACCCAGTCGGCCCACGGACCGAGAACGGTCAGCGGAAACGCTGGAGCAGGCCGGCGGCCCATGCCCAGGTAAGAGATGTCGGCTTCGCCCCAGGCGTCGGGGTCTTCTTGATCGCGGTAGGATGCCGGCACGAACGCCGAGCGCTCGTAGGTCTCCGGGTCAGCCTCGATCGGATGCTTTCCGTTGAACGTCATGCCGGCGAGCCTCCCATGATGATGTCGTTCATGTCGCCGCCGGTGCGGGGACGGACGATTTCGACCGCACGCCCGGCTTCCACCCAGCGCAGCCCGCAGGACTGGATCGCGGCGGCGTTGGCGCCCTTGGCGTCGGTCTCTCCGAGGATGGTCAGACACTCGATGCCGGGCAGAACCGGGAAGGTGCTGATGGCGCCGACACTGCCGAGCGCCCAAACAGGCCCGATCCCGAGTTGCCTGGCGGCAATACTGGTCTCGATACCTTCACCGATGACGAGGCCGTGCGTGACCTCCGCATCGGCGTCGAGCTTGATGGCGGCACCGATCGCGCCGCCATACATCTTCCGAGCCTCGGCGCCCTCGAACCGCTTGCGACCGTCATGCGCTAAAGCTGTCCTATGGATGCCAGTCGGCTCGTCGGTGTGCGCGTCGCGGAACAGCGCAACCATGGCCGGCACGGTCCGATCACCCCAGGGGCAGATCGGATGGAAGCGCAGCACCTCGCCGGCCAGATCGTCGGTCAGCGCGAGGCCGCGATTGTGCAAGTAGACCTGGACAACCGTGCCGCGCGGGTCGTGGGCGGCATTCCAGATCCGCAAGGCGCGCTGGCGCTTTGTAAGAGCTTCCGCTTCCGCTGCGGCCCTGGCTGCCTCGCGAGCAGTGCGGCGGCGCGCGATCTCGGCCGGGTCAACATTCCCGCGCTCATGACCTTGCCACGCTGGCAAGCCCACCGCGTCCCGCACGTGATCGCGGCACGCCTCGAAGGGATCACCTGCGAAGGAGTGAACCCGGAAACCCTCCGGGTCTTGAGCGTCTATCCAGATGCTGAGGCTGCGATCATGATGGCTGTGGCCTGGGCCAGGAACGACGACGCGCTCCCGGCTCAGGATGGTACCGCGCATCGCCTGAGCGATGACGCCGACATCGAGGAGGTCAGCCCCGAGCACTAGCCACCTCCTGCACAGAGAGGCGGCCGGCCCGACGGACGCGGCGCCAGACTGTGTGCCGGTCGCGAGAGCTATCGGCTATCTCCCAGCCGAAGCCATAAGGCGGCCGGATGATGCTCGACCATGAGCCGTCGCTGTGATTGAGCTTGGCGTCACGGGTGACGACGTACTCGTACAGGGAATCGTGCGCGCTCATGCCCGCGCCTCCGTCACGGCGAAGGCAGCGGCGGCCATGGCACGAGCAACGCTCTCGCTCACAGCGACACGAGCCCGGATCCTGCGGACAGCGAGATCCTGATCGTACACGCGGAGCGAATGTGATTGCCCTTCGAGGGCTGGTGTATTAGATACCGACACTGGATTTATCACCTTAAAGCCCCTGCCGCGGAGCCCCCGTTGCGGGGGTTTTTTTTCTGCGCGTCAGAGCGGTTACAGAAGCCGGCAGGTCATCCCGCCAACAGGCGGAAGTTCAGGCGGCGGCAGCCATTTCGGGCTCAGGCTCGATGCCGAGCATCCGCAGGGCTTCGTGGGGCAAGATCATCGGCGTTCTGCCGAGTTTGGTTGACCCCAACTCACCGGTCCGAACGGCTCGATAGATCGCCGCACGGGAGCGGCCGGTCGCTGTTGCCAGATCCGACACGCTGATTTGGCGGCCCAGCTTGGCTTCGCGTTCTACGTCCTTTGCCAGCACGTCCGTACTCCTGAGTCTGGCGGGGTCGATGCCATACAACCTATATCACACGTGCTGTCGTGGCAACCTACGTCATCATATATGATGTCGAATGGAGGGCGACGCCCTTGTCGCGGTGAGCCGGCGTTGCTATCTGCGGAACAGACGCAACGGGTGAGACAGGTGAACCGATGAAGCGGAGGACGCTGCCAAAGGGGACCGGCGAACGGATCTCTCTATCGACCCGGACCACTGCCGGCATTCGTGACCGGCTTGAGGAGGCCGCGAAGCAGTCTGGTCGCTCGCTCTCTCAAGAAATGGAATTCCGGCTGGCCGAAAGTTTCGTGGCAGATGATATTGTTGAGCACGCAACGGCGCTTGTGCGCGAACGCGAACTGCCATTCGTTGATAGTCTAGGTGGGCCAGAAACTTATAGCTTCTTGCAAGATATTGCCTTCTTAGTTGATGGTATAGAGGCATCGAACGGACGCAATAAGCGTTGGTTTAATGAGCCAGAGCTTAAGGCTCAGCTATTTAAAGTGCTCGAAGCGGCTCTGCCTGAGCTGTTGCGGGCTGAAAGATCAGATAAGCAACCATCCGCATTCCTGAGGATGGTTGAGTATGCAAAGTACCTGCCTGAACAGCCGAAGAAGCCCAAGCCGGAGATGCCCAAGGGCGCTCGGTTCATGACCGACGAGGAGCTAAAGCGGATGTTTTATCGGAATGAGGACAACGCATAGCCGGCACCTCGCGTCGCCCAGACCCGGCCAGAGGTGCGGCATATTGTGCATAAGTGCGGTTTTTTTGAAATAGAATGAGACAGGCGCAACGGGTGAAACGACAGCGACGAACCTAGTTGTATTACAAATACGCAGATTGTGATTTAATCCCAGGTGATTTCACTCTGGGAGTGTTGGTGTGCGCGCTTTCCTGGCTTTTGCCGTATCCGCCGGTCTTGTGTCTCCTGCGCTCGCTTGGGATGCATCCAAGTTCAAGCTCTACGGCGGTCTGGACCTGAACCGCCTCGATGCGGGCACGGTGGTGGCGAATGACGCTGGGGGCTCTTCCCTTACCGGCATCCTTGCTGCCGGTGCGTGCGACACGTCGAAGTGGACCGGCTATGTGCCGGGCACATCGTCGCCCGTGCAGAGCTGCTATGCGACGAAATCCTCTACGAAGATCAACATCCCGTTTGCGGCCAGTGTCGGTATCGGGCCGGAAGTTTTTACCGATCCACTCCCGCCCCCGGGCGACCAGCAGTATATCCAGCTTGCTCAGCAGCTTGTCCAGTCGAAGACGACGCAGGGCAACATGCGGCAAGAGTCAGCGATGGTCATCAATTTCGAGAGCATGACCGGCGCCGGGCCGCAGACCAATCATGGCCAGAAGGTTGCGCTCTACGTTCCCACCATCGTGCGGCCGGGCGGCGGCAACACCTGGGCGTTCAATCCGGCGCTCACCATCCTGGCGGATACCGGGGCTCAGTCGCACTACAATACCGAAATCGACATGACGAACTTCAACGGGCCGTATCAGCCCGGCGGAAGGCTCGGCAACGCGGCCTCGGTCTTCCGCACTTTCTTAGGATTTCCGATCACCGCCGGCGAATTGTGGTCGGGCGAGGCGCCCGCGCCCTCGACGGTCACCGCGACCGTCGCGGCTGGAAGCAACAGCATCACGTTCGCGGGCGTTCCGATATCGGGCGGCGGAACCACGGTGCTCCATGTAGGCGACCGGGTCACAGGTCCGGGTATTCCTGACCTGACAATCGTGACGGCAATCGACGGCGACACCGCTGCGGTCAACAAGACCAGCGGCACGGCGACACTGAACAATCCCGCCAATGGCACGGCCAACGGCGTAACGCTGACCCGCACGACGTATAACATGGTCAACGGGCATCTCTACCAGGGCGCCCACCTGATCCGTGATAATACGTTCTACGACGGCACGCAGGCGATCACGAGCATCAACGTCGCCGGCACCCATTATACGGGGTTCAACACTACCCAGGGCTCCATGCCCTACGCCATGACGAGCGGGCAAGGGCAGAAGACTTGCCTGAATGGTCTTGATGCCTGCTTGTATTGCGCTGGTAACGGCACGCTTCGTTACGAGCAGAACGGCGGTAAGGTATTGAACCTGATCGGCACACCGGGAGGCATCAACAGTATCGCCATCACATCGGCGGGGGCAGGCGGTGCAGGTTTCATCTCGCCGGATGGACCGGCGGCAGACATTCCGCTGATCCTTCAGGGCAAGGGGGCCGGCCCTGTCCAAGTCAACGGCGGCGCGGTGGTCACTGGCGGTCTCGGCCTGCCCAGTCTGCCCGCTGTTGCCGGTACGGCAAAGGGCACGCTCTGCGTCGACACCGGCGGCAACGTCTACGTCAAGGCCACTGCAGGAGCCTGCCTGTGATGAAGCGATCCGCCCTTGCCCTCCTCGCGGCCCTCGTTGCAGCGTCCTCGGCCGTTCAAGCCGAGGAGCCATCTTCGGAACTCATGACAGCGGCTCTACAGGCTTTGCGCGACCAGCGGGACCAAGCGCTAAACCGCGAGGTGCAAGTGACGGCGCAACTGCTCGTCGCTCGGCGCGACCTGGCACGCCTGCAAGAGGCGGCTCGCGCCACGCCCAAAACCGCCGACCCTATCCCGGAAGGAAAGTGAGGCCCGCCGATGTGCAAGCGGATCTTTGGGTTGCCCGCAGTTGTGCTGCTTTCTCTCTTTGTCTCTCCCGGGCCGGTAACGGCTCAAGCGGACGCGACTAAGGGCGATTTTATGCGTCTCTACATGCAAGGGCTTCACGATCAGCGAAACAACGCTCTCAACGAGAAGCTGGAAATGACAGCGCGCCTCTTTCTAGCAGATCGAGAGATTGTCGGCCTTAAAGATGAATTGCAGTCAGCAAAGGACAGGCTAGCTGCAAACTCTTGCATTGCGCAGTAAGCGCTACGCCGTTTTGGCTTATGTGAAATGATTTATTGGGAGGTGCCTGTGTCTGATTCCTATCCAGATGTTTTGGTTCTTCGGGTGCCCGCATCGATGCGCTCGGCCCTTGACGACGAGGCGCAGGCGCGGGGCGTGAAGCTCTCGGCCGCAACCCGGGCCGCCTTGACCGCTGGCTTGCAGGTCATCCGCGCCCGCGCCTCGAACGATCAGCCCGACGGCCCCGCGCCCGCCGGCCCGGCTGCCGCGATGCGGAGCGCCGCGTGATGTCTGATCCGACGCTGCGCGAAATCATCGAGCATCAGGCCGCGACCGCGCACGAGGCCGTTGTCGAGCGGCTGAACCCGGCCGACGACTTCGTTTCGGGTCCTGGCCGGGTCGGACAGACAGTCCGCGACCCGCTCTCGGTCGTCTCGCAATGGATCCAGCACGGCGCCGGCCGAGCGCTCGGCCACAATCCGACGTGGATCAGGTTCGTGCAGCCCGATCGGGGCGCCGGCCTGATTGTGGCCTTGAGCGCGCCGACGCCCGGCGGCGAGGAGGTCGACTTCGTGTGCGTCGGCGATCCCGGGGTGACCACTCGGCCCGTGCTGCGGGCGGCCTGCCAATGGGCCTTCAATGTCGTTGGCGCTCGCCGGATCGTCGGGCGCGTGCCCGAGGAAGCTGCGTGGCTTGCCGATTACGCCCGCCGCGCCGGCTTCACCCATGAAGGTCAGAGCCGCGATTACTTCGGCCCCGGCGAAGACGCCTCAGTCTGGGCGATGACGCGGCATTCCTGCCGCTGGCTGCCGCGCCCTCCGATGGCGATCCCGACAGCAGACACCTCCCCGCCCTCCAGCACTGCGAGGCACTAACCATGTCGCTCCTCGACGCGATCACCGGCGGGGCTTACGAGCGCGCTGCGCGCAACAATCAGTTCGCCATTCAATCCGGGCTGAACCTTGGCGCCGATGCGCTGACGAACGGCTCTGCGATGGCGCAGGGCTATCTTGGCGTCAACACGACCGGCGCCGGCCAGAACTCGCTCACCGCCCTTCAGGACGGCTATGGTACCGCCCGTGGCGCCCTGACGAACCAGTACGGCCAGACGCAGGCGTACTTGGGCAAGCTCGGCGACAGCTACGGGCATATGGTCCAAGGCGGCCAGAACGCCTTTGATCGGTACTTGGATGCCACGGGCGCCAACGGCCAAGCCGGATCGCAGGCGGCGGCTGCGGCCTTCCAGGTCTCGCCCGGCTACCAGTACGCGATGGATCAGGCGCTTGGCGCCGTGCAGCGCTCGGCGGCGGCTCGTGGCGGTCTCGCGGGCGGCAACGCCACGGCGGACATTCTGCGCACCGCGACCGGCCTCGCCGATCAAGGCTTCCAACAGTACGTCAGCAACTTGGGCAACGCCGCTCAGTCCTACGGCACCGGCCTGGCGGGCCAGGGCCAGGGGATCGCTGCACAGGCGAACGCCTCCCAGAACCTCGGCACGCAACTCGCGAGCCTCGGGCAGACCTTCGGCCAGAACCAAGCCGGAATTTACGGCACCGCCGCGCAGCAGCAGGCGCAGTTTGGACAGGGTGTCGCTGGGCTGCAGATGAACGCGGCCAATGCGCTCGTACAGAACAACAACACGCTCGCGCAGGGCCAGACGCAATCGAGCAACAACTTCTTGGGCGCGCTCCTCGGCGGGGCATCGAGCGTCTTCGGCGCGGCTGGCAAGGCCGGCGGCTTCGGCAACCTGTTCAAGCGAGGTCGTGAATGTCGTTCGCCGAATACTATCGCGGCTTCGCCGGGCTCGGGGATGCCTACGGCACGGGCCTCGAGGAAAACCGCCTCCGCACCGCCGCGAGCCGTGTCGGCCAGCAGCTCGGCGCGGGCGACTATAGCGGCGCTGCCTCGACGGCGTTCGATGCCGGCGACACGCAAACCGGCCTCGGGCTGCTCAAGCTCGGCGAGACGCACCGGCAGAACCTCCTGTCGCAGCAGGCAAGCCAAGCGTTCGCGAACGGCATCGGAGCGCTCTACGGCGGCGGGGGCGATGGCGGCCAGCTTGGTCCCCTCGGGTCGCTTGGCAGCCCTCAGGGCGCTCCCGGCCCCGGCAAGCTGCCTTCCTTCGCGGGCGGCGGCGGTGCCATGGCGCTGCCCGGCAGCGGCGGCGAGAATGAGAAGAAGTTCGTTGGCGCGCTCAAGGCGGGCGGCCTGACCAACCCATACGGCCTCGCGGCGGTGGCGGCCTATGCCAACTGTGAGAGCGGCTATAAGGGCAGTAACATCAACGGGGCGTGGTCGGACCCCAGCGAGAGCGGGCAGCCGGGTACCTCGGGCGGCATCCTGTCGTGGCGCGGCGATCGGCTCGCCAACATGCGGCGGATGACGGCCGGCGCCCCTGACCCCGTTGTAGCTCAGGCTCAATTCACGCTGCTCGAAGATCCCTCGCGCACTCAGGCCTTGCAGAACGCTCGCAGCGCCGAGGAAGCGAACAGCATCATGGCGAACGCCTGGCGCTTCGCCGGCTTCAATCGGCCAGGCGGGGAGAACGCGGCACGGTTGAACGCAACTCAGGCTTATCTCGCGCGCATCGGCGGCGGTGCTGGCGGCGCGCCCGCCCCGGAACAGGCTCAGACCCAGGTGGCAGCCGCCGACGACAGCATGGGCGCCGGGATGACCCTGCGCCGTGCTCCTGCCGCCCGGCCGACCATGGTTGCCTCTGTCGATCCTCAGGCGGACATGCCGGCCTTTGGCAGTTCACCCACGGGCTACAACATCCCTCCCGCCTCCTTGATGGGTGGCCCGGGATCCCGGCCGATGGGCGCCGGCTCGGTGATGACCCTCCCGCCGTCTGTGTCGGGGGTGGCCCCTGCGGCAGGCGGAGGGGCGCCGGCATCAGCCCCCGCACAGCAGGCCAGCGCTCAGGCGCCCGCCCAGATCGGCAACGTGCCGGCGGCAGTCATCGCAGCTGCCCCGCCGAGCCAAGCCATCGGCTTCCTGATCCGGGCTGCAGCCTCGCCGAACCTGCCGGACGGCCAGCGCCAGATTGCGCAGATGCTCCTCAAGAACAAGCTGGATGAGACCAGCATGCCGGCGGAGGTGAAGGAGTACAATATTGCGAGGGCGCAGGGCTTCACCGGCTCTCTGCTCGACTACAAGCGTGAACTGAAGCGCCCCGGCGGCCCGACACTGCTGAGCCCCGGGCAGACCGTCTATGATGAAGCCACGAACAGCGCCAAGTTCACGGCGCCGGAGCGCAACCGCTCGAACATCGCCGATGACGTGAGCGCCCGTTCGGAGGCGGCTCAAGGCCTCGGCCTCACGCCCGGGTCGCCGGCCTATCAGAGCTACGTGCTGACGGGGAAGATGCCCCGGGAGGATCAGCAGCCCTATACGGCGTCGGACAAGAAGGCGATCTTGGAAGCCGACGAGGCGGTTGCGTCGGCTCAGACTGTCATCGGCAACCTTCAACAGGCGAAGGACCTGTCGGCGAAGGCCTACCAGGGGCCGTTTGCCAGCGACCGCGGCAAGATCATGTCTAACCTCGGCAGCGAGGCGGGGCAGGCGACGCGCGAGCTTGATAACCTCGTGACGACGAATGCCTTGGCGCAGCTAAAGAGCATCTTCGGTGCCGCGCCGACTGAGGGTGAGCGCAAGATCCTGTTGGACATTCAGGGCTCGTCGGATCTGCCCCACGCTCTGCGGGTGAAGATCTACGATCGGGCGATCACGTTGGCGCAGCGGCGGCTTGAGATGAAGCAGCAGCAGGCGACCGAGATGCGGGACCGGACTTACTTCCAGCCCGGCAACGGGCCGGCGGCGTCGCGCTCGGGCGGCGCCCTCGTCCCGGCGGCGCAGGGCGCTCCGCAGCGCAACGCGCCGTCACAGGGCTCGCCCGCCCTCCAGGATCTCGAAGCCGAAGCGCGTCGCCGGGGGCTCATTCAATGAGTGGTGGTCTTTCGTCCGTCTCTGACGCTGACCTGATGCGGATGCTCGGCGCGGCCCGTGGCGCTGCGAAGCGCGACGCTTCCACCGTCCCGGTGCCGTCACCCTTCGCAGAGGAGCCTGCGGCGCCCGAGGGCCTGCCGATCCGCGTTCAACCGAACAACTCGCCCACGCCTGCCCCGACGAGCCCTGACACCGCCCCGGCGTCCATGGACCTGTCCGGCCTCTCGAACGGCGACCTGATGCGCCAGTTGATGGCCGCGCGCTCAGCGGCTGCCAAGGCACCGACGCCTGAGGCATCGTTCGGGGATCGGTTCGGTTCGGGGCCGATGGCCCGCCAGGGTGCCGCCCCGCGTGCGCTCGGCGGCGGCGATGCTCCCTCGATCGGCAACGATCAAGCCGCCGCGGATGCGCTGTACGGAGGATTGCAGCTGCAAGCGGATGAGCGCCTTGTTGGCCCTGCCTCGGCGGGCAACGCCGCGGCAGCGGGCCTGCGGGAATTCGCCAACGCGGCCTTGCTGAACGTGCCTCGCAACGCTGCGGCAGCCATCGCCAGCGCTCCGACATGGCTCGGCGGCAACGGCGCGTCGTTCGGCTCGAATTACCAGCTCGCCCGGGATCAGGATGAAGCCCTCGCTCGCCAGAACCCCAAGAGCGCCCTTGCGGGCACGGTTGGCGGCATCGGGGCGGGCGCGGTGGTCCTGCCGGCGTGGGGCGGGGCTTCGACGCTCGCGAGGCGAGCGGGGCAGGCTGCTTTTACAGGCGGCCTGTACGGCGCGGCGGGGGAATACTTCGACAGCAAGGATGCTGGCCGGGCGGGGGTCGCGGGGATAGCAGGCCTTGGCCTCGGCGCGGTTGGTAGTGCCGTGATTGAGAAGGCCGCTCCGGTCGTGCTCCGATTGGCCGAGCGCGGCATTCAGGCATTCCGGCCGGCAGCCCCGGGTGCTCCCCCATCCCTCACGGCAGAGGCCGCGGCGGCGTTGCGCGAGGCGGGCGTTGATCCTGCTGCCATCCCAGCCGACGCGCAGGCGCAGCTTGCGCAGGCGTTTCAGGCCAAGGGTGTGTCGCCAGCCGTGGCGCGCGAGGCTATCGCGGCAGAGCAAGGGATCACACTGTCCCGGGGACAGGCGACGCAGGATCCGCAGGCCTCGGCCCTGGAAGCCGGCGCCCTGGCTGGCAGCCGCGGTGCGCGGGCGCAGGGCATCGCCAGCGAGTTCGAGGTACAGCAGGCGGCGCAGGTCGCGGCGGCTCGGGATCGCCTTCAGGGCGTCGCGGCCCGCGGTGGCGAGCGGATCGACAATCCGCAAGCGGCGTTCGAAGCGGTGGCGGATCGCGCCAGACTGGCCGGTGATGAGACGGCGCAGCGGATCGCGGCAGCCCGACAAGCCGAACAGGAAGCCCTAGGAGCCGTTTCCGGCCCCGCTGGCACCGACGCGCTGTCCGGGGCGCAATCGGCCGTGGCTGGCGTGCGTGAGGCGGCAGAGCAGGCCCGCGGCGCCTACCGTCAGGCATACGGCGACGTGGCTGCGATCCCGGGCACCTTCGCCCCGGGTGCCTTGTCCGATGTGGGCACGGCGGTGCGCCGTTCGCTCGGGCCGGAAGTGCCGATTGATCCGGTCCTGACGCCTGCGACCGCGCGGGCTCTCTCCGATCTCGACAGCCTTCCGGCTGTCCTCGGTCTCGGGCCGGATCAGGGGCCGGACCTTCGCCAGGTCGAGCAGATCCGCAAGCGTCTGGTGTCGTACTACGGCGGCACCGCGCAGAACCCGACCGACCGCCGGGCGATGGGTGCTGTGATGAACGCCTTTGACCAGCGGGTGGAAGACCTGATGGCGGTCGGCCGGTTCGGACAGCAGCCCGTGCGCAACGCCGGCAGCTTCCTCGACATGCCTTCCGCCCCGCCAGTGCCTCGGCCGGGCAACTTCATGGATGTGGCCGCCGCGCAGCAAGGCCAAGGCGCCCCGGAGACGCTGACGCGCTACCTCGCCCGAACCGGCGGCATCGCGCTCGATGACGAGGCGCGGGCGGCTGATCTCAACCGGCACTATGTCCCGGGCTATGGCACGCTGGCGCGCCGCTCCGGGCGATCGGCCAATGATCTCCGGGTGGCGCTGACCGAAGAGGGGTTCTTCCCGCCGGATGCCCTCGGCGGCATCTCGGCCCGCGACGTGCAAGACAAGGTGCTCGACGCGATCCAGCGGGAGCAGCGCGGCCAGCCGCTCTATCGCGCGCAAGATGAGGCGGCAGCGGCGGCCAGAAACGCAACTCGAGGCTCGGACGAGGCGGCCGACTATGCGGCCCGGCTCGATCGCGAGACCCGGCGCACGGCCATCGCGCTCGAAGCGGAGGGACTGAGCGCACGAGACCTGGATCCCGCGACCCTGCGCGATGCTGCCGAGATGGTGTTGCGCCGCGAGGTGGACGACGCTGGCACGGCCTATGAGCGGGCCGCCAGGGAGCGCGCCGGGCTTGCCGATGGGTTTGCCGCACCACGCGGCGAACCTGCCCCGGATGTGCCCTTCCCGGGCCTGGGCGAGGCGTCGGGCCCGGCTGTCTCGGATGCGCTCCCGATCGGCAACACGGCGCCGGCAGAGGCGATGCGGAAGGCTCGGGGGCTGTTCCGGGACTACAAGGAGGCATTCAGCCCGCGCGGTCCTGGCGACATGGCAGGCCAGCGGCTCCGGCAGATCGTCGACCGTGACGCCTCTCCGTCCGACATGGTGACGGCGCTATTCGGGACGACCACGGGCAAGGTCGCCTCGGGCCAGATGCAGACCCTCGCGAGGGTGCGCGGGGCCGTCGGCGCCGACAGCGAGACATGGAAGGCGGTCCAGCAAGCATTGATCGCGCGATACCTCGGCGGGGAGAGCCAGGGTCTCGCCGGGCGGCTGGATTACCTCCTGCGGGGCGAGGGCCGCGCTCTGGCCTCCGGGTTTTTGACGGAGGAACAACGCGGCGCGCTCGGCAAGCTCCGGGGCGCGATCTCTTTGGCGGAGAGGACCCGCGCGGAGGTGCCGGCCTGGGTCTCGAACCTCGAACGATCCGGGTTCGACCCGAACGCCATCGCGGCCAGCCTGTTCGGCTCCGGCGTCCCCGGAGCGCGGGTCGGGGCCGTCAACGAAGCGAAGGCTGCCAAGGGCTTCCTCGGCGAGAGCAGTCCGGAATGGGCCATGCTGCGTCAGGCTGCCGTACAACGGCTGATCGACCCCACGGCACCGGCCGGACGGATCGTGGATCGGTTGCGGTCGTTCACGGAGGGGCCCGGGTCGGGCGTGGCCCGGGAGTTGTTCAACCAGGATGAACTTGGACACTTCCGGCGGCTGGCGGTAGCGCTGCAATCAACGATCCGGCCTGACGGCGCGATGCGGTCTGGATCCGAGAAGGCAGCTGGCGCGGTGGCGAAGGCGGTCGACCTGATCGCGGGGGCCGTGGCGTTCAAGGTGGCGGGTCCGGGTGCCGGCCTCGCGACCTATGGCGCCAAGGTCGGACAGCGGGCGCTTGTCGGCGGCGTCGGGGCTGCGAAGGCTCGGGCCTCGTTCCAGGGCGGCGCTCCGCGGGTGCTGCAACCCGCCCCGGTCCTCGATCTCCGCCAGATTGGGCCCGGCTCGGGGCTGGCGGTGGAATACGGGCTCGCCGAATAGAGATCTACGGGGCTGGCGCTGCGGCCAAGGCAGCGCCACCTTAGCGAGAAGGTCGAACAGCACCGAGTTAAGCGTCTGGGCCTTCCGCGAGAGACGATCCCCACATGGCCGCGACAACCGCTATCGGAATGGCAATGCCGATCGCAGCGGCATCAATCGTCAGTGTCGGCTTGTTCGCCTGGATGTGGCGATACGACCAATATGAGCGAGCTGGCGCCAAATCGCCTTGGTATTCCCAGGTATCTATATTCGTCGCACCTTCGATATATGGATTATTTGCCTATTTTTTTCGACACACTGTCCCAAATACATACTTTGAGTTGTTCGGTGCAGCCATGCTGGCAAATTGCCTCGCAATGGTGTTCCTAATCGCTCTCTCCAGCGCGGCATGGGGGAGCCGCGGCAAGCCAAACCGCCAGCGTGCCTTCCCTATTCTGGCGGCGTTCGGGATCGCGGTCCTGATCCTCTCCGGCGCCTTCACGAGCTGAAACAGCGCGCCCCGCCGGCCGGGTGGCCTGACGGGGCGCGGGGCCGATACGCAACGAGGCCCGTCGCAGGATGATGGGAATTGGTTACCCGGCCATCAACCCTGAGGCGTCGAACCCTTCTCGCCCAGATCGTCGCCGTCCAGGTAGGCGTTCAGATCCACGGTTCTGATGAAGGTCACCCCGTCCCGCTTCACGGCCTTGAGCTTCCCTGCTGCGATTAGCTCGTAGATCTTGGTCCGGCCGATCCCGATGGCCGCCGCGGCGTCGTTGATCCTATATGCGAGAGGCGCGGGCTTCTCCCGGATGAGCGGACGGCGGCTGGCTTCATTGCGCTCAGAAAGTCGGGGCATGCTCAGATCTCCTCTGCCATGGCGACCGGGGCAGCAGGGCGGGTCTCGAACAGCTTGCGCACCTCCGCAACCTCCGGCGGCTCGGCACACTGCAGCAGCTCGGCGGCCTCGGCGTGGCAAGCGAGCCAGCGATCGGCGAAGTAGAGGAGCCGGCCGCCGGCTTTATCGACGCCGAGCCGGCCGACACGAACACTCGCGCGCTCCATCCGCCGCGACAGGTAGCGGACCCGGATGCACAGCCATAGGAACCGGGCGATCTGGCGGGGCGACAGCCGGGGCTCGGTGGCGGGGATCACGGTCGGCATGGTCAGCAGCCCGCCAGGTAGAGGACGACGAGAACGGCAGCGGTGACGACATTGCCGCGGCCGGCTTCGTGGCCCGCCTTGGCGAGCACCTGGCGCCGGATGGCCCGGAGGCGCATCAGGCCGAAGGCGACGCCGCGGGGTTGGCCGAGAGCGAGAGACAGGCGGGCGGTGGCAGCGGTCTTCATCGGCGGCGCTCCGGGGTGGTGATTTCGTGGTCGGCGTCGGAGCCGCGCAGCCATACGATCTGCGAGGCGTGGCCCTCAGGGGCGCCAAGGGACGGCTCGGCGTCTCCGCCGTCCTCAAGGTCAGGATCGCCATCCATCTCGTTGAGGATCGCGATCAGCTTGTCGGCGGTGTCGAGGGCGGCTTGCGCCGCCACCTCGATCTGTTCGCGGAAGGCGGCCTGCGCGTCGCGCGGGGCGGCCGGGCGAGGGCGCGGCTGGAAGGTGAGCACGTTCGACACGGATCAGGCCTCCGAAGCGTCGTCGGGGCCGGACTTGCCGGCGAGCGCCCAGGCCGGGGCCGAGCCCTTGCCCGCCTGCGCCTTCACCGCCTCCCATCCCGCGTCGCTATCCGGCCCCACCTCGAACCCGACCCATCCGGGCAGCGGGTCGACGCCAGCAACCGACATCATCGCTCGGGTTGCGGCCACAAGGCGCCGCTCCTCGGGATAGCGCTGGTCGTCCAAGCCGTCGTCCAGCGGCCTGCCAATGATCTCCTCGGCATAGACGGACAGCGCCAGCGCCAGCGCGCCGAGCCCGGCGAGCGTGGAGGGCGGCGGCAGGTCCACGATGCGCCGCGCCAGGTCCCAGCAATGCTCCATCACCGCGGTATGCGCGCGGCACTCAGGCGAGTTCGACGGTCTGTCACCGAACGGATGCGCCTCGCGGGTCCAGGCGAAGGCCTGCCGCAGGGTGGGCAGAAGGGTAACGTGGGGGTCGACGTGGCCCGCCGTCTGCGATGCCGTCTGCTCCGGTCGCGGCAGGACACCGAGGGCGGCCACATCAGCCGCGATCGATTGCGACAGCCTGTAGAACGGCTTCTGGAAGTTCTTGACGCTCTCCAAGTTGAGGAGGGAGGCCTTGGCCGTCACGCCCTCCATCGTGTGCGCCCGGGTCGCGATGACCTGCGCAAGGGTCTTCTCGCGGTCACCCTCCATTCGGACCCAATCCGGGGAGTCGTAGGCATCCGCGAAGCTGGTGACCTTCAGGACCAAGTCCTGGCTGGCCTCGATCGCGACAAGCTCCTGAACCCGGAAGATCAGGATGCGATCCAGGATGGCGCCGGCCTCCACGGGGGCGGTGGTGCTGACGACTTCCGACTTCGGCGGGCGGATCACCAGCCCGGCCGCGATCTTCAGGGCGGCGGCACGATCCCGGAGGCTCGGCCGGTTCGGGTTGCGGCGAAGGACGTTGCGCAGGTTGAGAGAGGGCACGGGCGTGCTCCATGGTTGCCCCGGGAGGCCGGGGCGGATGGAAAGATGATGGCGGGGAGGGAAGAGAGGGCGGCCTAGACGATCCAGGCGCGAGCGATGTCGAGCAACAGTGCGTTATCGTGGATACGAGCGTTGCACCTGAATTCCTGCTGAGTGCGGACCATCAGGATTTCGTCACGCTCTCTGCTATCCTGGGGCGTGCGGGCCGCAATCTCGCGCTCGATGCGGTCAATGATCCAGACTGCGCGCAGCTCCTCGAACTCGGCCGCCTCACCGAACTCTGTCAGGCGCTTGACTTCGCCCGGCTCGTTCTCGGAGCTATAGGGGCGTGCCACCACGCCTTCCCACGAGAACTTCGCGACCTGGAAGGCCTCGAACAGGGATGAAAGCTGGAACACGTCGAGGCGCGACAGGTCGATTTGTTCGGCCGACAGGCGGGCGCGATCCTCAACAGCCGGTGCGGCCTGCGCCGCGGGGGTGGGCGCCTCGGTCGGGTCCGCGTCGACCATGGCCGCGAAGGCGTCGAGGATCTTGCCGAGCAGATAGCCGGCGTCGTCCACATCGCCGTTGGGTTGGGTGACCCGAGCGACCCGGAAGCGGGCGAACTCGACGAGGGCACGGCGCCCGGCCAGGGTGGTCGGCACGGTCTGCCAAACGGCCTTCTGCGCTTTCATGTCAGCCTCGCAAAGAGCGGCCTCACGCTCGTGCTGCTCCGGGGTGAGCCCCGTCCCCGGCGTGCTGTCCTCCAGGGCATCAAACGCCGCGCTTGCCGCCCTGCTGGCCGCGATGGCCGCAAGGATCGGGTCGGCGGCGGGCTGGCGCTCGGCCGGGCGGCCGACATGCCGCATCGCCTCCGGTTCCCGGGCATGCTCGCCATAGCTGATGTTGCGGAAGGCCACGGCCATCGGGTGATCCCGCTCGGTCGCGCTGGCGTCGCCGAGGGAATTCATCTGGCGCGAGATGACGGCCGCCGCGTAGGCGGTCCGATCGGCATCCGAGTGCAGCGGCGTGTGGAGCAGCGCCCGGAAGGCCTCCTCCTCGGCCTGCCGCCGCTCGGCAGCATCCGGGAGCCCGTAGGCCTCGGTATAGAGGGCATAGCCATAGGCCATCTCGTGTGCGGCCAGCGCAGCGGCGACGGCCTTTGACGGCGTGCCGGCGCCGGGGAGTTTCGGCCGGACGATGCCGGCGGGCGGGCGGCGCATCACCTTCGCGGCCGATCCCTTCAGGGTGGCGAGCCGATCCCGCAGGGACGGGCGGGGAGCGTCGGGGTTGCGGCGGGGGAGCTTGATAGCGAGCTTCATGGCAAGTGATCCTGTGAGCTTGATAGCAAAGGAGCCAGATGGCGGCCGATCACGACCGCAAGTTCAGAGGTGCGTGGCGAGGCCGATCAGCCCCATGCCTCCGCCGATCAGGACGATGGCGGCCAGGAGATCGCCGGCCGTGCTGAGGAAGCGCAGGGCGCGGACGTGGGGCGTGTCCGGCCGGACGGCGGTGACGGCTTCCCACTCCTCGACGGTGCCAGGCACGGGCTCGTCAGGCGGCAGCGTGGGGGCTTGGCGCCCATAGATGGGCGCGGGGAAGTAGCGGCGGCCCTCGGGCGCCTGCGGGGCGGTGGCGGGCACGGTGCGGCGGGGAGCGGAGGACATCGTGTCGGCCCTCACGCTTGAGCCGATGCGTTGGCGAGCATCACGGCGAAGCGCTCGAACAGCCACGCCCCGAAGGCGTGCTTGTCGAAGTCCTGCGCGACCGTGGCGAGGTAGGCGGCGAGGGTCTGCACCTCGGCGGCATTGGCCGGAGTGAGCGCCAGCAGGGCGTTGAGGGCGGCAACCTCCTCGTCGCCGGCACGATCGGCGATGGCGAGCATCAGGCGCTCGTCCGGGGCGCTGTCCTTCTCCGCCCTCACGTAGTCGCGCACGGCCTGCGACACGGCGAGGTTGGCGCTGCGATGGTCCTCAATCGCGGCGAGGAGCGGGCTCGGGCCACGGGGCGCCGGGAGCGCAATCACGGCCGGGGGCGAGGCCTCGGGGACGAACATGACGAGTTCGGCGAGGCGGGCGCGGATCAGGTCGCCCAGGTCGCAGCCGCCGAGACCGCACGTCAGCAGGTTGGTGCCCTCCTCCTCCACGTACCAGCGAAGGTGAGCGATCAGGGCGTGGGCACCCGGCCGGGTGGCGCAGGCGGTGCCGAGGAGGCGCATGGCGGCCTCATACTCGGCATGTTCGGCGCCCTCGGCTTCTTCGTCGGGGGAGATCTGGAAGGCGGCCCAGGCGCGGCGGTGGGCGCGGATGGCCGAGAGGATCGGGTCTGCGACGGCCACGGGCGCCGGCAGGGCGAGGACCGCAGCGGCGGCAGCCGGGGCAGCCTTCGCCACCGGGGCGGCGAGGAGGGCCGCGGCGCCGGCCACGATGGCACGGCGGGCGGGCAGGGCTGTGAGGAGGGCGAGCGTCATCGATACCATGAGCGGGGCTCCGGGCTGGAAGTCGGCGGGTTGTGGTGGGTGAAGGGTCCGGGGTGCCGCCCCGGGCGGATCAGTGCGCCTTGGCGGCGCGGGCGGCCTTGGCGAGCTGCCAGGTGGCCTTGAGGGTGACGGAGAGAGCGGCCTGCCAGGTGCAGCCGAAGCGGCCCTGGTGGACCTTCGCGGCGGCGCTGGCAGCGGCCATGATGGCGGCGCGGTCGTATTCGCCACCGACGACGAGCGGCCGGCGCTTGGCGGATGTGGCGGCGACGAGACCCTGAGCGGCGAGGAGGCCGGCGGGGCGCTTGGCGCGATCGGCCTGGATCTCCTTCATCGCGGTAGCCCAGTAGAGGGAGCGGGTGGCGGACATCGGCTTGGCCTTGGCGTCGCGGCTGATGTCGTTTATATAGTACGAGGTTGGGCGATAGCGCAATACGAAAAGTACGAGGTTGGGCTGAAAAATGCTAAGTCCGATGCAGTGCCGGGCCGGACGCGCCATGCTTAATTGGAGCCGCGAAGATTTGGCTGAGAAAAGCGGCGTTTCTCGACAGACACTTGCCGACTTTGAGACAGAAAAGCGCAAGCCTTACGATAGGACGCTGGCAGACATCGTGCGGGTAATGCAAGCCGCTGGACTTGAGTTCATCCCCGAGAACGGCGGCGGCGCCGGCATCCGCTTCCGCAATCGGGCGGACGGCACGCGCGAGGAGCATTGAAGCGCTTCAATCTTTTTATCAGTCCCCATCCATACGAACTAGGTGTAGATATGAGAACGACAGCTATCTCAGCCGTGCTCCTCTTGCTCGGCACAGTTCCCAGCATGGCGCAGTCATGCGACGAGTTCTGGTATCAAAGGAACATGATCTACAAGGAGGCAGGATACTGCTTCAAGACTGCCGCAGCCATCAAGAATTTCGGCAACGCTGGCTGCAAGTTCGACGATCAGGCCGATGTACCTCTGTCCGCTCGGGATCGGGCGGAGATTGCCAGCATCAAGAAGATGGAGCGAGCTATGGGATGCTCTCAGTAGGGCCGCTTCCGCCCCTTCCGGGGAATGCCGCTCGAACACTACTGGCCCACCGAGAAGCTGGCGGAGGTCTTCCCGGGTAGGTTCATGAGGTGCGGGGCGGGTATAGCTGCCGGGGGAGTGCCCGCCATCGTCCGCGCGCCTGTCCAGCAGGACCCTGAGGCCCTGGAAGGCGGGTGCCGACTCTACCGTCTGCCCTTCCGGCCCCGGGCGGACGGGACGCGGGATGAGCACTGAGGGGCATCCCCGCCCTTGACGACGATGTTGCAATAAGTGATACATGTAGCACTAGATGCAACACGGCGGGCGTGATGATCCAGAGCTTTCACGACCGCATGACGGAAGCCGTGTTCCGGGGTCGGTGCCCGAAGGGGTTCCCGGCCGACCTGTTCAAGGCGGCTCGCCGTCGGCTGATCGCCTTGGACGGCGCGACCTCGCTGGACGACCTGAAAATCCCGACCTCGAACCGGCTGCATCCGCTCGAATGGGACCGGGCCGGACAGCACGCCATCGCGGTCAACGCGCAGTTCCGGATTTGCTTCGTCTGGACCGATGCTGGTCCGGAGCGTGTCGAGTTCACGGACTACCACTGAGAGGGCTACCCATGTCGGACATCATCACGCTCGACGCTCTACGGCGGTCCTTCGACGACACCGAGGGCGTCACGGTTCTGCCGCCGCTGCACCCGGGCGAAGTGCTACGGGAAGAATTCATGGTGCCGCTCGGTCTCTCCGCCGGAGCGGTCGCCAAGGCGCTCAACCTGCCACGCTCGCGCATAGAGCGGATCGTGAAGGAGGAGATCGGCATCAGCACCGACACCGCCTTGCGCCTGGGGCGCTATTTCCGCACCTCGCACCTGTTCTGGCTCAACCTCCAGACCCGGTTCGAGAGCGAGACGCTGCTGTCCGAGATCGGTGCCGAGTTGGAGGGGATCCAGCCTGTGCCGGAGGCGGCGTGAAGTTCGTTAGGAAAGCCATTTCGTGAACGAGTACGCGCTACTCGCCTTCGTTATCGCCCCCGCTGCGGTCGTGGCGCTGGGCTACCCCGCCTTCCAGGCTTCGGCGAACCCGGGATCGATGACGTAGATCGAGCCGGCGGCCTCCGTCCGGTACCAGCCGCCCGCCTTCGGCACGCGGCCCCCGCCATGAACCGCCGTCGTAACGTGGCCGAGGATGGTCCCGACGAAGTCGGCCGACCCGTGCTGCTGCATCTGAGCCGATGTGACCGTCCCGTGCTCGGCGAAGAAATCGATCAGCTCGAGGGACTGCGTCTCCGAGAACGTGCGCTTGCGTTTCCCGAGGTGCTGGCGGGCCCGGTTGGCTGCAGCGGTCCAGTCCATCGCCACCTTACTTTTCCCTGGTGGTCGGCGCTTCATCACGGGCGGCTTGCCGTTCCGGCGCAGCCCCTCGTTCATCGTGTCGACCATTAGCCGGTCGAGCACCTCCCGGCTGCATGAGGCCTCCGCATAACACGAATGCCTCGCTCCGACCCTTCACCGCTCGTCGCCTCGCCGTCACGGTAGCGGCCCGGGAGCAGAGACGGGAGTTGCATTCATCAATCGTTGGGACGACCCCTGCACTCATTTCCACAAGCGGTGCGGGTGTTACCCGCCGCGAGGTCGCACCGAGAGTGAGAGCGATGACAAACCCCTTCCTGCAGAGTCGTGCCGGCGTCTTCGCCGTAACCACCTCGCCCACGACGCCGACGCAGGCCGAGTCTATCTGCGCTGCCGTCATCAGGAGGATTGCCGCGCCGCCTCAGAACATGTCGGCCCTGTCGCAGGACTGGTGGACGCAGGTGGTCAATAACATGCCGCTCGTATCCGTGGTGTCCCAATCCCAGCGATCGATCGAGGCGTTCGATGCCCAGATCTGGGCCGCACTGATGCTGGGAGACGACATCATGGCCGCCGTTCCCGGCGGGCGAGCGATCGTGAGCGGGTGGCTCGCCGGACCGTACTCGCCATACACGTCGCTCAACAGCTTCGTCATCGTGGACCGGCCGGACAAGCGCATCGCCGCCAGGCTCGCCTTCTTCGATACCGAAGGCCGGACTTTCAGGCATTCGGATATGGTGATTGATGCCGTGTCCGCTCGTAACCTGGCGACCCTGCAGGCCGTGTTCGGCTCCGCCCCGCTCGCGAACGTGCCCTATCTATGCCGGCTGTGAGGCAGCCGAGCTTGCACGCTCCCTACTCCTCCTCGGTGCCTTCCGTCCCGCGCTTGCCCACGCACCGCTCCATGATCGGGGGCTGGTACTTCAGGAGGACACGTTCAGCAGGCCGGTCCAAGGTCGATCAGGAGGGTGCCGGGTTCGAGTATGCCATTTCGCATGGGCGCTTCATCAAGCCGGTTGCCCTGCTGCGCGACTGGCTCGATGCGGCGGGGATTACGGAAGGACCCGTATTCCGGCCGGTGTCGCGCTCGGGGCGGGTGCGGAGCACCCCCCCATCCCCAGAGGGGGGAGGTTTCGACCCTCCCACGCAATGGGGGAGGGTCTGCCCCCTCCACCGAACCCGAGAGGGGGGCACCCCGCCTGACCTGCCAAGCCGTCGCTGACATCATCAAGAAGCACGCGACCGCGGCCGGGCTCGATGCCTCCACGTTTGGGGCGCACTCGCTGCGGGCTGGCTACATCACGACCGCAGCGGAGCGCGGGGCGGATCTCGCCCGCATTATGGATCAGAGCGGCCACCGCGATACGCGCACGGTCGTCGGCTACATCCGCCGGGCGAACGCCTTCAAGGGGCACTCGGGGAGCGGGTTCCTTTGGTCCACGCTGAGAGGTAGGAAGTCTGGCGCCGATGCGCGCGAGACGAGTTCGGGGAAGCGACAATGCCCGTTTGGAGACGCCTACTCTGTGCAGCGATCGGCGCCGGTCTCCTCTACTTCGCAGCCCGGATCCTCCTGTTTGAGTATGAAGCCGGACGCTTTCTGATCCGTGCGACAGTCCCCGCAGGATTTATGGCCTTCCTGGGCGCCTTTCTTCTCGCCTCGGGCGCGTTTCCGAACCTGACGCGGAAGTGGTAGTCATCGCTCGAACTTCCACACCGGGACCATTCCCTGTTGCTTGACCGGGTGCGCCTTGTACGCCCACCCGTTCCCAATCCTGATCCACTCGTCGGTAACCTCGGTCACGTCCCGGGTGAGCGGGATCAGATGGCCGGTCCAGCCGCCGCGGGTCGTGCCGAGGGTCGGGCTCACGCCGAAGAGATGCGTCGTTTCCCATCCGGCCGCGTGCGCCTGCATCCCCCAGCGCTCGATGAACTCGCCGCAGCGCCGGTGCCGTCTCGGCCCATTCGTCAGGGCGCAGACCAGGACAGGGCGGCACGCCCGGGGAGAGGCTGGCGAAGCCCTTGGACCATTCGAGGACGACAGACGGGATGCTCATGGGGCGACCTTTCCCGCATCGCGGCGCAGGCCAACCCAGCCTAAGTTTGACGAACCGTTGCCGTTCGTGCCGAATGAAACCTTGGGCGACTCGCATCCTGTGGGTTGCTGAGGTGAACACCGCCGCAGCAGGCAAAGGTCCGCCATCACCGTGAAAGGCGGATCTCGTCATCTCAGAGGGGATGATCATTCAGCCCAGCCGCGCGCCCTCGTGAACCAAATGAGCCATGGCTTGGCCGTGGGTGAGCCCTGAGGCAATCACCTCTTGGCCGCAGTAGACTGTGTAGGTGCCGTCCTCGGTCCCGACGATGCGGATCTCAGGCATGGAGCGCTCCTCTGAGAAGCGGCTGCACGGACGCAACTGAGCTAAAGATACTCCCGCCAGAGCGAAAGAGCGAGCCGGTTTACCGCCGATGGGTAGGTGCTCTCCTCGACGATTGGCCTCACTCCCTAGAGTGAGGGCAACAGCTAAAGGCGGTAATGGCACTATCGGCACAGAGAGCCGGTATGAGCGAAGGCGCTTCAAGGCGTCCGGGTAGGACGAGATCCGCACCTACCGGCACTAATGGCGCTATTGGCCGGTAGGGGGCTATCGGCAGGGGAGGGCGGTCTGTCTACGTCGATCGACCCTGGACCTAAGCCAACTCGGTTGCGAACGAGCCTGAAGCCGCTAGCTAGCTTGACCGGGCGATAGGCCAATTGGTGTCCGTATGAAAATTGAAGCTCGAATAAGAGTGATCTTATGTGAATATTTTGATGCATTAATCAAATTGAGACCAAGGCGACGCGCAAAAATTAATGTGGGTCCATATCTCGGATAATTGATCGGTATTGACTGATTTATGCATCCTTGCGCCCTATCAGATCAGAGGGCGCTTGAAGATGATGCCTCGCAACCCCGCCGAAGCGGATTGGTTGATCCGATCCGCAGAAGAGCAGGCGGCACAAGCCGAACGGTGGGCTGCCGTCGCACAGCAACAAGCAGCCTACCAAGCCGCCATAGCGCAGGCGCACGCCGCGGACGCTGCTGGACTGCGGTCTCTGTGGAGCTTTGAGGCAATCTCTGTACCGCGGTACGCAAACCAAGCGGCCCAACCGGCGCCTGTTGTGGTTGAGACGCGATCAGTGCCCGAGCCCGCAGAGCCGCCGACTTGTGAGTTTTGTGGAAAGCCCACACGGATTTGGAACGGTAAACCGCAACGTTTTTGTTCTTGGATAAAAACTTCAACATCATATTCTTGTGCGCAACGCTTCCGCGAGCGGCGTAATAGTGAAATCAGAAGGAAAGCGCGGGCTGAGGCAAAATCTGCGGCGCACGCCGTTGTATCTTGTGAGGAAATCAAGACAATTTATGAAGACGATAACGAGGAAGAAAAACCAAGTTGTCAGTTCTGCGGGAAAATCACGCGTATCTGGAGAGGGCGGCCTCAGAAATTTTGCCCGCCGTCAGAAGGATATAAAAAATCACCGTGTGTTGCAGCATTCCACAATCGCGCTGCTCGTGCCAAACCTCGCCGCCGGACTCCACGGACACAGCGCCTTACAAAGCAAACTGAACCGGTGCGTCCAAGCGGGTCTGTGCTGGCGACCGCTTCGCCACGAGCGGCTGGGCATGCGCTCTTGGCAGCCGTCACTCTGGCTGTTCCGCGGCATCATCCAGATGATTTGCGTGACGAGATTATCAGTGAGGCAGCGATGCTGGCGCATCAGGGCGTTGAAATAAATGAAGCTGTTGTCCAAGCTACGAGGAGCGTTCGCAAGAACGCTGCGCCCCTTCGCTATACCAAGCCCATTGAGGACTGCTTCTGGCTTGCTGACGAAGCGCAATCCGGAGTAGATCTTGATGAGCAATCCTACACTTAGGAGCCGATGTGAGCCGCGGGCTGGGGATCAGGCAAGGGGCGTTCCTGTCGGCCCTGGTGCGCCTCGACGAGGGCGGGGCGCCGCGCTGGCACACGCCGGCTGAGGTTCTGGCCGTCATGGGGCCGCTGCCGATCGGTCGCGCCGAGAGGATGAAACGGCATTTCGACCGTGCCAACCGCGCGCAGATCGCCCATCTCCGGGAACTTGTCGCGGCCGGGCATCACTTCGCCGTTGGTGGAATCGCCGTGCGGGAAGCTCAGATTGGGGAGCGGGAGCGGGAGCGGGTGCGTCGGTGGCGGTTGCGGTGGGAAGCTCCTCGATCGCCGAACACGGTCAGGCCAACCCGCAGGGCTGGTGAGGCAGCCAATCCGTCGAGGGTTATCGTCCTCCTGGCTAAGCGCGGGTTGGTAGAGCGGGAGGCTCATTGCGGGCCGGGGTCGCGGGTGCGGCGGCTTGATTGAAGATCAAGTATTTCAACCCAGAACGGGTCACCGACCATGCCTAAGCAGGAACAACCGGCGGCGGCTAAGGCGTCGAGGAAGCGGCCGGCGAGGCCGAAGTGCTCCGATGAGGAAACCGCTCGAATGCTGGCGGCGGATGCCCGGGGTACTGCGTGGCACGTTCCAGTGTCTGCCTCCCTCGAAGTCGGACCGGAAGGCGGGACGGACCTGGGATCACCGCACGATGATCCGCGGGGCTGGCTGGTTCGTCTTTCCGATGCGATGGGCAGCCGGTCCGACGAATTTGCGGTGGCGCAGCTGAGCAAGCTCACCGTCATGATCGCCAAGGACAACCCGACGCCGCAGCTCGCCCTCAACGCGATGCTCGCCGGTGTCGATGCGGTCCGGCCCGAGAACGAGATAGAGGGCCAACTTGCCGTTCAGATGGCCGCGACCCATCACCTTGCCATGCGTTGCCTGTCGCAGGCTGCGACCACAGACAGCCCCGCCCGGATGGAGGCGGCCGGGACACTCGCCACGAAGATGCTGCGCACCTACACGACACAGCTTGAGGCCTTGGCGAAGCTCCGGCGCAGTGGAGCCCAGACGGTCCGGGTCGAGCACGTCCACGTCTACCAGGGCGGCCAAGCCATCGTCGGCAGCGTCACCGCCCCGAACCCCGGGGGGCCTCTCGAAAAGGAACATCAACCCCATGCACTCACTGGCCCGGCAACCCACGCCATTCCGCCTAGCGCCCCGATGCTGTGCCAAGACCAGGCAGGGGATCGAATGCCGGTCGCCGGCAGTGAGCGGGAAGCGCCGGTGCCGAATGCACGGCGGCGCCCAGGGAAGCGGCGCACCGCAGGGTGAGGCCAACGGCCGGTATCGGGATGGCCTACGGACCAAGGAGGCTGCGGCCCTGCGGGCGGAGGTTCGGCGGCTGCAATTGAGCACTCGCGACCTGCTCGGGGCGCTGAGCGGCGCTTAGTGCGGCTGGAGGTGATCCGCCGCCCACTCGGCCTCGGTCGGCGAACGCGGTTCCGCGATGTACAGGATGCCCCGGTGAAGGCTCGCCCGGCCATCGGCCGCCCACTTGCGCCAGTCCCGGAGGGCGGCGGCGCCCTCCTCGTCGCTCATCGGCCGATCGGCAAGGATCGCCCGCGGCGCCTCGACGACGTGGATAGCCTCGACGCGCTCAAGACGGCGGCGAAGGTCTGCAAGGCTCATCGGATCAACCCTTCTCTGCGCATGAGGTCAAGGGCCCATTCCTCGCGGGCTTGGTCGAGATCCGCCCGGCCCGGGTCGAGGTCTTGGTGCCAGGCAATCAGCCCGTCCAACTCCTCGTCGCTGTAGCGATGTACGCCACGAAGCCGGCCACGGTCGCGCTGCTCAAGCCGTGCGATGCAGCGTTTAATGGCGGACAGCATCGGCGCCCCCGGTGTCTTCCTCGATAATGTCGGCAAGGCCGGCATCGCCGGTCGCTCGAAGGTGCCTGACGGCGGCGGGCAGGCTTCCGTGCTCCTGGACAAGGACGGGGTAGCCCCGGCGGATGATGCGCCACAGCTGCGCGTCGCTCATCTGCTCCATGGCGCCGCTCATGCCGCGCTGGCGTTCGATCTGGTCAAGGCGGCGGTGTAGGGCAGCGAGGCTCATTGATCGTCGGCTCCGTCCAGGCGGTTGAGGCGTTCGGTCAGCTCGTGCGTCTCGATCGCCTTCAGGTGAGCGTCCACGGCGCGGCCGATGTCGGCGGCCTCGGCGGGCGTGATCTCGCCCGACGCAACGGCCTTCAGTAAGGCAGAGGTTGCCTTCGGAATGTCGCCCGCGTTCTCGATGTCCGGCAGGTCGAATTGCACATGCCGATCCTTCCGAACTGGCACCAGGCGTTCCATGCACAGGCGGATGGCGACGGTATCGCCGAGCAGGGCCAGCTCTACCGCCTTGCGGGTGATCTTCTCCGCCTCGCCCTCAAGTAGTTGCTGCATAGCCATGGTCGTACGATTGCGGGTGCCCTTGGCCTTGCCGGCAGGGTTCCCACTCTGCCCTTTCGGGAATGTGCCTGCCTTAGCCAAGGTTCGTCTCCTGCATGTGCAGGTGGAATACAGGGGTCATTGCATCCACCTGAGGCAATCGTCAGTCTCACACTGGCCCCATACATGGCCGTTGCCCGGGTCTCTCGTCCAGTGCAGCCGGCCGGCGCACTCGGGACACGGATCTCGCCTTCCTCGCCCGGCTCGGCGCGAATTGCCCTCAGGGCCTCAAGGACAGGGTTTCGGGGCTCAGGCAGGAGATTGGCGCGGATGCCGTCGGCAAAGCCGCGCAGGGCCTCCGCAGCGGACCGCTGGCGCAAGGTGGAGGCATCGGGCCGAGCCTCGATCGCATCGGCCGCGCCGACGGCGACCAATACAGCGTCCCACAATCCGGCGTGATAGGCGGTGCGGGGTTCGGTCATGTGCTCGCTCCTATCGTCTCGGCGGCCTGTCGCGCCGCGCGCTGTTCGGCCCACAAGCGGTCCCTCTCGGCTTGCTCAGCCTTGGCGCGCTCGGGCCACTCGGCCATCTCGTGTTCGGCGGCGGCCCATGCTTGCTTTGCGGCCTTTGCCTGACGGCGGCGCTCCCTGGCGGCCTCCCGGCGCTCCTCGTCGCGAAGGGCCTCCTGATGTGCTGCGGCTTCCCTGGCCTTCCGCATCGCCTCGGCGACAGCTTCGGCCGCACCGCGCGACACGGCTTCCGATAAGGCGTCCTCGAAGCCGCCCGGATCGAAACCCCGACCTGCGCGGCGCTCCGCCTCCTCGAACGACAGGCCGGCGGCCACGGCCACACGGGCGGCGGCAGCTCGCCCCGCTTTGCGCTCGCCTTCTGTCGCCCCGCCGATGGCGAGGGCCATGCACTTCCGAAACCTGTCGCTATCGAAGGCGGCGGCGGCACTCACTCGACATCTCCTTCGGCAGCGGGGCGGTGAACGGCGCCGTAGGTCGCGACGATCTGCCGGCGATCGACGGAAGGCATGCGGTCCAGGGCGGCAAGGGCGAGGGGTAGGGCGCTTGCATCATGCTCGGCCGCGGCGAGGTGGTTGCAGAGGTCAGCGGCGCGCGGGCCGGACAGGACGCGGGCAAGGCCACGAAGACAGCGCAGGCGAGCGCGGCGCTCGGCCTCGTCGAGGTGCGGATCAAAGGGCCCCCAGGAACTCGCAGCGGAGGTCATCGGACGATCTAAACCTTCCAGCCTGCGACCGTTTCGAGGAGCGTAGCGCGGTGCGCCGCATCTCCTGGCTGAGCTAGCTTCCAGCAATCAGCATATCACCAATGGTGGCGAGCGGTCTTGGTGCCTCGTCTTCAAAGCGCTGGAGTGCCGCGCCTACGGCTGCATGCCGCCTTCTTCGTCCACCTATCGGCGCTAATGACACTATTGGCACGTGAGGTGGGGAAAGCACGAAAGCCGCAGGATCATTCGGAAAGCCGAAATCGGCCACCTAATGGCGGTAATGGCGCTATCGGCACAGGCTACTAGAAAAGAGCCTTCCGGGTTCGATCCAGGAAAATGGATGCGGCAAAGTGCTCTCTCACAGCATCAAGAGCGAGCAGGACATGCGGGGAAGAGCGCGGAGGGCCAATGCGAGCGAGCGCCATCGATACCATGAGTAGGGCTCCTGGGGTGCAGGCTTTGGGTTGTGGCGGGTGGTGATGCTGCCCGACGATCGCGCCGAGCTAACCGGCCGCGAGGTGGCGCGGTGGAGCGTGCTGCTCGAGGAGCCGCAGCCGCGGGAGGAGCGCCAGGCGCCGACCGCCCGCGCCGTGAAGCGCCACCCCGGAAGCCCTCGGCTTGGTTCGAGGTTGCCCCGCCGGCCGGCACCCTGCCGGGCGTCACGGAGCATGCGGGTGTCGCCGGACCAGTCTTCCGGATCGGCCGGCGGCGGCTCGCCTGGCTCGCCGAGGATAGGGCGGCGCGGACTCGGGCCGCCGAACCGGTCCCGGCGCAGAAGCTGCTGCCCCAGGGAGAGGCAGTGGCAGCCTTTGCAGCCAGACTGCACGTGACCGTCGGCGTCGTGAGGGCCGCGCTGAAGCGAGGTATGCCTTCCCACCCGGACGGGACCGTGCCCGTCGACGACGCCCTGTCCTGGTGGGCGCGGAACAGGGCCCCGCCCCGGGGGCGCCCACCCGAGGGATACGAGAGCCCGAAGGCCTTCTGCCGGCGCGTGGGCGTGAGCGAGTCCGGCGGGCGGCGAGGATTGCTGCGGCGCGGTCTGCCGGTCGAGCCCAACGGCCTCGTTCACATCGCCACTGGACTAGAGTGGATGCGGGCGTCTGGCCCAGCGTCAGGCGACTCGCGGGGTCCGCGGTCGGCGCGCGGGTGGCGCCTGACAGGCGGCGGAGGGTAAGATCAGCTCAACGGTCGACGCCCTGGCGCATGTGCTACCGTGGCGGCTCGGACGCCGAGGTGCGCGATGGACTTATCGGAATTTCGGATCGGAGGCGAGTTCCTGGCACGCGGCGCCCGCTAGCGCGTTACGGATCCGCCTCTAGGCGCGGCGGGCAAGCGCGGGTCATGAGAACACGACCGGTCTTCCAGGACTGGTCCGCAGAGATCTTCGTCGACTTCCTCCCGGATCAGTTGAACCGGGCGGAGGTTGCGGAGATGGTCGGAGTGGCAGGCGCCATCGTCGGTCTCGGCGACTGGTGTCCTCGGTTTAGTCGGTTCACGGTTCACGCGCTGCGATAGGGCTGCTTTGCACTGGCGCCGCTCAATATGCTGCTGTTCGTCCTTTCGTTTTTGGTCTACAGCTATTATCGACAACTATGTTTTTCCCACGTCACCCTGGGCGATATAAAGCGCAACTTTCGCCTTTACTTTCGTCTGAAACTCCAATTGCTCAAATACAATATATTGCTCCTTCTTCAACGAGACACTGCATATCACCCCACGCGAACCCCACTCTCTATATTCATCGGCTTTATAAATCGTCATAGAAATTACTCCAGTGCCATTGTCTTTTTCCGAACCCAGAATTTCGAATTTGTCGATGTAAATGCCTACTAAGTTTTTCGATTTCGTTATACGAATTATTTCCGCAACAATCTTCGTCAACATCTCCTCTTGTAATTCCGATTGTGATATTGAAAAACTGAAGGGAACTCCCTGCTCTAGACGTACCGTATCGGTGGCTGGTGGACTGTGAACTTCATCTGCGCCTAGTAAAAGGCGCTTAGCAAGCGCAACCCCTGATTTGAACGCCTTTGTCGTTGCCGACGCGATCCCCAAGCTTATCTTTTTGATTTTCAGGCCGAAACTGGTAAGCCACCCACCAACCAAACTCAATATATTTTCGGCATTGTCTCTCGCCGATGACAAAATTCCCTGTATGTATTTTACGCTTACCTTCACAGAAGACTTAATCAACTCCGATGCCAATTGCAATTTCTGCTTTAGATAGCCAACGTCCGCTGTTGCGGAGATCATAGGCAAAGCATTTGATTCAACTGGATTTTCATTGATCATATTCTCTAATTCTAATATTCGATCCGTCGCCTGTGTAATGCTATTTGATAATTCTTCGACTAAGTCGGCAAATTTTTTATCCTTAGGGGAGATTGTCAGTATGTTAGATGTTCCGGCAGCGGTTTCATGTGCAGTTTTGCCAACTTCCCAGAGAGCTTGAGACAGCGCGCCTGCTCGCGCTTTCATAGCAACAACTTCTTTTGTGCTATCAAGATACGAAATTTCGGGAAGCTTGATCGCCTCAGATATATACGTTACGGTTTCAATTATTTGATCTTGACCAATATTACTAAGTATCTTGATCTTTCTTACGGCATCATCAATTGCGTCGATATCCCACGACTCGATGGGCTCGTTGGGTTTTGGCTGCCCACTCCATTCGTGCGCGAGGCGCACCGCCCTGTCAATCGCAGCTTTTAGATTTTCACTGTCGTTCATAACTTCCCCTGATCTAGCGTCCTGTTGATGTATATCGCATTGCGTTGGCGCTTAGCCTTTACTGTCTTCTAATCTTTGCCCTCAAAAACTCAAAAAAATAATTTGTTTTATTGCGGTCATTTAAACATATAATATGTACGAGAAAAGTTCCCATATTTGATCTCGTAGACAAGAGACTTACCAGCCAAAATGCTTGGCGACGCCAGCGGCTACAAATACGGCGACAATAAATCCTAGCAATTGAATTGTCGTTGGAAGCTTATCGATGCCGCCCTTAACCAAACTAAGGTCTGAAGCCGACGCTTTTCCAATCAAATCTCTTTCAATTCCGATCATTTTAGCATTGATCTCCCCGCCGATTTTATTGAGTTCCGCACTTCCAGCCTTGGCATCAAGCTTAGTATCTACAATACTTGCCTTCAGCTCTATCTTTGTGAGTTTGCCATCGATATCTAAGCGGGCGCCTTCTACCAAGTTTTTTATACCATCTAGACGATCGATGATTTTATTGAAATCTCTCTCTAGATTGCCAACGCGATCCCTTATATCATCCGAACCTCCCCCGCCGCCTGATGACGAGCCCATTCCTCTGCCTCCTTCTAGGCGCCTATATCTCTTAATATCGGCAACTTCAGCTGATAGAATTTGTTGAACTGGCTCATTCATCTTCGTTCTCGCTTTTTGCGCCTTCATCATGCTTTATAAGATTGTTTTCAAGACCCCACCTCAGAACCGACCCCCTATAGAAAGTTCTTATATTCGCGCAATTACCGCATATAACTCCGCAGACTCCCAACCCAAAGTTCAATTCTTTATGATCCGCGGTTTTAAGTAAGGACATCGAGAAGGATATGCCATCTGAGTCGTCAGCTCTAACGATCCATTTGTTTTCTCCGCACGCTTCGCAATCTCTAGTGGCGCCTTTCGATTTGAGAAATCTCTCAAGAATATCGTCTGTTACGTTTTCAGGCATTTGCACCAACTGTGGCTATCGGAGTTAGGGGTTGTGATTCATTGAACTGCCTTCCTGCCGGGCCGCATTAGGAACGGCCATCAATTGAAAAAAGATTAGCAAGTATGGATCGACTTTGTGTGGTACCATGATACCGCTCCGTCATGATATTTGCTCGAACGCATTCTGATGCAGTATGCAACTGCGGTGAAGTCGCGCCCGCTCAACGGCCCGCCGATCTTCGAGGAGGACCCCGACGGCTGGGAGGGGTCGCTCGACCTTGACCGGGCGAACTCGGTGGCCGACGACTGGATCGCCTCGCGCGAGGCCCAGTTCTACGCCGGTGCCACGAACCGCCAGGCGACCATCCTCGAGACCATCCAGGAGGTCGGTGGCGGCGCACGCGACACGGCTCGGCGAGAAGCTGCGGCGCGACGGTCTCGCCGTCTCGGCCGTCACCGTCTTCTATCACACGAGCGAGCACGACCGGGGCGACCCGATGCGCGCGGTCTCGACGGTGGTCCACCTGCCCGAGGCGACGAACGACAGCCGCCACCTGATCCAGGCCGCGCTCCACGGTGTGGCGAAGACCTGGAAGGAACAGGGGCCGACGCCCTGGCGCTACAGCAAGGCTGGGCTAGTCACGAAGGATCTCGTGCCGCTCGACGGCGCGCCTCGCCCGTTGTTCGGCGCCCTCGATCGGGAGAAGTCCGGCGCGCTGATGGCGGCGATGGACGCCTGCAACAGCCGGTTCGGGCGTGGTGCTGTGGTGCCGGCTCGGGCGGGGTTGGTGGAGAAGCGCACCTGGTCGACCAAGTTCGAGATGCGCTCGCCACGGTTCACGACACGGTTGAGCGAGGTGCCGACGGTCGTAGCTGCGCAGCCGGCTTAACGATCGGAGAATGGGCCATTGAGGCCTGCCGTCTGAAAGGACGCTCACTATTTTGCAGGAAATTACCAAGCTGCATCAATGGCTTAAGCCATGATTGACAAATAGCTAAACGATCGTTTCTCTATTGGCTCGAGCGGAGCGTTACATGCGAGCCATAAGCGACATCGACATCCAGCGTAGGATCGAACGCGATAACCCCTGGTGGGTCAACAGCGTTTGGACCATTCCAGAAGCCACAAGTCCAAGACGGGTGTATTTCGAGCCGTTCAAGCAGCTGGCTCTCAATTTTTCCGTTCGAAGGGCCGCAATATTGCTTGGACCCCGCCGGGTCGGCAAGACGTTTATGATTAAACAGCTATTGCATGAAGCAATGATTGCTGGAATAGAGCCTTCAAATGTCTTGTATGCCAGTATTGATACGCCAGTATATTCAGGAATTTCGCTTGAAAAATTTTTGTCGTTGATGCCAGCAAAAAATGGTCAAAAGCTTGTCGTATTTGATGAGATCCAATATCTGAAAGACTGGGAAATAGACCTCAAGGATCTTGTTGATAGCTATAAGGATGTAAAATTTGTCGCCACTGGGTCTGCCGCCGCAGCATTACGACTGAAAAGTCAAGAGTCTGGGGCAGGTAGGTTCTCCGAATTTATGCTTCCCCCTCTGACTTTTTACGAGTTTCTCGTTTTTCTTGGCGAAGATGATGCATTAATCGAACGCCGCGAGCGATCTGAGAGATTGCCGGGAGTGGCTTTACATTATTTTGCACCTGTCGATATTCAAAAATTAAATGCCAGGTTTGTAGATTACTTGAATTTTGGAGGGTATCCTGAGGCTGTGATTAACACGGCTATACGGAACAACCCCGAACAGTTTATTAGAAACGACATTATTGATAAAGTTCTTTTGAAAGATCTCCCAAGCTTGTATGGCATTGAAGAAATACAAGAACTTAACAAGCTGTTTTCATTCCTTGCTTATAATGCGGGTCACGAAGCAAATCTAGAAAATATTTCTCAAGGATCTGGATTGGCCAAGCCAACAATCAAGAAGTACATTGAATATCTGGAAAAAGCATTTCTAATAATCAAAGTTTCTCACGTTGACGAAAACTGCAAGTCTCTACAGAGAGAAAGAAATTTCAAGATATACCTGAACAATCCATCGATGCGAGCAGCCCTGTTCGGGCCAGTATACGAAGAAGACACTGATGCAATATGCCATCTTGCCGAGTCGGCCATATATTCTCAGTGGCAACATGCAATCAACTTCCGACAATTGCGATATGCTCGATGGAAAAACGAAGGAGAAGTTGATATAGTGATGTTGTCATCGCACAGCCAGCGGCCCGATTGGATCGGTGAAGTAAAATGGTCTGATAGATATAATAGCAGGCCGTATGATCAATATAAACATCTTCAATTCATGTTAAAAAAACATAAAAACGTAAGAAGTGCTTTTCTAACTACGAAAACAATTAGCGATGAAATTGTTCTTGAGGGAGTTAAGCTCAGAATTATACCGAGTTCAGTCTATTGTTACACAGTCGGCAGAAATATTACAGATCAACTTGATTCAAATACCCCAGGACAAACCTAATTAGATCGCTCGCAGGTGCCCAAAAGGGCACCTGCGATGAGAGATCATTGATTTGTAGTCCGAAAGCCTTGTCACCCCACAGTTGCCAGCAGCACCGCCGTCCTCACCGCATTCCGCCGCCGGGCCGGTGTCGCATCCTCGATCGCAAGCTCGTCCGCCGACCACTGGTGCGCCATGACGGCCGCGGCGACGTCGAGGCGCCTGTCCCCGATCTCGAGCACCACCGGCGCCGACGGGTCGGCGAGGTAGGCGGCGATCGCCGCGTCGAGCGCATCGTCGGTCAGGAGTTTCGCTCGGAAGGCCTCGCCGCCGGTCATCGCCCGTAGCTCCAGATCGGGATCATGCCCTGCTGCTTGATCGGGTGCAGCAAGAACGCCCGCCACGGACCGATCCGGATGAACTCGGCGTTGACCTCGGTCACGTCGGCGATGAGCGGGATGAGCTGGCCCTTCCAGTCACCGCGGATCGCGCCGAATTCGGGAGACACCCCGAAAAGGCGCAGCGTGTCCCACCCAGCCGCGTGCGCCTGCATCCCCCAGCGCTCGACGAACTCCTGGCAGCGCTCGTGCGTCTCAGCCCACTCCGCTTCGCGCAGGCCGCGGCACAGGACGACGCCAGGGGAGAGGCTGGCGAGGCCGCGGGACTTAGAGGGGGGAGGGAGGTGCACAAACCCCGCCTGACTTGCGGCATCAGGCCTGTTCCCGGATCAAGCCGCCTTCGCACGAAACAGGAACGTCGGCTCCGCCTTAGTGGGTCGCTTGATGTAGCGGTCCTCCGCTACCATCAGGTCCCCCCACTGCACGGACCTTGTTCGGATAAGCTTTAGGCCCGAGCAGTGCAGTCAGGCGTCCTGAGATTTCTACCTCGATGCCGCCCTTCACCTCAGGATCCCGCCAACCGTGACCGTGTCCACGAGGTCGCGGAGAGCGGACGCCAGCTCCGGATCGCCGGCCTTGGTGCAGGCGTCCGGCGCTTCGTCCAGCCGTCCCAGCGCCTCCTCGTAAGAGGCGATAGCTGCGGGATGCCGCGCCACCATCTGCGGCACGTCTGGCAGCGCTTCGAGCTCGGCCATCAGCCGCCTTTCCTCCTTCGCGAGTTCCTTGGCCCGGGCATCCAGCTTCGCTTCATTGCCGACGCTGCGAATCAGCATGTCGGTGATCCGGTCCAGGTTGTACCCGTTGCTGTTCGGGGTCGGCGGGCTGTCGCCGAACCAGATCCTCGGGCTTGAGGACATGGAACCGCTCGAGCCGGACGGCGCCACCACTTCGTGCCGGTCAACACGACGACCATCGCGCGGGCCATCGCCGGCACCGGGGCGCAGCCGGGCGCCCCCATCCCCGCCGCTGTCGATCCGGAGCGGGCCTCCCGCTTCGATGCCCCCGCCGATCGGCCCGGATGCCCTTGAGCGCGTCGCATGAGGGTGCGGGCACGTGATGATGGCGCTCACCGAGGAACGGTGGGCGCTCCGCGAGGCGAAGCTCCAGAGATCGTCGCCTTCCTGGAGGCGCAGGCCTCCCGGTGGGACGCTGTCGGCCGAGGAGGTACGGGCGCGGATCTCGAACGCCACGGGCGCAGAACGTGGCGCGGCTGCTCACCGCCGCGGAGGAGTGGCGCACCTGGCTTGAGGCGCTGGCGGAGGAGGCCTTGCAGCGACAGCGCCCCCTCCCGGACGAGATGATGGTTCAGGTAGCGCGGGGTTCGCGTCAGGACGGAGATTGCGGATCATGCGGTCGATCGCCGGTGGGGATGAATTCCCGCCCGGTTGCTCAGCCGGCGCGCCGGGCTTCCGCACCGAGGCCGCGCTGCGCCTTCGAGCGCAGGCGCTTGTTCTGGAAGACGAGCGTGACGGTGGCGCCGCTGCCGCGGTCCGACCAGAGATACGTCACGAAGGTGCCGAGTCCTGGAATTGTTGCCGTGGCGTCGATGGTGCCCCGGCAGCCGAGCAGGTTCTCGACCTCGGAGAGAC
This sequence comes from Methylobacterium sp. SyP6R, assembly GCF_019216885.1. NCBI lineage: Bacteria > Pseudomonadati > Pseudomonadota > Alphaproteobacteria > Hyphomicrobiales > Methylobacteriaceae > Methylobacterium > Methylobacterium synurae. The sequence goes on along the minus strand of NZ_JAAQRC020000001.1, from coordinate 49,514 downwards.
GCATCTCGGCCTGGAGCAGCTCGAAGGCGACGAGGCTGACCGGGCACTGCGTCCGCTCGGTCGGCGGCCGGTATGCGGCGATCGGCGCCAGCGCCGGGCGGGCCGGCACACCCGGCGCCGGATCGGCGACCGGCGGCTGCGTGCGCCAAGCCTGGGCGGGCGGCGCGTCGTCCCATGCATCGGAAGAGGCCGACTGTACGGCGACCCCGTTTGGCGCTTCTGCGTGCGGTGTGTCTGCGGGTGCCGCGACAGGTCGCGGGCCTTCCGCCGGGATGCCGCTCCGCAGCGCGGGGGTGAAGGCCGGGCCCTGCCGCAGCCTGGCGGCCCCGGGCATCGTGTGACCGCGGCCGGACCCGTGCGGCGCCCGCTCCTCGCCCGCCTCGATGGGGGCGCGGGCGTGCCCGACGACGATGGCCCGGCGCAGGGCCGTGTCGAGGCCGCGTAGGTCGCGGGCGAGGCGCTCGCTCCGTCCGGTGCCGGCCGGCTCGGAGCGGATCTCGCAGGCTGCGAAGGCGGAAAGGGCGTCGCGGATCTCGTCCTCGGTCCATTGCCCGGCCGGCTTGCCGAACAGGTCGGCCTCGCCCTGCGGCACGGCGGACACCGTGGCGGCGCTGAGCCGGCCGAGCCTTTCTTCCGCAAGGGCGCGGTGCGCGCCGCAGCCGCCGGCCGCCGCGAGGGACGCGCGGAACGGGGAGGGGGCGGCCGCGAGGGAGGTGCAGCACGCGGCGACGAGCAGAACCGGTGCGAGAAGAAAGCGCATGAGGGCGGCCGCCTAGGGTTAGGTCATACTGCCTAAGCGAAAGGTTCGAAGTAAACGGACTCTTACCCTTTGGGGCCGCGCATCCGGGCTTTGGCGACCATGCCTTACCGTCTGTTGACCAAATCGCTCGGATCAGTTGCACGCGGCCTCATCCCAAATCCGATCGGTTGCTTCGGGACGGCGATTTCTGGCTCTGCTAGAGCACTTCACGATCGCGTTGCCATCGCAAAGCTCTCTAGGTCTTTGATTTTGCCGCATTTTCGGCGCCGAACCGGCATCCACTTCGTCGGAAAATGCTCTAGAGCACTTCACGATCGCATTGCCATCGCGAAATTCTATAAGTATTTGGTTTTGATGTATTTTTGCGGAGAACCGGTATCCGTTTCGCCAGAAAAACGCTCTGGAGCGCCGCGGACTTGGCAAATTTGGCCGCGTGAGGTCAGCCCGGGACGACGTGCCGAAGCAGCACGATCGTCCCGACGCCGACCGCCACAGTCCCGATAAGAGGGAACCGGGTCGCGGCGATGATGGTGATCGCGCTGGCTGCAGTCTCGCGCCAGCCCGTCGCGAGAAGTGAGGGCGCGATCACCGCAACCAGCACCGCGGGCGGGATCGCGTCGACGGCGGCCTTGGCGCGCGGACCGAGCTGCAGCCGGTCGCCGAGGGCCAATCCGCCGATGCGCGTGGCATACGTCACCACGGCCATCGCGACGATCGTCACAAGGGTCGGGAGATCGACGATCATCGGGCCTCGTCCGGGCGCCAGGCGAGCGCCGCCCCTGCGATGCCGGCAGCGGCGCCGGCCATCACGTGCCAGGGCGAGCCGACGAGCCGGTAGCACAATGCTCCGGCGACCGCTGCGGCAATGACCGGCACCGCCGTGCTGCGACCCCGCCAAAGGGCCGCGACGATGCCGATGAAGAGGGCCGTGAACGCGAAGTCGGCGCCGACGGACCGTGGGTCACCCAGCAAGGACCCCGCGGCGGCGCCCAGCGTCGAACAGGTCACCCAGTTGATCCAGAGCGTCGCCCCCATGGCACCGAAATAGGCCGGCGTCAGGGAACGGGCGGCCGCTCGCCGCTCGCCGAAAGCCCAGGTCTCGTCGACGAGCGCGTAGAACGTGAGCAGGCGCTGCCAGGGGCCGAACGCACCCGTCTTGGGCGCGAGGGATGCTCCCATCAGGATGTGGCGGAGATTGATGAGGGCGGTCGAGGCCACGAGCGTCCCGATCGCGAGAGGGTACGTCCAGAGTTCGATGATCGCGAATTGCGCCCCACCGGCACAGACCAGCGCGGACATGAGGGCGACCTCGGCGATCGAGAGGCCCTTGCTCGCGGCCAGAGCGCCGAACAGCAATCCGATCGGCACCGCAGCGATTGCAGCCGGCGCGATGTCGACGACGCCCTCCAGAGCTTCGCTCCGACTCGTCCCGGCTGACATGCCCGAAGGCCGCATAGGCGTTACCCCGTCGATGAGAGCGTCCCGCGGTATCAGCTATCGCAGCGAGTGGACAGAGTCGCGGCGAACTCCTGATTGCCATCCCGTTCGGCAAGGTAGGCCATCATCGCGCAATCTTGAGCCAGCGCTTCCAGCCTCGTAATGCCGCCTATCGACGTGTCGTGCAGCGCCCTGCTCGCGGATAAGAGATCTCGTTCTATTATTAAAAGGTGATGGGATGCCTGGCGCAGGGTGGGAGACGGTAATTGGATTATGCGTTTTTTGTGGGTGACGGCGGCTCTGATCGCCGCCGTCACGAGAAAAATCTTAATCGATCTTCAGATTTTCTGCAGATGATTTGCCGCGCCGCTGGTCGACCACCACCTCGTAAGAGATTTTCTGGCCGTCCGCGAGGTCGCGAAGGCCTGCCTTCTCCACCGCAGAGATATGGACGAACACATCCTGTCCGCCGTCGTCGGGCTGGATGAAACCGAAGCCCTTGGTTCCGTTGAACCACTTCACCGTACCGGTTGCCATAAGCGTACCTCCATGGATGGATATGCGCTTTAGCCGATCCGGTGGCTCGCCGTCTCCCGCGCAATTCGCATCCCCGAGCTCGAAGCCGAGTTTCCGCCGCCAGGCTGCAGCCTCCGGGTCTGGCAGCGCCGGCGCTTCCGCGCCCAGAATGGCGCTTCGAAGATGGTCTGCATGCACCTCGTGCGGGTAGGTGAGGGACTCCCTCTGTCCGGCGGCCGTCCAGACCGGTAGCGAGCCTTCGCGCGCGAACATCGCGACGGCTTCGATCGCCTCCCACCGATCGAGATCATCGGCGCTGTATACCGCTCGGCAGACGATACGAGTGCGAAGAAACGGATCGTCTGCGGTGGGGTCGGTTTCGAGGGAGAGTAGTACACCCGATCGATCGGGCCTCAACTCGTCTGGGAGCGCCCCGATCTTACGCCAGAGGCAGTACCATTTGGCGCACGCCCGCGGGCGATCACGGTAAATACCACAGGACGCACCTGTGCTGTGCTCACATAGGATGCCGGCCGGCTTGGCGAGAGCCTTCACCTCAAGAACCTGACAGCATGCGGTACAAGGGCCGCAGCTACGACCCGGGACAAGTGTCTGTGACATCCGGGAGGTTTAGCCCGTGGCTGACACGCTTGTCAGGCTCAGGTGACGGATACAGGCCGCCCATGGCCCTGTACTGCAACAGAGGTCACCGGCGGCGGCGCCGATGCTCGGCGTGCAAGCCGCATTGCGCGGTGCCGTATCGGGCGCCCTCGCTCCTCCTTCACCGATCGTCGTCCGGGTCGACGGCAAGCGCGGCGAACCGCGCCACGAGGCCGGGTGGTGCAGCAGTCTTCCACGCCGCGAGGAGAGCGCCGCGCAGCACCTCCTCCTCCACTGCAGACAGATCGACGCTGGTCCAGCCGCGGGAGCCCCACGCACCAGGCACCGGCTCGAACCCAGCGGGCCGAGCCTCTGCCATTTCCGCCTGCAGCTCGGGTGTCAGCTTCACGACGACACGATCCTCATCCGTCCAGAGGGTCGCGAAGATCCGGCCGCCGACCCGGAAGTCAGGATGGCCCTGGTGCGCTCCCTCGATCGCCTCCGGCAGCATGAGGGCCAGCGCGCGAACGTCCTCCGGCAGACAGGGCACCCCCTCTAAAAGCCCGACGTCGACGCCTGCCACTCGGTGTCGGGATGCTCACGCACGTCGCCGGCCTCCGTGCCGGTGTCCGACGTACTGACCCAATCGCCGGCCTCAACGACCTCGACCACCTCATCGTCCGGATATGCCGCCTCAAGGAACAGTCTCGCTTCGCCCTCCGCCGCGGCGCGCACGGTCACGAGGGGACGCTGGCCGACCAGTCCGCGGACATGCGCGATGAAGAGCTTTGCCATTCCCGTCGCTCCGTTACCGATCGCCTTGCTGGACAACGCTGCTCCGGGTCGGCGGTCCCATCTCGGAGTGAGGCGGCGGCGGCCGAGAAGTCCGACGTTCGCAGAACAGCGGATCATCGGCGCGCCCTCATGGCGAGCCGCCAGGATCGAGGATGTCGAGTTCACCGCCGGAGTACCAGGATTGCGGCCGGGATGCAGGCCGGAACAAGTGCGGCGACATCGGCGATGTCGATGTCGCTCGACGCCCGATGGCTGAATCGGACCCCGTCACGCTTCGCGATCGTTCTGCGCCGCCTCCGGGTCCTCGTCTCGGCTCACGAACTGATACACGGGGGAAATAGCGCCTCGAGGCCACGAGTGACACCGTCGAGCACCGGGTCGTGGTCACTGCCGAAGCTGCGGGTAGGAGCGTTGGCGTCGGTGAAGCTCGAGTTGGTGTTCGACATCGGTTCCAGCCCGCAATGAGAGCATTTTCCGACGACGTGGAGACCGGTTCGTCGTAGAAAATGCGGCAAACCAAGGACTCAGAGAGCGTCGCGATTGCAGCGCGATCGTGAAGTGCTCCAGCGGGCGTTAACTTCCCGGTATGCGAACGGTTTCATGAGGAATTGGCGGACCTCCGTCCCCCATCCCCGTCCCCTGTTCACAGCGGACCTGACGGCCATCGACCCGTCACAGGGGCGGGCTCGTTTTCGCGCCCCTCATCGACATAGGCTCGACGGGGGTTGCGGTCATGCCTCATACGCTTTCCGATTGATCGCTTCGCGATGCGGAAAGCGGCTTCGCTCAGGCGTGTGAAGCCTACGGCTTCATCACTCGTCCCGCCCGCTCACCCGGCCGCCGTGCCGCCCGCCTCAACCCCGGAACCGCACCCGCCCCGCGCGCCAGCACCAGGGTTGAGGTGAGGGCGAGGCAGGCGAACAGGCTCACTGCGCCACGCCGTGGAACACGATGCGGTGCAGCGCCTCCCCGAAGGTCGCGTGCTCGCGCGTCTCGGGCCGCTCGTCGGGGCGGAGTCGGGGCCGGGCTGTCGCTCCACAAGCGTTACGACCTCGCCGCCGACACCGACGTGGCGGCGAACGGGCCGGTGCTGGGCCTCCTGTTCGGCAAGCTCGCGCAGGCCGGGGCCTGGGTGAAGGCGAACCCGGCCGAAGCCGCCTCACGGCTCGCCGCGCTCTAAAAGCTCGATCCCGAGATCGTCCCGGCGGCGAATGCCCATCGCAGCGACCCGGTCGAGCCCGTCACCCGGGACGGGCTCTCCGCGCGGCAGACGATCGCCGGCGCGTGCCGCGCCGAGGGGCTGCTGCCGCGCCCCGTCGACACCGCCGCCCGCGGGATTTGGGCGCCTCCGGTCCGATGACCGGCTCGGGATCTCATCTGATCGCCGATCGATTGCCCGGCCGTCGTTCGGGTTGGCCGGTGGCGTCGAAAGCACCGGCGCAGGCGACGGACCGCAGCCGGGTCCGGTGCCCTGGAGCGGAGCCGACCAGGCGCGGCAGGAGAGAGAGGCGGCTCCGGCGTCGGGTCACCCCCGTGCCGTCACCCGCATCCGCAAGCCGTCCCGCGGTCGGAGCGTCACCCGGTGCAGCGGCACCACCGGCCCGGCCTCCGGCGCCCGGTCGAGGCGCACCGCGTGGAGCAGGTGGGCGAGCACCAGGGTCGCCTCCATCACGGAAAAGCTCGCGCCGATGCAGATGCGCGGGCCGGCCCCGAAGGGCAGGTAGGCGAAGCGGTCGATTGCCGCGCGGTTCTCCGGCAGGAAGCGCTCGGGGATGAAGGCGTCGGGCTCGTCCCAGAGCCGGCGGTGGCGGTGCAGCACGTAGGGCGCGACCGTCACCAGCGAGCCGCGCGGGATCTTGATCCGGCCGATCCGGTCCGCGGCGAGCGCCTGCCGGCTCATGAACGGCACCGGCGGAAACAGGCGCATCGCCTCGTCCAGGGCCGCCCTGGTGCGGGGCAGGGTGTCCGAGCCCGGAGCGGGGTTTGCGGCGAAGGCGGCGTCGATCTCGGTCTCCACGCTCTGCCGCGCCGCGCCGTCCTGCGACAGGCAGTAGAGCGTCCAGGTCAAGGCGTTGGCGGTGGTCTCGTGGCCGGCGCCGATGAAGGTGACGATGTTGGCCCGCACCTCCAGGTCGGACAGGCCGCGGCCGGTCTCCGGGTCCTGCGCCTTCAGAAGCAGGGTCAGGAGGTCGTGCGGAGCCTCTGCCCCCGACGCGACCAGGGCCCGGCGGCGCTCGATCAGCTCGTCCACCACCTCGGCGAAGAAGCGGAGCGCCGGCCGCGCCTTGAGCCGGCCAATCCGCGGCACCCAGTCGGGCATGCCGAACACGTCGAGGGGGTCGATGGGCCCCAGCGCCTCGAAGTAGCGGGTGATGGCGCGCCCGAGCGCGTCGGGCTCGCGGGAGAGGCCGTGGGTGAAGATGGTGCGTTCCAGCACGTCGAGGGTGACGCGGGTCATCTCGAGCGCGGCATCGACGCTCTGCCCGTCCCGCTTCCTCATCCGGCGGGCGAGGCGGCTGGCGGCCTCCGCCATCGGCGCCTCGAAGCGGGCGACGTGGCGGGGCGAGAAGATGGGGGCGAGGGTACGCCGCTGGAGGCGCCACTCGTCGCCCTCGGCGGTGAGGAGGCCGTTGCCGAGGCCCGGTGCCAGCACCCGGCGCTGCAGGTCGTCCTTGCGGTAATTGGCGGCGTTGTCGACCAGCACGTGGCGGATCGCGGCCGGATCGCTCACCACCGTGACCCGGCCGAGCGCGCCCTCGCCGGTGACGATCGGCTGCTCGAAATGCTCCGCGTACCAGGTGGTCAGCGGGTTGGCGCGGGCGGCACGGAGAAAAGCGAACAGCCCCATCGGCTCGGTGCGCGGGCGGGGCACGGCGGGACGGAAGGGGGCGGCCACGGCCGCCGCAGGGGAGGGCATCCGGACTCCTTGACGGTGGCGTGATTCGAGGCGTGCCGGGGCATCGCGCAATCGCCACTCTTGGCTTAAGTAGGCGCCGTTTCGCACCGCCAAAGAGGCCAAGATGTCGCCGACCGAGACAACCACCCGCACGGAATCCGATACGTTCGGGCCGATCGAAGTCCCGGCGCACCGCTACTGGGGTGCCCAGACCCAGCGCTCGATCCAGAATTTCCGCATCGGCACCGAGCGGATGCCCGCACCCCTCGTCCACGCGCTCGGCCTCGTCAAGCAGGCCGCGGCCCTGGTGAACCAGGATCTCGGCGTGCTGGAGCCGAAGCTCGCGCAGGCCATCGCGGCCTCGGCCGCCGAGGTGGTCGAGGGCCGGCACGACGACGAGTTCCCGCTGGTGGTCTGGCAGACCGGCTCGGGCACCCAGTCGAACATGAACGCCAACGAGGTCATCGGCAGCCTCGCCAACGAGCGCCTCGGCGGACAGCGCGGCGGCAAGTCGCCGGTCCACCCCAACGACCACGTCAACCGCGGCCAGTCCTCGAACGACACCTTCCCGACCGCGATGCACATCGCGGTGGCGCGCGAGATCAACGACCGGCTGATGCCGGCGCTCCAGCACCTGCACGCCGCCCTCGACGCCAAGGCCAAGGAATTCGGCGAGATCGTCAAGATCGGCCGCACCCACCTGCAGGACGCGACCCCGGTCACGCTCGGCCAGGAATTCTCCGGCTACGCCGCCCAGGTGGCGCTCGGCGGCGCCCGCGTCGGCGCCACGCTGCCCGGCGTGCTGGCGCTGGCGCAGGGCGGCACGGCGGTCGGCACCGGCCTCAACGCGCATCCCGATTTCGCCGAAAAGTTCGCCGCCAAGGTGGCGGAGCTGACCGGGCTGCCCTTCACCTCGGCCGACAACAAGTTCGAGGCGCTGGCGACCCACGACGCCCTGGTCTTCACGCAGGGCGCGCTCAACGCGCTGGCGAGCGGCCTGTTCAAGATCGCCAACGACATCCGCCTGATGGGCTCCGGCCCGCGCTCGGGTCTCGGCGAGATCTCGCTGCCCGAGAACGAGCCCGGCTCCTCGATCATGCCCGGCAAGGTCAACCCGACCCAGGCCGAGGCGCTGACGATGGTGTGCTGCCAGGTGGTCGGCAACGGTACCACCGTGTCGATGGCCGGCAGCCAGGGCCACCTGGAGCTGAACGTCTACAAGCCGGTGATCGCCAACGCGGTGCTGCAATCGGTGCGGCTCTTGGCCGACGCCGCGGTGAGCTTTGCCGACAATTGCGTCGTCGGCATCAAGCCGAACCGCGACCGCATCGCCGACCTGATGAGCCGCTCGCTGATGCTCGTCACCGCGCTCGCGCCCTCGATCGGCTACGACAAGGCCGCCGAGATCGCCAAGACCGCGCACAAGAACGGCACCACGCTGAAGCAGGAGGCGCTTCGCCTCGGCTACGTCACCGAGGCGCAGTTCGACGCGGTGGTGCGGCCCGAGGACATGCTGGCGCCGAGCGCCGAATAACCGCAATCTGACGCCCGCCCCGCGCAGCTTATCGCCGCGCGGGGCGTTTCTAGAGAGCTTCGCGATGGCAGCGCCATCGCGAAGCTCTCTAGGTTTTTGATTGTGCCGCATTTTCTACGACGAACCGGTCTCCACTTCGTCGGAAAATGCTCTCAGGGTGGCGGGGGCGCGGAGGATCGGGTCATGGCCGAGATCATCAACCTGAAGCAGGTCCGCAAGGCCCGCGAGCGGGCCGCCAAGGAGGCCCAGGCGGTGGAGAACCGCGTCGTCTTCGGCCGCCCGAAGGCGGCGAAGACCCGCGAGGAGGCCCGCAAGAGCCTGGAGACCGCCCGGCACGAGGGCCACCGGCTGAAGACCCCCGACGGCGAGGCATGAGCCTCGCTGGCGATCCGCCGTCGGGCGCCCTGCCCGAGGGCGGGTTGCTCAAGCGCTCCCTCGTCATCGCCGGCCACCGCACCAGCGTGTCGCTCGAGGCGGCGTTCTGGGAGGCGTTGCGTCAACTCGCCGTGGCGCGGGGGCTCTCGGTCCAGGCGCTGGTCGGGCGGATCGATGCGGAGCGCGGCGAGCAGAATCTGTCCTCGGCGATCAGGGTGTTCGTGCTCAGGGCGGTGTGGCCCGAGCATGCGGAGGCGAACAAGAAACTTGGGATGAAAGATTAGTTTCATCGAGCGTGCACTAAATTCGACGCTCGATGACGTATGAGGTCAAGTCGGTGGATTTACTTGATGCGATAATCAAATTCACGCCGTTGAAGAAATTGTAGTTGTCGATTTATCTCTCCAATATAATGTCGCATTTTTCAGATCCTGTCGACTGGCCAACGAGTTTGTCTTTGTTGATTCTGGTAAATTTATATGAATATACATCTGGTATGTTCGGAATATAGATATACGATGGCGTTCCTTTGAGACTTGGATCCGGCACCAGCCTAAATCCCGCACCTCCTGAAAGATGGCCGCGCCAATCCGCGGTGCCAGAAGCTGTGTCCCCGTTCTGTTTCTTGATGTCGAGGGTTATCAAAAAATTTTTATCGTTTTGGCATATCACGGTTCCAACCCACTCCCCAACGAACGAGTCTCTCGCGCTCGGCTCGTTGAGCTGCGGCTTGTTCACGATGTTATGTGGTATGTTGTTTATTTCTCTGTTGGTAGTGTCAAACATTATCACAAATAATCGCTCTCTGCAAAGGCGATCTCCTTGCAGGGCCTCAGCCGTTGCTTCTTGGGACAACCCTTCGAAAGCGTCGCGGCGAATTGATGTCTGGCCTTCCAATCCAGCGGTTGCCAGTTTTCCGGCCAAACCTCCTAACTGAGCTTTGACATCACCTGCAATCTGAGCTTCTGTTTTTAGCCCCTTTGCACCGCTAACCGTATTACAAATATTTGTAACCGTTTCTCGAATTAATGATATCTGAGAGGTATTCAGCTCCTTGGCGCCTAAAACTGAAGCGTAGCAGGTGGAAGCAAAGATCGGTAGGGCGACCAATCGGAAAAACATACCTGCAGTCCTCCGAGATGCTTTATCGCCCGGACCATATGTGCGTGATTGTTTATAAAACATTTCCATGGCTTGTCAATGTTCTTACATGTTTACTTTCTAATGTTCACAATAATGCAAGAAATCTCATGAATATAATTTCTTTAAAAAGAGAAATTTGGTCTTTGTTTATTGCTATACAGATAAATCGATATTGAAATACTTATTATCATGATAGAAAAAATCAGATTTGCTGGGTTGTCAGTAGCGATTTAACGGGTCATGAAGTATTTTTGTGGACAGCATCCGATGCCGTGAGCGGCGATCTTTGCAACGGCAGGCACGGATCGACGTCACGGCTTACGCTTTCTCTCAAATGATGAGGGATTTGCAAGCCGCCAAGATTCAAAAGTTGGATTTATTTTTAGTATAGATGTATCGAATCAAATAGGATGTTGCTCAGGTGCAGCACCGTGAGCGGATCGTTTCTAAAACCCCCAGCTTTGCCAGGGGATGATCGCTACAATTTTATATTTGCAGGAAAAATTATGTCTGCTACCCGTCTACAGGTACAGGCCACGCAAACGTCGCAAAACCCGGCTTCTCGACCGCGACCACCCGCCCGCCGGCCCGTACCGTCTCCCCCGCCGCCAGCGCCTCGCCGAGGCGGTCGATCCGCAGCATCGCCAGCCCGCGCGACCCGGCCCCGCCGCCGGTCTGGCCGAGGCTCCGGTCGCCGGCCGTCACCGGCTCGCCCGCCGGGCCGGCCTCCCCGTCGCGATAGACCACCGGCACGATGCGGGTGCGGGCGGTGCCGCGGTGCTGCATGCGCGACACCACCTCCTGGCCAACATAGCAGCCCTTCTTGAAGTCGACCCCGCCGAGCTGGTCCATCAGCGCCTCGTGCGGGAAGGCGTCGCCGAAGGGGAAATCGGTCCCGCCCTCGGGCACGCCGAGGCCGATGCGGTGGGTCGCATAGGCTGCGGCATCGGCATCGGCCGCCGGAAACTCCGCTGCGTGGAGGCGCCAGCCGAGGTCGGCGAGGCGGCCGTCGCGTAAGGACGGGGAGGGGGGCTCCATGCCCCATCCCGCCGCCACGGCGAGCGGCAGCGCCTCGACCGTCACGTTCGCCCGCAACTTGTAGAGCGTCAGGCGCTTGAGGAGATCGGGCGCCTTCTCGCGGGCGACATCGAGGTGGAAGCCGTCGGGTGCGCGGCAGACCAGGAAATCGAACAGGATCTTGCCCTGCGGGCTGAGGAGCGCGCCGAGCCGGGCTTCGCCCGCCGGCAGCGTCTCGACGTTGCAGGTCAGGAGACCCTGGAGGAAGCTCGGCGCGTCGGGGCCGGTGACCGCCACGACGGCGCGGTCCGGCAGGAGAGCAAGCGGCATCGGGGGTCCTTTGCTTGAACCGCGGGCGGGGCTGACATAAGCCGCCTGCGCCCGGCCCTCAATCGCGGTCCAGGGGTGAACGAGGAATGCGACCGATGAGCCAGAGCTTCGACCTCCTCCTGCGCGGCGGCACCGTGGTCAACCACGACGGCGAGGGTCTGGCCGATATCGGCGTCACGGCCGGGCGCGTCGCCGCCCTCGGCGACCTGTCGCAGGCGTCGGCCGGCCGCACCCTCGATTGCCGCGGCCTGCACCTCCTGCCCGGCGTGATCGACAGCCAGGTGCATTTCCGCGAGCCGGGCCTCGACCACAAGGAGGACCTGGAGACGGGATCGCGCGCCGCCGTGATGGGCGGCGTGACCACGGTGTTCGAGATGCCCAACACCGTGCCGCAGACGACCGATCCGGGCGCCCTCGACGACAAGCTGAAGCGCGCCCATCACCGGATGCATTGCGACTTCGCGTTCTGGGTCGGCGGCACGCACGAGAACGCCAAGGATGTCGCCGAGCTGGAGCGCCTGCCGGGGGCGGCCGGGATCAAGGTGTTCATCGGCTCCTCCACCGGCTCGCTCCTCGTCGAGGACGATGCCGGCATCACCGAGATCCTGAAGCGCACCCGCCGCCGCTCGGCCTTCCACGCCGAGGACGAGGCGATGCTGCGCGATCGCAAGGGCCTGCGGGTGCCGGGCGATCCGTCCTCGCACCCGGTCTGGCGCTCGCCGGAGGCCGCGCTGAAGGCCACCGAGCGCCTGGTGCGCATCGCCCGCGAGACGGGAGCGCGCATCCACATCCTGCACATCTCCACCAAGGAGGAGATGCGGTATCTCAGCCAGCACAAGGACGTCGCCACCTGCGAGCTGACCCCCCATCACCTGACGCTCGACGGGGACGAGGCCTATGCCCGTCTCGGCACGCTCGTCCAGATGAACCCGCCGGTGCGGGGGGCGGACCACCGCGACGGGCTGTGGTGGGGCCTGTCGCAGGGTGTGGCCGACGTGCTCGGCTCCGACCATGCGCCCCACACCCTGGAGGAGAAGCGGAAGGTCTACCCGGATTCGCCCTCGGGCATGACCGGCGTGCAGACCCTGGTGCCGGTGATGCTCGACCACGTCGCCGCGGGCCGGCTCTCGTTGCAACGCTTCGTCGATCTCACCAGCGCCGGCCCGAAGCGCACTTTCGGCATCGCCCGGAAAGGCCGGCTCGCGGTGGGCTACGATGCCGACGTGACGGTGGTCGACCTGAAGCGCCGCGAGACCATCACCAATGCCTGGATCGCCTCCAAATGCGGCTGGACGCCCCATGACGGCCGCGAGGTCACCGGCTGGCCGGTCGGCACGGTGGTGCGGGGCCAGGCGGTGATGTGGGAGGGCGCGCTCACCGAGCCGTCGCGGGGCGAGGCGGTGCGGTTCGAGGAAGGGTTCCCGGCGCGGGGGTGAGGCGCCACGGCCCCCTCCCCCTCCCCCTCTGCGGAGCAGGCCGAGAGAGGGGCAGCGCGACGCTGATTCAGAGGACGCCCGTCAGAGCGGTTCCGCCTCATCCGGAAGCGGCGTCCCCTCTCCCGCCCGGCTCCGCCGGGCACCCTCCCCCGCAGAGGGGGGAGGATTATACCGCGGCGCCAGACTGTGTCTTCTTCCCCTCCATTCCACCCTCCACCCTTGGCTCCGGCGCATATCTCGTATAGGAGCGCCCGGAATTGGAGGCCCGGGCGCGTTCCGCGTGCCGGCCGTTGCCACGTTGGCGGCCCGTCGAGGGCCGGCCCGGAAGCCCGATGCAGACCGTCCTGATCGTCGTCCACCTGATCATCGTCCTCGCCCTGATCGGCGTGGTGCTGCTGCAGCGCTCCGAGGGCGGCCTCGGCCTCGGCGGCGGGGGCGGCACGCAGGGTTTCATGACCGGCCGCGGCCAGGCCAACGCGCTCACCCGCGCCACCGCGATCCTGGCCGCCCTGTTCTTCGCCACCAGCATGGTGCTGGCGATCATGTCGCACCGGGGCGCCGGCCCGCGCTCGATCTTCGACGGCGCCGGCACCAAGGCCCCGGCGGGGCAGACCGGCGCGCCCCCGGCCGGCAACGTCCTCGATCAGCTGCGCCAGCAGCAGGGCGATGCGCCGGCGACCCAAGGCTCCGCTCCGGCCACTCCGGCGGCGCCCGCCGCGCCGGCCGCCCCCGCGGCACCCCAGTCGCGCTGATCTGCGCGGAAAGACCGGCGGCGCATCCGCGCCGCCCCTCTCTCCCAAAAGAATCCTGTGAGTCCGGTCGGCCTTGCCGTCCGGACATGACCCTGTTGTGCTGGCGGCGTTTGGCAACCCGGCCACGCCTGTGTATGGAGCAAGTCCCATGACGCGGTATGTTTTCATCACCGGCGGCGTGGTCTCCTCGCTCGGCAAGGGTCTCGCTTCCGCCGCCCTCGCGGCCCTGCTCCAGGCCCGCGGCTACAAGGTCCGCCTGCGCAAGCTGGACCCCTACCTCAACGTCGATCCGGGCACGATGAGCCCGACGCAGCACGGCGAGGTCTTCGTCACCGACGACGGCGCCGAGACCGACCTCGATCTCGGCCATTACGAACGCTTCACCGGCGTGCCGGCGACGCGGGCCGACAACATCACCACCGGCCGGATCTACCTCGACATCATCACCAAGGAGCGCCGGGGCGACTATCTCGGCGCCACCATCCAGGTGATCCCGCACGTCACCAACGCCATCAAGGAATTCGTCCTCGACGGCAACGACGCCTACGACTTCGTGCTGGTCGAGATCGGCGGCACCGTCGGCGACATCGAGGGCCTGCCGTTCTTCGAGGCGATCCGCCAGCTCGGCCAGGAACTGCCCCGCGGCACCTGCGCCTACGTCCACCTGACGCTCCTGCCCTACATCCCGTCGGCCGGCGAATTGAAGACCAAGCCGACCCAGCACTCGGTGGCGGAACTGCGCTCGATCGGCATCCAGCCCGACATCCTGCTCTGCCGCTGCGACCGCGCGATCCCCCGCGAGGAGCGCCGCAAGCTCGCCCAGTTCTGCAACGTGCGTGAATCGGCCGTCATCGAGGCGCGGGACGTCGGCACGATCTACGAGGTGCCGCTCTCCTACAAGGAAGAGGGCCTGGACCGCGAGGTGCTGGCGCATTTCGGCCTCGAGACCGGACCCGAGCCGAAGCTCGACCGCTGGCGCGACATCGTCGGCCGGATCAAGAGCCCGGAGGGCGAGGTCTCGATCGCCATCGTCGGCAAGTACACGGGCCTCAAGGACGCCTACAAGTCGCTGATCGAGGCGCTGAGCCACGGCGGCATCGCCAACCGGGTCAAGGTCAACCTGGAGTGGATCGAGTCCGAGGTGTTCGAGCGCGAGGACCCGGCGCCGTTCCTGGAGGGCCTCAACGGCATCCTGGTGCCGGGCGGCTTCGGCCAGCGTGGCGCCGAGGGGAAGATCCGCGCCGCCCGCTACGCCCGCGAGCGCAAGATCCCGTATTTCGGCATCTGCTTCGGCATGCAGATGGCGGTGGTCGAGGCGGCCCGCTCGCTCGCCGGCATCGCGGATGCCAACTCGACCGAGTTCGGCCCGACGCCGGAACCGGTGGTGGGTCTTCTCACCGAGTGGATGCGCGGCAACGAACTGGAGCGCCGCATCGCCGAGGGCGACCTCGGCGGCACGATGCGGCTCGGCTCCTACACCGCGGCCCTGGAGCCGGATTCGCAGATCGCCAAGATCTACGGCGGCACCCGCATCGCCGAGCGCCACCGCCACCGCTACGAGGTCAACATGGCCTATCGCGAGCGGCTGGAGGCCAAGGGCATGCGCTTCGCCGGCCTCTCACCGGATGGCTTGCTCCCCGAGACCGTCGAGGTGGTGGGCCATCCCTGGTTCATCGGCGTGCAGTTCCATCCGGAGCTGAAGTCGCGTCCGTTCGAGCCGCATCCGCTGTTCCAGAGCTTCGTCGCCGCGGCGATCGAGCAGAGCCGGCTGGTCTGACGTCGGATCCGGGATCGTCCGGACCAACATAGGTTGTCGCCGGAGCGCGAAGGTTGCTCCGGCGCTGCCGTTCCGTCGCGACAGCGATACCGACCCACGGTATAGGAGCCCCGTTGAGCCGGCCCCCGGCACCTGGCGGGCCGGCGTGGGAGGAGGTCATCGGTGATGCGTGAGATACCCCTGGCGGCGATCCGGGCCCGCGCCTACGACATCTGGGAGCGCAACCACCGCCCGGACGGCTACGAGATCCAGTTCTGGCTCCTCGCCGAGCGCGAGCTGCGGGCCGAGCTGGAGGGCCGGCGCGACGCTGCCGGGGAGGACGCCGCGCCCGTCCCGGCGACGGGCGATGCCCCGGTCGAGACGGTGGGCGGTTAAGGCTCTGGCGAAGAGCCTGTTCGAGTTGGCCGACCGAATTGGAACCCTCGATGTCATCCCGGGGCCGCGAAAGCGGAACCCGGGATCCATAACCGCTGAGGGTTCAGGATGAAGCGGAACGCTGGTCGTCCTGTCCTGAATCGTCAGCGGTTATGGATCCCGGGTTCTCGTCTTCGACGAGCCCCGGGATGACGTGGAGAGATGTCGACGTATCTGCCGGATCGATCGATATCCCCGCTCGAGGGACTTCGAGATCAGCGCGACGCCAGCCGTGCGCCCGCCCGCAGGAAGCGCTGGGGGTCGACCGGCTCGCCGTCGATCCGGGTCTCGTAATGCAGGTGCGTGCCGGTGGAGCGGCCGGTCGAGCCGACCCGGCCGACCATCTGCCCCGCCGCCACGCTCTGACCGGGCACCACCGTGATCGCCGAGAGGTGGGCGTAGCGGGTGACGAGGCCGTGGCCGTGATCGACCTCGACCATGTTGCCGTAGCCGCCCGCAAAATCCGCCTGCGTCACCGTGCCGGCGGCGGTGGCCCGGGCCGGGGCGCCGTACTCGCTGCGCAGGTCGATGCCGGTATGGAGGGCGAGGCCGCGGGTGAATGGGTCCGACCGGTAGCCGAAAGTGCTGGACAGTCCGTGATCGGTCGCCATCGGCCGCCGCAGCGGCATCGCGCCGACGATCTTCCTCAAACTGTCGCGCTCGCCGAGGTCGCGCTCGGCCTGGAGCACGGCGGTCTCGAACGGGCCCGAGCCGGCCGGCACCAGCGGGCCGCCGATGCCGCCGCCGTGGGGCGCGGCGAAGCGCCGCGCATCGAGCCCGGTCTCGGCCACGATCATCCGCAGGCGGGCCGCCTCGCTGCGGCTACTCGCGGCGAGGCGGCCGACCGCCAGGCTCTGGCGCGCCTCCAGCCCGTCGAGGGCGTGTTCCAGGGTCGCCATCCGCAGGCTCACCCCGGGGGAGGGGGCGGGCGAGAGGGCAGGCGCGAGACTGTCGGCCTCCGTGCGCAGGCCGAGCGACTCGGGCGTCGGCGCAGGGAGCGGGGGAGGCGCGGGCAGCGGGGCGTAAGACATCGCCGAGGGCACGGTCCTGGCGTCGCGGGCCGGCCAAGACGTGGCCAATCCCGCGGCCGACCCTCCCATGCCGTCCTCGCCCATCGCGCTCGGGCCGCCGGCCTGCTCGGCCAGCCCCATCAGCATCGCTTGCCGGCCCTCCAGCGCCACCTGCCGGCCGGCGAGGTCGGCGAGCCGCGTCTCGACCCCGTCCTGCTCCAGGAGCTTCTGTGTCGCCACCCGGTCGAGCCGGGCCCGCAGGGCGCTGACCCGCTCCTCGTAGGCGTATTGCATCGCGCCCTGGCGTTCCATGAACCGCGCCAGCGCCTCGTCGCGGAAGACGATGAACCACGTCGCCGCGCTCGCCCACAGGGACAGCGCCCCGAAGGCAAGGGCGGCGAGCACCAGGGTCCGGCGCCGCACCACCCAGACCCGATCCGGGCGGCCGGCCGGCGACGTGAGGGAGGCGACGAGGGACGAGAGGCGGGAGGGGAGCATCGGGACGGTCCGTAACCTGATCGGGACCGTCGCGGGTTAAGGTTAAGGATGTTTCAAGGGCGAAGACGAACCGGGGTCCCGCGGCAGTCTCGTGCCGGCCTTCGCGCAAGGTCCTCCGGGCGCTGGAAAATCGAAGTCCGATAAATAATAAGTCGCGGAATTCCCTCTCCCGAGTGGGAGAGGGGTAGAGATGAGGGTGCTGCGGTTCTGATTCTAGCTAAAAGCGTTGAGCTGCCAGCACGACAGTTCAGGCTTTACACTGAAGCGTGTCACCCTCGCGCCTGGTCCCTCTCTCACACGGGAGAGGGGAATTGCGCTTTGATTGTCAATGAGGGGGTACACGCTGCTCACTCATCGCACGCCGCCGGCCCGCGCGCCTCACAGCGCCTTCGCCGCCGCCAGGACCGCGTCGGCATGGCCCGGCACCTTCACCTTCTGCCACACCTTCGCGATCGTGCCGTCGCGGTCGATCAGGAACGTCGTGCGCTCGACGCCCATATACTTGCGGCCGTACATGCTCTTCTCGACCCAGACGCCGTAGGCCTCGAGCATCGCCTTCGTCTCGTCCGAGGCGAGGGGGAATTCCAGGGCGTACTTCTCCCGGAACTTGTCGTGGCTCTTCATCGGGTCCGGCGAGACGCCGATCACCGCGGTCTCGGCCTCCGCGAAGGCGTCGCGCAGCCCGTTGAAGGCCTGCGCCTCCAGGGTGCAGCCGCTGGTGTCGTCCTTGGGGTAGAAATACAGGACGGCCTTGCGCCCTTTCAGGCCGGCGAGGCTCAGGGTCTCGCCGCCGGTCGCCGGCAGGGAGAAGTCGGGGGCGGGATCGCCCGGGTTCAGCGCCATCGTGCCTTCCTTTCGGCCGATTGATGGTGTGCCTCTAGGGGAGGCGGGCAGGACTTGAGCCGCGGGGCGAGGGGCCGGCCCGGCGCGCCGCCCGACGGATAAGCGGCAGAACGTTACCCTCCGGTCACCGGAGCGGGCAATCATCGGCGGCGGCCTCAGGCCCCCGGAGCGCGACCCGCGCGCTCGGGGGCCTGAGGCCTCATCAAATGGCGGCGCTCGGACAGCGAGCGCCCGGAGTGGCGACGCACGCGTGACGACAGGCCGAGCGACACCAGGACCAGACCCCGTCCCGCAGCCGGACCACGCGGCCCCGGTCCCCTGCGCCGCGCGGATCAAGGCGGCGCCCCGGTCGCTGCTGCGGACCTGCGTCCGGGGCGTCCTGCTGCTCAAGCTCGCGGCCGTCATCCTGCTCGGAATCGGCCTCGGCCTGGCTTACCTGCGCCTGGCGAGCGGCCCGGTGAGCTTCGCCTGGCTCGAGCCCCGGGTGGCGGCGGGCATCGCCGAGCGCCTCGGCCCGGGCTGGAGCGTGAGCCTGCACGACAGCGCCATCGAGATCGACCGGGACGGGGCGCTGGCCCTGCGCACGGCGGGCCTCGACATCCGCAACCCCGAGGGCGACCTCGTGGTGCGGGCACCGCTCGCCGTCGTCGCCATCGACCTGTGGTCGCTGTTCGGCCTGTCGGTCCAGGCCCGCTCGGTCGAGTTCCGCGACCTGCAATTGCGGGCGCTCCTGCATCATGACGGCTCGATCGCCTTCGCGGCCTCCAACGACCCGTCCGACGCCAAACCCCACACGCCGCCGGCGGTGGTGGCCGCCCGCGGCACCGTCTCGCCGGTCTCGGCCACCGTGGCGTCGATCCTGAGCCTGGTGCTCGATCCCTCCGGCGTGATCGGCAGCCTCGATCGCGCCCGCCTGACCAATGCCCGCCTGACGCTCCTCGACGAATCGGGCGCCGAGCGCGTGGTCTTCCCGCGGGTCGACGGGCTGTTCAACCGCGATGCGGCGCGCCCCGCCCGGGTGTTCGAGATGCGCATCGTCGGGCCGCACGGGCCCTGGCGCTTCGGCGGCGACGTCGAGGAGGCGCCCGACGGGGGCCGCCACGGCGTGCTCACCCTCGACGACCTGCCGGTCTCCGACCTGCTGCTGCTCTCCGGCCAGTCGCGCCTGCCGCTCACCACCGACCTGAAGCTCTCCGGCCGTGCCCAGGTGGCGATGCACGGCGCGCGCCTCGACGGCATGACGATGCGGATGACCACCAGCGAGGGCAACCTGCTGATCGAGGAGAAGGACTTCAACCCGGTCACGATCGAGGCGGTGACGGTCGACGCCACCTGGGACGAGACCCGCCGCGCCCTCAAGGTCGATGCCCTCGATTATCGCGGCGCCGGCAACCGCGTGCGCCTCGCCGGCGAGTGGGTGGCGGGCCCCGACGGCGCCGGGCCGCGCTGGACGGCCGGCTTCACGGGAACCGACGCGACCTTGCGCGGCGCGGCGCCCGGCGACGCTCCCGTCAAGATCGCCAAGGTCGAGGCCCGCCTCTCCGGCCGCGACGACGGCGTGCAGGTCGACGCCCTCACCCTGTCGGGCGATGCCGTGCACGGCACCCTCAGCGGCACCCTCGGCACGAAGGCCGACGAGGGCGGCCTGACCTTGCGCATCACCGCCGACCGCACCGACGGGCGCGCGGCCTTGAGGCTCTGGCCCGAGAACGTCGCGCCGCCGATCCGCACCTACCTCGTCGACAACCTGCGCGCCGGGCGCCTCGACAGCCTCGACATCCTGGTCGACATGAGCATGGCCGAGTTCGCCGCGGCGACCCGCGGCGAGCCGATGCCCGACCAGGCGGTGCGGATCGCCTTCGGCGTGAGCGAGGGCGGGCTCACCATCTCCAACGACGCGCCGCCGCTCTCCCGCGCCCGGGTCTCGGGACTCGTCACCGGGCGCAACACCACCATCCGGGGCGCCAATGCCGAGATCCGGATGCCGGACGGGCGGGCGCTCGCCCTCCAGGACGGTTCCTTCGTCATCAAGGACGCGGTGCCGAACGCCGTGACGGCGCAGATCGGGCTTCGCCTCACCGGCGGCGCCGACGCCCTGGCCTCGCTCATGCAAGCCAAGCTCTTCCGCTCGCTGTCCGGCACCGAACTCGATCCGGCGACCCTGCGCGGCCAGGCCGATCTGCGCATCGACTTCCCGCTCTCCCTCGAGGCGGTGCCCGACATCGCCGACCTGCCGGTGGTGATGAGCGGGACGCTGACCGACATCGCGGCCGAGCGCCTGGTCGGCAAGGAGAAGCTCGAGAACGGCCGCTTCGCGCTCGCCTACGACCGCAACGGCTTCAGCCTGAAGGGCGACGGGCGGCTCGCCGGCGCCCCGCTCACCGTCGACCTGCACCAGCCGAAGGCCGGGGCGCCGGGCGAGGCCCTGGTGACCATGGCCCTCGACGACGCGGCCCGCGCCCGGAAAGGCCTGCCGACCGCGCCCCTTCTCGCCGGCCCGGTGAATGCCCGCTTCGTCGTGCCGTTCGGCCGGCCGGGCAAGGCTCCGATCCGGGTCGAGGCCGACCTGGGCAAGGCGAGCATCGACGGGCTCCTCCCGGGCTGGACCAAGGCCGCCGGCCGGCCGGGGCGCCTGACGCTCTCCCTCACCGAGACCGGCCAGGGCAGCGAGCTGCGCGACATCGCGCTCGATTCCGGCCCGGTGCAGCTGCGCGGCAGCGCCTCGCTCAATCCCGAGGGCGGCTTCGAGCGGGCCGACCTCACCAGCCTCAAGCTCTCTCCGGGCGACGACATCCGCGCCCAGGTCGAGCGCACCGGCACCGGCTACCGCATCACCGCCAAGGGCGGCGTCGCCGATGCCCGGCCCTTCCTGCGCGCGATGACCGCGCCGCCGAAGAAAGGCGGCAAGGACACGTCCGCCCGCGACATCGAGGCCGATCTCAGCTTCGCGATCCTGACCGGCTTCAACGAGGAGGCGATGACCAATGCCAGCCTGAAGCTGTCGTTGCGCGGCGACGACGTGCGCCAGGCCCGGATCCAGGGCCGCCTGCGCTCGGCCGGGGTGAGCCTGGAGGTGGCCAAGCCCGACCGGTCCAGCCCGCCGGTGCTCAACGCCGAGACCAGCGATGCCGGCGCGGCGCTCCGCTTCCTCGACATCTACAAGCGTATGCAGGGCGGGTTCCTGTCGCTGCAGATGGGCTTGAACGACGGGCCGCAATCGGGCCTGGTGCAGGTCCGCTCCTTCGCCCTGCGCAACGAGCCGGCGCTCGGCCGGATCCTGGCCCAGGGCGAGACCGAGGACCGGCGCAGCGACGCCAACGACGTCGGCTTCGACCGCCTGCGCGCCGCCTTCCAGCGCACCGGCACCCGCATCGCCTTCGCGGAGGCCGCGATCTCCGGCCCTGCGATGGGCTTCACCCTCGGCGGCTGGATCGACACGGCCAAGGACCGCACCGACGTCTCCGGCACCTTCGTGCCGCTCTACGGCCTCAACAACGTGGTGTCCCAGGTGCCGATCTTCGGCCCGCTCCTGGGTGGCGGCCACAACGAGGGCCTGTTCGGCATCAACTTCCGGGTCGCCGGCGCGATGAGCGCCCCCAACATCAGCGTCAACCCGCTCTCGGCGATCGCTCCGGGCTTCCTGCGCAAGCTCTTCGGCGCCGGCGGCGGCGACGCCAACGCTCCCCAGTCCCAGCGCATGGAACGCTGACCCGGAAGACCGACTGCCGGGCAAGCCGGCGCAGGCCTCGTGGCGCGGCATTTCGGGGTGGACAGCGCCCGGGCGACCCCGTATGACGATGACCACCGCGGGCGTAGTTCAGTGGTAGAACGTCAGCTTCCCAAGCTGAATGTCGTCGGTTCGATCCCGATCGCCCGCTCCATAGTTTTCAAGAACTTAGCTTGGGTCGGTGGTATCCGCGAGCGGATCTGTTCCACCCAGAATCCTCGTCCGTCCGGCGCCAGCACATGACCCTTGTCCGGATGGCGGGCAGAGGCGGCCTTCGTCATCGCCGATCGCGAGGGACGTGATCGGGACATCGGGCCTGCTTCGGCTGATTGGCCTCCCCCACCCATTGACGGCTCGCCTTCATCGCACCGACGCGGCGCGGCGCGCGCCCCACGGAGGACGAGGTCGCCGGCCTCGCCGTCGAATGCTGCGGATGCGCCATCGAACGCGCCAACGCTGACATGCCGGCTCCGTTCGGCCCGTGGGACGCCGCCTGCATCGAACTCGGCGCATCCGAACGCCCGTCGGCTGCCTGATTGCCGGTCGGGGGACAGCTGGGCCCGCGGGACGGTCGGTTGGCCGGTCGAACGCCTCGTCGAGGCGGAGGCCTGTATCCCGTAGCCGGATTTCCTGTGTCGAGTTCCGGCGCTCTCGCGAAGGATCGGCGGTTCCCTTCCGGAACCCGCCACGCCCGTCGACGCGCCCGTGCCGCGGACGAGGCGTCCACGTCCCGCGTTTCGCGGCAGGCGCTCCGGGCTTGCTTATGACATAAGCATCTGCTTATCTATTGCCATGGTTGAGGACGACATCTTCCGGGCCCTGGCGGACCCCACCCGACGCGCGATCTTCGAGAAGCTCGCGGGCGGGCGCATGAACGCCAGCGCGCTCCGCCAGGGCATGGCGATCAGCCAGCCGGCGATGTCCCAGCATCTCGCCGTGCTGCGGGGCGCCGGGCTCGTGCGCGAGGAGCGGCAGGGCCGTTTCGTGAACTACGACGTCGATCCGGCCGGGGTGGCGCTCATCGCGCAGTGGCTGGCGAAGTACCGCGCCTACTGGCCCGCCCGTATCGACGCGCTCAAGGCTGTGCTGAAGGAGATGGATCAATGAGTGACGCGGCGTGCGACGAGCCCGGCCCCGGCATCGAGCAGGCCTACGAGCTGAGCGAACCGCCCGCGAAGGTGTGGCGCGCGCTCAGCATCCCGGCGCTTCGGGAGCATTGGCTGCCCGGGGCGGCGCTGGCCGCGCCCGAACCGATTGCCGTCACGCCAGGGTGCGAGGTCAGCTACCGGATGCGCGAGGCCACCCCGCCGTACCTTGAGAGCACGGTGACGTTCCGCATCGCCCCGAACGGGACGGGCGGCACCTGCCTGCGCATCGTTCACGACCTGACGGATGCCCGGTTCGCGCCGCTGACGACGACCGCCGCGAACGGCAACGCCCCCGTGCTGCGCGCCGCCTGACGCGGCTCGTACCAAGGCTTACCCCATCCAAGTCCCATCCCGGAAGATCGGAGGTCGCCGATGCGCGACGCGATGCAACTCGTCCCTATGGTCGTCGAGCAGTCCAGCCGCGGGGAACGGTCCTTCGACATCTATTCCCGCCTCCTGCGTGAGCGCATCGTCTTCCTCAACGGGGAGGTGAACGACACGGTCTCGGCGCTGGTCTGCGCCCAGCTCCTGTTCCTGGAAGCGGAGAATCCGACGCGGCCGATCCACCTCTACATCAATTCGCCGGGCGGCGTCGTCACGAGCGGCTTTGCCATGTACGACACGATGCGCCACATCCGCGCTCCGGTGCATACGCTGTGCATGGGGATGGCCTACTCGATGGGCTCGTTCCTGCTCATGGCCGGCGAGCCCGGGGAGCGGGCCGTACTGCCCAATGCCAGCATCCTCGTCCACCAGCCGCTCGGGGGATACAAGGGACAGGCATCCGACATTCTCATCCACGCCCAGGAGACGCTGCGAACCAAGCAGCGCATGACGCGGCTCTATGCCGAGCATTGCGGGCGGTCCTACGAGGAGTTCGAGCGCGCCATGGACCGCGACCGCTTCATGACGGCGGAGGAGGCGCTCGACTGGGGCCTCGTCGACCGCATCCTCCCTCCCGCGCGAACGGGCGGCCTCGCGTAGGGTGCAGGGCGCACGAGGGCCGAGCCTGCGGCGAACGTCATGTTACCGAAACCCCAAGCGCGTCAGCGCGCGGACCCGACCACGTGGAGGATCGTCACGATGCTCATCTTCGTGAACGGAGTGCGACTCTTCGTGGATGTCGCCAATTTCGGCCTCGTGCCTGACGGCGACACCATGCGCGAGAAGCCGACCCTCCTCATGCTGCACGGCGGGCCGGGCTGGGATCACGTCGGCTTCAAGGAGGCATTCGCAGGCTTGAGCGATGTCGCCCAGGTGGTCTTCTGCGATCTTCGCGGCAACGGCCGCAGCGAGGGAGACGATCCAGCGACCTGGAACCTGGCGCAGTGGGCCGACGACGTGAAGGGCCTCTGCGACGCGCTCGGCATCGTCCGGCCCATCGTCTGCGGTCTCTCGTTCGGCGGCTTCGTCGCGCAAGCCTATGCCACCCGCTACCCCGACCACCCGGGCAAGCTCATCCTGCTCAGCACGGCCGCCAGGATTGACTTCCCGACGATCTTCGCCGCGTTCGAGCGTGTCGGCGGCCCGGACATCGGCGCGTTGGCCGAAAGCTACTGGATGAATCCAACCCCGGAGGGACGCGCCCGCTACATCGAGCGCTGCAGGCCGTTCTACCGGCACCGTCGTGACCGACCGCCCCCGAACCTCTCGCGCATCATCATGCGAACGGAGGTGGCACTGCACTTCAACGGGCCCCGGAACGAGCAAGGACGGTTCGACTTCCGCGATGACCTCGAAAGGTTGCGCTGCCCCGTGCTGCTGATGGCGGGTGAGCACGACCCCATCGTGCCGATACCTTTGGCCGAGGCGACAGCCGCGGCCATTCCCGCTCACCTCTTGCACTTCGAGCGTCTGGACCAGTGCGCCCACGACATTCATGGGGATGACCCGGATCGGGTGTTCGGTGCGATTCGCGACTTCATCGTCGCTCCGCACGCGCCGCCTGCTTGAGCGTCGAAAGGCGATCGGCTTGAGCATGCGAAGCGCCGCGGAGGGTGGACGGCGCTGCTCCGGGCATTCGATCGTGCCGCATCGTCTGCGACGAACCGGCAGCCCCTTCGTCGGACAATGCTCTCGCGAGAGGGTCCCCGTCCTGCGACGAAGACCCTCGATGCCGTCGGGTCCGGATGGGTCGGTGCGTCACGCCTTCGTGTCGATCAACTGCGCGACCCGGCGCAACGCCAGCAAGTATCCTTGCGTGCCGAGCCCCGCGATCACCCCGTCGGCGCGCAGCGAGACGTAGGAGTGATGGCGGAAGGCCTCGCGCTTGTGCACGTTCGAGATGTGCACCTCGATCACCGGCGCCTCGACGGTGTTGAGCGCGTCGAGGATCGCCACCGAGGTATGGGTGAAGGCCGCCGGGTTGATGACGATCCCGCCGGCGGTCTCGCGCGCCTCGTGGATCCAGTCGATGATCTCGTATTCGCGGTTCGACTGGTGGAAGCGGATCTCCAGGTCGAGCTCGCCGGCGAGCGCCCGGCACGAGGCCTCGACGTCGGCGAGCGTCTCGCTGCCGTAGATGTGCGGCTGGCGCTTGCCGAGCAGGTTCAGGTTCGGGCCGTTCAGCACGGTGACGAGGCGGCTCATGACGGGGCTCCTCCGGGATCCTCAGTACGACAGGCGGGCGACAGCCCGCAGTTCCTCGGCGGTCGTCGTGCCGAAGCCGAAGAATTCCAGGTAGGCGGGGATCTGCTCGAACAGCATGTCGGTCCCGACCTGGATCGGGCAGCCCTTCTCCAGGGCGGCGCGCAGGAACGGCGTATGCTCCTGCTTCATCACCACCTCGCCCACGAACGTGCCGGGCGCGATGCGGGTGACGTCCATCGGCAGGGGATCGCCGTCCCTCATGCCGAGCGGCGTGGCATTGACCACGACGTCGTAGCCGGCCGGGTCGTTGCTGCCGGTGACGACCTCCAGCGCCGTGTAATGCGCGCGCAGGCGTCCGGCGAGCGCCTCGGCGACGGCCGGATCGTGGTCGCAGACCCCGATCCCCGCGATGCCGGCCGCCGCCAGCGAGGCGGCGATGGCCGAGCCGACCCCGCCGCTGCCGACGACCAGGACCCGGGCGCCTGCGAGGTCGCGGCCCTTGCGCTGGACCCCGCGCACGAAGCCGGCACCGTCGAACATGTCGCCGACGAGCGTCCCGTCCGGGCGCCGCAGCACCGCGTTGCACGAGCCGGCGATCGTCGCGGTGGTGCTGACCTCGTCGAGCAGCCCGATCGTGGTGATCTTGTGCGGCATGGTGACGAGGGCGCCGCGGATGTTGGTGAGCCGGAACAGCGACCGGAACACATCCGGATAATCCTCGGCCTTGACGCCCATCGGCATCACCACGGCGTCGATCCCGCGCGATTCGAACCACGGATTGTAGATCATCGGCGCCTTGAACGACTCGGTCGGGTAGCCGAGATGGGCGATGAGGGTCGTGGTACCGCGGATCATGGTCTTGCCTCTCAGCAGGTTTCGCAAAAGCGGCCGCCGGTCTTGCGACAGAAAACTGCGAAAAATAAGAGCTTGGGCAGACTTGCGTCGGCCGCCAACGCAAGTCTGCCTTGTGGTTTGCGGGGCGGCCGGGAGGCCGCTCCCTGTTCCCGGTGCTACGCGGTCCGGACACGGACCGCGGCGGCTGCACGCCGCTTGCCGAGTTCGTTCATCGGCGTCCGATAGGTCTCGCGCGCGGTCGTGATCGAGACCGCCGCGATGGCGCAGGTGATCATGACGAAGATCGCGACGGGAACCCAGCCGTCCTGGCCCTGGCCCTGGAGGGCCGCCGCGATGCTGGGCGCGAAGCCGCCGATGGCGAAGCCGATCTGCGTGCTGATCGCCATGCCGGACAGGCGGATGCGGGTCTCGAACATCTCGGCGTAGAGGCACGGCCAGATGCCGTTCGCCGCGCTGTAGACGATGCCGGAGAGCAGGAGGCCCAGCACGTAGATCGGCGTGATGTCGGCCCGGCTGATCGCCCACAGATAGGGATAGATCAGCACGGCGCAGCCGATCGCCCCGAAGATGAAGACCGGGCGGCGGCCGATCCGATCGGCCAGCATGGCCCAGAGCGGGATCGCCGCGAGCGCGATCACGTTGGCGAGGATCAGCAGCGTCAGCATCGTCGGCCGCGGGATCTTCACCACGTTGACCGCGTAGGACAAGGTGTAGACCGCAAAGATCGTGCTCACCACGGAGATGATCGCGGCGAAGATCACCCGCACCACGTCCGGCCACTGGTTGCGGAACAGCGCCAGCACGGGGGCGGGCTCGCCCTGGTGCTGGTGCTTCTCCTCCTCGAAGGCGGGGGTCTCCGGCAGGGTGCGGCGGACCCAGAAGCCGACCGCGACGACGAGGGCGCTGAGGAAGAACGGGATGCGCCAGCCCCAGGACAGCATCTGGTCCTCGGGCATCGCCGAGACCGGCAGGAAGGCGAGCGTCGCCAGGATCAGGCCGGCCTGGGTGCCGCTCAAGGTGAAGCTGGTGAAGAAGGCGCGGCGGTGGGGTGGCGCGTGCTCCAGCGTCATCGAGCTGGCGCCGGCCTGCTCGCCGGCGGCCGAGACGCCTTGCAGCAGGCGCGCGATGACGAGCAGGATCGGCGCCAGGATGTCGGCCTGGCCGTAGGTCGGCAGGCAGCCGATCATGAAGGTCGAGAAGCCCATCAGGAGCAGCGTGAAGGTCAGCACCTTCTTGCGGCCGAAGCGGTCGCCGATATGGCCGAGCGCCACCGCGCCGAGGGGCCGGGTGATGTAGGCGACGCCGAAGGTCGCGAACGAGGCGATCGCCGCCGCCTGCGGGTTGTCGGGCGCGAAGAACAGCTTCGGGAAGATCAAAGCCGCGGCGGTGCCGTAGATGAAGAAGTCGTAGTATTCGACCGCGCTGCCGATCCAGCTCGCGAGCGCGGCCTTCTTCGGCTCGTGCGCGCCGGACGGTTCGTGCCCGGCAGTTTTTAATGAATTGCCCTGTATCGTCATGGTGGTTCCTCCCTCGTCAAGGCGCGCTGATCGTCGGCCTGGATCGGCAGGCTCCGGCGCATCGTTCGTGTTTTCTCGAGACCGGCGTGGCGTCCCGGATGCCGGCCAGGTCCGTGCGGATCGTAGCCGCGCCCGTACGGCGTTTCAGCCGGCGAGCACGCGCCGGGCCGCGGCCAGGTTCGTCCGCACGTGGTCCTCGGGCGTGGTGGTGCCGGTGACCGGCACCTCGATCGAGAGGGCGGTCGTGGGCGGCAGGGCCGCGACCAGCGCCTGCAGCGGCAGCGCCCCCTCGCCCGGGGGCAGGCGCCCCGCCCTGGCTTCCTGGATGATCGCCTCCGTCGAGTCCGGCGCCTGCGCCGGCGCGTCGCAGAGCTGCGCGTGGCGGATGAGGTGAGGCGGCACGGCGCGCACGTCCTCGGGCGACCCGCCGGTCCGGGCGAGGTGGAGCGCGTCGACGAGGACGCCGCCGTTCGGCCGGCCGGCGGCCTCGACCACCCGGACGGCGTCGGGCAGGCTGGCGACCCGGCGCCAGGCCATGCATTCGAGGTCGACTCCCATCCCGAACCCGGCCGCGAGATCGCAGAGTTCGGCAAAGCGCGCGACGAGGCGCGGGCGGTCGGCATCGTCGCCGCACACGCTCAGGCGCCGGGCGCCGAGCCCCGCGGCGGCCTCGAGCATGCCGGACAGCGAGGCCGGCACGAAATCCTCCCCGACGACGACGAACTCGATGTCGTAGACGCGAAGGCCCTCGTCGGCGAGCGCCCGGCGCATCGCCCGGAAGGCGTCGCTCCCGGGCGGCAGCTCGTAGAACGGAGCCCCCGGAAAGGCCGGATGGAGCCGCAGGCCCACCGAGGCGCAGCCGGTCCGGGCGGCAAGCCGGACGAGGTCGACGGGCGGCACCCCGATGCAGGTGAAGTGGGCCAGGCCGAGCGGCCAGTCGGAGGAGGCATGCATGAGGGTCGCTCGAAGGATCGGGAAGGCGCTGGCGCTTACGGGGCGAGCCTGTCGGCGAGATGCCGCTGCAGGTTGGTGCCCGTCCGGTGGATGTGCTCGCGCAAGGCGGCACAGGCGAAGTCGGCGTCGCGGGCGACCGCGCCTTGCGCGATCTCGCTATGCTCCTGGGCGACGTTGCGGTCGCCCCCGGGCGTGCGGCGCAGGAACGAGCGGCGGTAGCGGTCGTTCAGGCTCAGGAGCACGCTGCAGAAATTGAGCAGCAGCGGCATGCGGCACCCGGCGATCAGCGTGAGGTGGAACTCGCGGTGATACGCCTCCCACCGCTCCAGCGTGTCGGGCTGCTCCGGATCGCGCTCGGTCCGGTTCATGCGGTGGAGGGCGCGCATCACGTCGCCCTCCCAGTCCACGGTGCCGATCGCGATCGCCTGGCGCAGGGCCAGGATCTCGAATTCCTCGCGCAGCCGCGTGATCTCCTCGAGGTTCGCGAGCGAGACCGGCGCGACGCGATAGCCGCGATTGTCCTCGAACACCACGAGGCCGTCGGCGATCAGCCGGGCGAGCGCCTCCCGGAGCGGGCTGAGCGAGACTCCGAAGCTGCCGCGGGCACGCTCCAGGTTGATCTTGCTGCCCGCCTCGAGCTGACCGGACACGATCGCCTCGCGTAAGCGATCGACGAGCTGGCTCGCCATCGTGTTCTTGCCGTCGTCGACCAGGGCGGGGCCCGGCATGGCCAGGGCAGACTGAATGCCGTCCCGGTCACCCGCAGCGCGTCGGCTCCTGGCCTCGGTCAAGACGCTCTCCCCCGACATGTGATTTAGCGCTTCGTCGACGATTCATAGGAAAAACGATTTTATCTGTCAATCACGGCAGCGCCGTCCCTGCGGCCGGACGCCGGACCGGGTCGGGATGCGACTTGGCCCCGGAGGGAGGCCCGACCTCTCCCGATCGGTGGATGCCGGTCAGAAAACCTTTTTCAATAGGGGGGCTTACCCTTGGCTGGGACAGCCCGGGAGTGCCCAGGACGGCGGGCGCATCACGAGCACGGGTGGCGACGGGAGCGGTCCGATGCGTCGCATCCTGTGCTCTTTGGGAGCCCGAATCCCGCATCTCCACAATCGCTTCTTGACGAATAATCGATGATATGGGACCAGGGCGCAGATTCAGGGAGGCGGAAGCCATGCGTATCGAGCGTCAGCAGGACGTGACGCCTGCCGTTCTGGAGGTCATGGCGCGGACGCGCGATCCGCGCCTGCGCGAGATCATGACCTCGCTCATCACCCATCTGCACGGCTTCGTCCGCGACGTGCGCCTCACAGAGGCCGAGTTCCGCGACGCCACCGCGATCCTCAACGAGATCGGCGCGCTCGCCTCCGACACCCACAACGAGTTCGTGCTGATGGCCGGCTCGCTCGGCGTGTCCTCCCTCGTGTGCCTCCTCAACAACGGCGACCACGGCAACACCGAGACCTCGCAGTCGCTGCTCGGGCCGTTCTGGCGCCTCAACGCGCCGCGGGTCGAGAATGGCGGCACCATCGTGCGCTCCGACACGCCGGGCGACCCGCTCTTCGTCAATGCCCGGGTGATCGACGGCGAGGGACGGCCGATCGCCGGCGCCGAGGTCGATGTCTGGCACGCCTCGCCCGTTGGCCTCTACGAGAACCAGGATCCCGAGCAGGCCGAGATGAACCTGCGCGGCAAGTTCACCACCGATGACGACGGCCGGTTCTGGTTCCGCTCGGTGATGATGATCGGCTATCCGATCCCCACCGACGGGGTCGTCGGCCGGCTGCTGGCGGCGCAAGACCGCCACCCGATGCGCCCGGCCCACCTGCATGCCCTGATCTTCAAGCCGGGCTTCAAGGTGCTGATCTCGCAGGTCTACGACGCCAACGACCCGCATATCGATTCCGACGTGCAGTTCGGCGTGACCAAGGCGCTGGTCGGCGACTTCGTGCGCCACGATCGCCCGCATCCGGAGGCGGCCGATGCGACGGCGCCCTGGTACGCCCTCGACTACACCTACGTCATGGAGCCCGGCGAGGCCGTGCTGCCGCGCCCGCCGATCAAGTGAAACTCTGGAGGACACAAGCCGTGCTGAGCGACGACGACCACCGCAAGGCCGCCGAGGCCATCCTCAAGGCCGAGCGCGAGCGGGTGCCCTGCCCACAGCTCTCCAAGACCTTTCCCGGCATGGAGATCGCGGATGCCTACCGCGTCCAGGATCTCTGGGCCGAGGCCCGGATCGCCGCCGGCGCCCGGCTCGCCGGCCACAAGATCGGCCTGACCTCGCGCGCCATGCAGATGGCCTCGAAGATGACCGAGCCGGATTACGGCCGCATCCTCGACGACGCCCTGTTCAACGACGGGGCGCAAATCCGCACCGACCTGTTCATCAAGCCGCGGCTCGAAGTCGAGCTCGCCTTCATCATGGGCGAGGACCTGTCGGGCCCGGGCTGCCGGATCTACGACGTGATGCGGGCGACCGAGTTCGTGGTCCCGGCCCTCGAGATCATCGATTACCGCACCGAGGTGCCGCGGGCGATCGTCGACACCATCGCGGACAACGCCGCCTTCGGGGCGATCGTGGTCGGCGGGCGCACGATCCGTCCCTTCGACGTCGACGTGCGCTGGATCGGCGCGACCCTGTCGCAGAACGGCATCATCGAGGAATCCGGCGTCTCGGCCGCCATCATGGGCCATCCGGCCGCGGGCGTCGCCTGGCTCGTCAACAAGCTCGCGGCGGTCGATTCCGGGTTGAAGAAGGGGCAGATCGTGCTCGGCGGCTCGTTCACCCGTCCCGTCGACATCAAAAAGGGCGACGTGATCCAGGCCGATTACGGCCCGATCGGCGCCATCGGCGTCTCCTTCGTCTGAGGCTTCAAGATGATCGAGAACCGCTTCAAGCGCGCCTTGCGCGAGGGCCGCCAGCAGATCGGCCTGTGGTGCAGCCTGCCGGGCTCCTACGCGGCGGAAGCCGTGGCGGGATCGGGCTACGACTGGCTGCTCTTCGACACCGAGCACTCGCCGGGCGATCCGCTCACCGTGCTGGCCCAGCTCCAGGCCGTGGCGCCCTACGACGTCTCTGCGGTGGTGCGGCCGGCCGCCAACGACGCGGTGCTGATCAAGCGCTTCCTCGATCTCGGCGCCCAGACCCTGCTGATCCCCTACGTGCAGGATGCCGACGAGGCGCGGGCTGCGGTCGCGGCGACGCGCTATCCCCCTGAGGGCGTGCGCGGCGTGTCCGGCCTCACCCGCGCCACGCGGTTCGGGCGGGTCCCGGGCTACGCCAGGCGCGCCGCCGAGGAGATCTGCCTGCTGGTGCAGGTCGAGACGGGAGAGGCGCTCGACCGGCTGGAGGAGATCTGCGCGGTCGAGGGCGTCGACGGCGTCTTCGTCGGGCCGGCGGACCTGGCGGCGAGCCTCGGCCATGTCGGCGAGCCCGGCCACCCGGAGGTGGTCGCAGCCGTGGAGGGCGCGGTGCGCCGCATCCGGGCTTCGGGCAAGCCCGCCGGCATCCTGACCCCCGACACGGCGTTTGCGAAACGCTGCATCGAGATCGGCACCACCTTCACGGCGGTCGCCATCGACGTCGGCGTGCTCGCCCGCGGCACCGAGGCCCTGGCGCGCCAGTTCAAGGCGGGCTGAGCCCGCGCCTCGCCCCTTTTTTGCAAGGCGGGCCGCGCCCGCTCCTCTTCCTTACCAAGACAGGACGACCCATGCCGACCGAGATCACCCACTTCGTCGACGGCGCCCGCACGCCCGGCCGCAGCGGCCGCACCGCGCCCGCCTTCAACCCCGCGACCGGCGAGGAGAGCGGCCGCGTCGCCCTCGCCAGCCGCGAGGAGGTCGATGCCGCCGTGGCGAGCGCGCGGCGCGCCTTCCCGCAATGGGCCGCGACCCCGCCTTTGCGCCGCGCCCGCATCCTCAACAAGTTCCTTCGCATCCTCGAGGACCGCATCGACGAGCTCGCCGCGGTGATCACCGCCGAGCACGGCAAGGTGCTCTCCGACGCCAAGGGCGAGATCCAGCGCGGCATGGAGGTGGTCGAGTTCGCCACCGGCGCGCCGCAGCTCCTCAAGGGCGAGATCACCGAGAATGTCGGCACGCGGGTGGATTCCCATTCGCTGCGCCAGCCCCTCGGGGTCGTGGCCGGCATCACGCCGTTCAACTTCCCCGCCATGGTGCCGATGTGGATGTTCCCCGTCGCGCTGGCCTGCGGCAACTGCTTCGTGCTCAAGCCCTCCGAGCGCGATCCCTCCGCCTCGCTGATCATGGCCGAGTGGCTGAAGGAAGCGGGGCTGCCCAACGGCGTGTTCCAGGTGATCCAGGGCGACAAGGAGGCGGTCGACGCCCTCCTGTACAACCCCGACATCCAGGCGGTGTCCTTCGTCGGCTCGACCCCGATCGCCAAGTACATCTACGAGACGGCGGCGCGCACCGGTAAGCGGGCGCAATGCCTCGGCGGGGCCAAGAACCACATGGTGGTGATGCCCGACGCCGACCTGGACCAGGCGGTCGACGCCCTGATGGGCGCCGCCTACGGCTCGGCCGGCGAGCGCTGCATGGCGATCTCGGTGGCGGTGCCGATCGGCGAGGAGACCGCCGACCGGCTGATGGAGAAGCTGATCCCGAAGGTGCGGGCGCTGAAGGTCGGGCCCGGCACCGATCCGGAGGCCGAGATGGGCCCGCTGGTCACCGCGCAGCACCGCGACAAGGTGAAGGGCTACATCGACCGCGGCGTCGCCGAGGGTGCCGATCTGGTGGTCGACGGCCGCGGCCTGACGCTCCAGGGCTACGAGAACGGCTACTTCGTCGGCGGCACCCTGTTCGACCGGGTCACGCCCGACATGACGATCTACAAGGAGGAGATCTTCGGGCCGGTGCTGGCCGTCGCCCGCGCGCCGGACTACGCGACCGCCGCGCAGATGATCAACGAGCACGAATTCGGCAACGGCACGGCGATCTTCACCCGGGACGGCGACGCGGCGCGGGAATTCGCCCACCAGATCCAGGTCGGGATGGTCGGCATCAACGTGCCGATCCCGGTGCCGATGGCGTTCCACTCCTTCGGCGGCTGGAAGGCCTCGCTGTTCGGCGACCACCACATGCACGGACCGGAGGGCGTGCGCTTCTACACCCGGCTCAAGACCATCACGACCCGCTGGCCCACCGGCATCCGCGCCGGCGCCGAGTTCGTGATGCCGACGATGAAGTAACGGCGGCGGCGGCGAGGGAGACGGCGACAGCCCGGGCTCTTACTCGCCGCCTCCCGGCCGGACGCCCCGCGCAACCTGGATGCCCGGCATGGGCCGCTTCGGCAGCATCCTCGGCGCCGATATCGGGCGACGTGCTCCTGGGGCTCGTCTGGAAAATCCAGGCCATCCCGATCGCCCCGGCATGTCCGACCCTCCCGGCGGCCGCCATCCGGTCCAAGGGACGACGGACGGCCGAGGCAGGGGGCGGCCGGGCTGCGCCTGAGCGCGAGGCGCGGTCTCGATGAGGGGGAGACACCAACGAATGAGTGAGTGTGGTCACCACGGCGCACGGGCTCTCGACCCGGCCGCATCCCGGCCCCTGCGCATCGCGATCAACCTCGCCAACACGGCGCTCGTGCGGACCCGGGAGCACGACGGCGAACCGCACGGGATCGCCGTCGACCTCGGCCGCGCCCTCGGCGAGTGGCTCGGTCGGCCGGTCCGCCTCGTGACCTTCCCGTCGGCCGGATCGCTCATGGCGTCCCTCGGCGAGGAGGGGTGGGACGTCGCGTTCATCGCCGTCGATCCGGCCCGCGCCGAGCGCGTGACGTACAGCCGCTCCTACATGACAATCGAGGGCGTCTTCGCCGTTCGGGAGACGAGTTCACTGCGAAGTGGGGACGAGGTCGACCGGCCGCGGGTGCGGGTCGCGTCGGCGGCCGGGGCCGCCTATCACGGCCATCTGCTCCGGTCCCTCCGGCAGGCCGAGCTGGTGGCGATGCCGACGCCGAACGAGGCTCTGCGTCGTCTCCGCGAGGGCGGGTGCGAGGTTGCGGCAGGCGTGAGGCAGGCCGTCGAGGCGTTCGCGGCCGAAGGGGGCGACCTCCGTGTCCTGCCGGGCCGGTTCATGGCGATCGAACAGGCGATCGCCGTGCCGCGGCACTCGGCGCTCGGAGTGGACCTGCTGGACGCATTTCTCGCTCACGCGACGACGAAGGGACTGATCAAAGTCGCGTCGACTGCCGGCGACCGCGTCGACACGAAGTAGCGCGGTCGTGAAGCGCTCCAGGCCCGGCGAGCCGACGGCATGACCGCGACTGGCAGGTCCGCTTCTCCTACAGAGCGGATCTGCCAGTCGAATCGATCCCAGGTTCAAGCCAGCGACAGCCGCACGCGCCGGTTCTGCTTGCCCTTCTTCTCGATCGCCGTGACGGTGGCTTTGCCGATCTCGCCCGTGCGGCTCACATGGGTGCCGCCGCAGGGCTGGAGGTCGAGGCCCTCGATCGCCACCAGCCGCACCCGGCCGCTGCCGATCGGCGG
Source organism: Methylobacterium sp. SyP6R (assembly GCF_019216885.1). NCBI lineage: Bacteria > Pseudomonadati > Pseudomonadota > Alphaproteobacteria > Hyphomicrobiales > Methylobacteriaceae > Methylobacterium > Methylobacterium synurae. The sequence continues at coordinate 14,076 of NZ_JAAQRC020000001.1, read as the reverse complement.
CTTCACCGACATCGTCTTGACGAGGCCGGGATTGGCCAGGAGCTCCTCGTCGCTGATCCAGCGCGTCGTCACGGCGGCATCCTGCGCGATCATCTCCGTTAAGCGCGCCGTCACCGCCTCCTTGTCGAGGCCGGCATCCGGGATGTCGAAATCGAGCCGGCCCTCGCCGTCGCCGATCGAGCCGCCGGTGACCGGGTAGGGGAGGGCGACCGAGAGCAGGTGGAGGGCGGTGTGCACCCGCATGCGGGCGTGGCGCAACGGCCAGTCGAGGACGAGGCGGACAGGCTCACCGGGGGCCGGCAGAGCGGTGCCCGGCGCGACGCGGTGCAGGATCGTGCGCTTGTCGGGACCGTAGACGGTGTCGAGAACGGCGATCTCGCTGCCGTCCTCCCGCACCATCCGGCCGCGGTCGCCGGGCTGGCCGCCGCCCTGCGCGTAGAACACGGTCCGGTCGAGGACGAGGCCGGCCTCGTCCGCCGCCACGATCCGGCCTTCCGCCTCGCGGAGATACGCATCGTCGCGGAAGAGGAGTTCGGTGGACATGCGTGCGCTCCGGTCTTGCGGGACCGCGACACTGCCCCGGCGCCGCGTCGCCGTCGAGGGAGAGTTGACGTTAACCATCTCGGTTAGCGAAACCGCAGGGTTGATCGTGCTTAACCTCTGGTCAGTCGAGACCGAGCCCGCGATGATCGCCACCCCGACCTTCCCGGACCTGTCGGCCCTCGTGGTCGACGAGAGCCTGTATATCCGCCGCATCGTGCGCGACATGCTGATGCGCGTCGGCATCAAGCGCCTGCTCGAGGCGCCGGACGGCGCGGAGGCGCTGGGCGTGCTCGCCGAGAGCAAGCCCGATCTCGTCGTGCTCGACTGGGACCTGGCGATCCTGTCCGGCGAGGAGTTCATTCGCCTCGCCCGCACGCCCGCGACCTCGCCGGCCCCGACCGTGCCGATCATCCTGATGCTGGCCCAGCCGCGCCGCAACGTGGTCGACCGGGCGATCAATCTCGGGGTCAACGAGATCATCGCCAAGCCGTTCTCGCCCAAGACCCTGTGGTCGCGCCTCGACGAGGTGATCAACCGGCCGCGGCCGTTCTCGCAGGTCAAGAGCCTGCTGCGACCCCAGCCGCGGCTGCCCGCCGCGGCGGTGGTCAAGGGCATGCTCTGACGCTGTCGAGCACGCGCGGCGATTTAATCCGCGAGTCTAAAGTCTTATCCCTGGCGCCGTAATCCGGCTTTCGGCCGGCTCGACCTTTGTCCAGTATCCGGCACCAAACCGGGCGCCCTGCCGTCCGGACGGACAGGGAGAGACCCATGCTCACGCGCCTCGCCGCCATCGCCGCCGTCTGGGCGGCCGTCGCCGGCCCGGCCGCCGCCCAGGACGTCGTCCGTCTCGGCAACCTGAAATTCGCCCATTACGGCGCGATCTCCTACATGAAGGAGATCGCCGGCAAATATAACCTCAAGATCGACGAGAAGCAGTTCGCCAAGGGCGCCGACATCTATCCGGCGATGGCGGTCGACCAGATCGACATCGCGGCCTCGGGCGCCGACGGCGCGGTGGCGGCGCGCGGCAACGGCGTGAAGCTCCTGGTGGTGGCGGGCTTCGCCAATGGCGGCGTGCGCATCCTCGGCCGGCCCGATCTCGGCGCCAAGACCCTCGCCGACGTGAAGGGCAAGAAGGTCGCGGTGGTGCGCGGCGGCACCCAGGACCTGATGCTGCTGGCCGAGCTGGAGAAGAACGGCCTGACCTGGTCGGAGCGGCCGGGCAAGGACGTGCAGCTCGTCTACTTCAACAATTACGCCGACCTGAACCAGGCGCTGGCGCAGAAATACGTCGACGTGATCTGCCAGAGCGAGCCGCAATCGACGCAGGCGATCTCGAACGGCTGGGGCTACGAGATCGTCAAGCCCTACGACACCCCGGTCGGCGTGCCCTACCGCCCGCTGGTCATGACCGAGAAGATGTACACCGAGAAGCCCGAGGTCGCCGCCCGGGTGCTCAAGCTGTTCGTCGAGGCGACCAAGACCTTCATCGAGAAGCCGGACCTCGCAGAAAAATACGTCCGCGACACGGTCTTCAAGGGCCAGCTCAGCAGCAAGGATTTCCGCGATTCGATGGAGAATGCGGACTACACCTACGACATGCCGGCCGGTCACATGCAGGTCACGGCCGACCTGATGCACAAATACGGCCTCGGCAAGATGGTGAACCCGCCCAAGGGCGACGCCGAATGGGTCAAGCTCGACCTGCTCGAGAAGGCGAAGGCCGAACTCGGCGCCAAGACCAACTGAGCCGGTCCGGAGACCTTTCGTGAACCGCCTCTCCGCCTTCCGCGGCGCCCTGCTGCCGGTCGGGCTGCTGATCCTCTGGGAGATCGCCAGCCGGGCCGGCCTGTTCTCCGCCGTGGTGCTGCCGCCGCCGAGCGCGGTGGCCTCGCGCTGGTTTTCCAGCCTCGTCCCGGCCCTGCCCTACGATCCCGCCAGCCAGAGCTACGCCGCCTGGCTGGTCTCCGGCGAGCTGCCGCACGACGCGGTGGCGAGCCTGGGCCGGGTGATCGCGGGCTTTGCCATCGGTGTCGGCCTCGCCCTGCCGGTCGGCCTGCTGATGGGCACGAGCGACCGTCTCTACGGCCTCGTCAATCCGCTGCTCCAGATCCTGCGGCCGATCCCGCCGATCGCCTATATCCCGCTCGCCATCGTGTGGTTCGGCCTCGGCAACCCGCCGGCCCTGTTCCTGATCGCGCTCGGCACCTTCTTCCCGGTCCTCGTCAACACGGTGGCGGGGGTGAGGCAGGTCGATTCGATCTATATCCGCGCCGCGCGCAACCTGGGCGCCAATTCCTGGACGATGTTCCGGCGGGTGATCCTGCCGGCGGCGAGTCCCTTCGTGCTCGCCGGCATGCGCATCGGCATCGGCACCGCCTTCATCGTGGTGATCGTCGCCGAGATGATCGCGGTCTCGGACGGACTCGGCTACCGGATCCTGGAAGCGCGCGAATACATGTGGTCGGACAAGATCATCGGCGGCATGCTGACGATCGGCCTCCTCGGCCTCGTCATCGACGGCGCGATGTCGCGCCTCAACGACCACCTGCTGCGCTGGCATCGCGGCCTGGAGCGCTGACACCATGACCGCGACCGCAACGCTCCGCACGTCGGAGCCCGCCGCCCGGCCCGGCCCGGGGGCCGCCGAGATCACGATCGCGCACGCCTCGAAGGTGTTCGGCACCGGCGAGGGCGCCGTGGTGGCCCTCGAGGACGTCACCGCGGCGATCCCGAGCGGCCAGTTCGTCTGCCTGCTCGGCCCCTCGGGCTGCGGCAAGTCCACCCTGCTCAACGCCATCGCGGGATTCTCGCCGCTCACCGCGGGCGAGATCCGCATGAACGGGCGTCCGGTGGTCGATCCGGGGCCCGAACGGGGCATGGTCTTCCAGGAATATGCCCTGTTTCCCTGGATGAGCGTAGAGCAGAACATCCGCTTCGGCCTCGACATCAAGGGCGTGGCGCGCGGGCAGGCCGACACGGTCGTCGCCGGCATCGCCCGGAAGCTCGGCCTGTCCGACTTCCTCGGGCGCTTTCCGAAGGATTTGTCGGGCGGCATGCGCCAGCGCGTCGCCATCGCCCGCATCCTGGCCCTCGACCCGCCGGTGATGCTGATGGACGAGCCCTTCGGCGCCCTCGACGCGCTGACCCGGCGCACCCTCCAGGACGAGCTGCTGCGGATCTGGGCCGAGTACCGCAAGACCATCGTGTTCGTGACCCACTCGATCGAGGAGGCGATCTACCTCGCCGACCGCATCGTCGTGCTCACCTACCGCCCGGGCCGGATGAAGCGCGACCTGATCGTGCCGCTGCCCCGCCCGCGCGACACCGCCTCGTCCGAGTTCAACGCGCTCAAGCGCGAGCTCGCCGGGCTGGTGATGGAGGAGCAGCAGCGCTTCACCCAGGCCGAGCTGAAGGGCACGGCGGTCGATTGATCGTCGAAGGCTTCCGATCGTCCCGGTGAGTCTGCGGGTGGCGCGGCACGATCGCGGCTTTGCGTTCCGCCCGGAGCCACGTAAGCTTCCCGTCATGTGATGGGCTCGTCGCCCCGCGAGGGTGCGACCATGAAGGATATCGGCATCGCCGATGAGGGATGAGACGGTCGTCTCCGTGCCGGCGCGCGCCGCGGAGTACGCCGAGACAGCGCGCGCGACCGCGCCTCCGCCACGCGTGGCGGAGGATCATGACCCACGCCGGAGCGAGCGGCGCGCCTACGCGGCGCTCGATCTCGGCACCAACAATTGCCGGCTGCTGATCGCCGAGCCGGCGCCCTACGGGTTCCGGGTGATCGACGCCTTCTCGCGCATCGTGCGCCTCGGCGAAGGCTTGGGCAGCACCGACCGCCTGAGCGACGACGCCATCGACCGCACCGTCGACGCGCTGGCGGTGTGCCTCGGCAAGATGCGCTCCCGCGGGGTGGTGCGGTCGAAGTCGATCGCCACCGCGGCCTGCCGGCTCGCGGTGAACGGCCAGGCCTTCGTCGAGCGCGTCCACCGCGAGGTCGGCCTCGACCTCGAAGTGGTGGACCGGCGCACGGAAGCCTACCTCGCCGTCACCGGCTGCGCGGCGCTCGCCGACCGGAACGCCGAATCGGTGGTGATCTTCGATATCGGCGGCGGCTCGACCGAGATCGTCTGGCTCGACGGCTCCGCCGCCCTCGCCCGCAGCGCCGACCCGACCTTGCGCATCCGCGCCTGGGATTCGCTCCCCGTCGGCGTGGTCACCCTGGCCGAGCGCTATGGCGGGGCCGACGTGACCCGCCCGGTCTTCGAGGGCATGGTCGAGGAGGTCGCCGACCGCCTGACCAAGTTCGCGCTGATCGCTGGCGCCGCGGCGCATGCGCCGAACTTCCACCTGCTCGGCACCTCCGGCACGGTGACGACGCTCGCCGCCACCCACCTGCGCCTGCCGCGCTACGACCGGCGGCGGATCGACGGCCTGTGGATGCGCGACCGCGAGGTCACCGACGCCATCGACGGCCTGCTCTCGACCCGGCTGTCGGACCGGGCGCAGAACCCGTGCATCGGCCGCGACCGGGCCGACCTGGTGCTCGCCGGCTGCGCCATCCTGGAGGCGATCCGCCGCGCCTTCCCGTCCGAGCGCCTGCGCATCGCCGATCGCGGCCTGCGCGAGGGCCTGTTGATGAACATGATGCGCGAGGACGGCGTCTGGCGCCGGGGCGTGCGGCCGGGCTGACGACCGCTCCGGGCTTGCGCAGGCTTGCTTTCAAGAAGCAGGGCTTGCAAGAAGCGGGCTTGCGCCCGCAAGCCCGGGGCGTCATTGACCTTGAACGATTTTTTTCGATCATCGAAGGTCACGGGATATGAGCGATCGTCGCGGCGGCGGCCTCCGGGGCGACCTGAAGCAGCGGGTCAAGACCGGGCGCGGGCGCACGGTCTCCTCCAAGATCTGGCTCGAACGCCAGCTCAACGACCCCTACGTGGCCCGCGCTCGGCGCGAGGGCTACCGCTCGCGGGCGGCCTTCAAGCTCTCGGAGATCGACGACCGGTTCCGGCTGCTCCGGCCGGGCCAGCGGGTGGTCGATCTCGGAGCCGCGCCCGGCGGCTGGTCGCAGATCGCCGCCGCCAAGGTCGGCAGCCATCCGGGCGCGCCGATTCCGCGGGGCCGGGTGGTCGGCATCGACCTTCTCGAGATCGAGCCGATGCCCGGCGTCGATTTCGTCACCCTCGACTTCCTCGATCCGACCGCGCCGGGGCTGCTCACCGAGATGCTGGGGGGACCTGCCGACGTGGTGATGTCCGACATGGCCGCCAACGCCACCGGCCACAAGAAGACCGACCACCTGCGCATCATGGGGCTCGCCGAGACGGCGCTCGCGTTTGCCCGCGAGATTCTGGCGCCGGGCGGCACCTACCTCGCCAAGGTCTTGCAGGGCGGCACCGAGGGCGGCCTGCTCACCGACCTGAAGCGGGATTTTTCGAGCGTGCGCCACGTCAAGCCGGCGGCGAGCCGGGCCGATTCGAGCGAGCTCTACGTGCTGGCGACCGGCTATCGCGGCGCCGAGGCGACCGACGGGCCGTATCGCGAGACCGACGACGGCGACGAGGAGGACGAGGCGGGCTGGCGGCCGTGACTCCGGCGGCGGCGATCGATTGCGCCCGGGTGCTCCTCCTGGCGGAAGGCTTTCTGGAGATCGGGCAGGGGACGCGGGGCGAGAGTTTCTACTTCGGTTTGCCTGGGGCGGAGGGGCAGTTGCGGGTGGCCAACCATGCCCGCACGCCGAAGCAGCGGCTCAAACATCCGGAGGTGGTGGCGAGCCTGGTGGTGACGGGTCCGTTGTCGGAGGTGGCGTTGCGGGAGCGCCTGGGCGCGACCTTGCGGGATTTTCGGGCGCGGCAGGGGCGGCCAGCGATGGCGATCGGGCTGCCCTGACGCCTGTGAGGCGAATGCGGTTTTTCTCTCGTTGAGGCGAGAACCTGCGATTCTGCTCCGGTCGGCTCGGTCACGTGAGCGGCGGATTGTACCGTATGCCCATTTCCCACTCATGCTCGGACGTACGCAAAACAGGTGTTTTCCGACATCTAAGATGGCCAGTCGGGCATGTTGGCTACTACCTGACGCTGACGAGCGCTTCATGGGAGTGCTGGCGACCTATTGCAGACGAGCGGCCCCTTTGCTGGTAGAAAATCCCGCATGTCGGAACACACGAGCATCCATGTGCAGCGCGCCGATCATGTCGGCTTCGCGGTCGGCTCCCTCGACGAGGCACTTCGGTTCTGGATCGATGGGCTCGGCGCACGCCTCGTGCGGACAGGCGAGATGGGGGGCGAGTTCCTCGGTAAGGTCACCGGAGCGCATGGGGCGACAGTGCGCCTAGCGATCGTTTCGCTGGCAGATCAGACGATCGAACTCCTGGAGTATCAGGGTCCAGACCGACCAAGCGCACCAGCCAAGCCGTTCGACCCAGGCTTCGCGCATCTGGCCCTCGTGGTCGATGACATCGACGCGCTCCTCGTGCGGATCGCCGCCTACGGCTGGAAGGCTCAAAGCACGCCGCAGCCGATCGTGAGCGGTGCGCGGGCTGGAACGCGGGTGATCTACGCCGTTGGCCCTGACGGCGCGACGATCGAGTTCATGCAGCCGCCAGCACCGCCCAGGATCATCGATCCCGCCGGGTGAGGGTCTGCTTTCCACTCCGTGCGGTTATTCCAGTTGTCAGGCTCGGCTGCACGGCAAACATGTGTTCGCCAACAGGAGGAGCCGCCAACCACGAAGCGCATCGACCTCCGCCGTAGAGGATATCCGACAAACCCTGTCGGATTGATCGAGTATGCGGAAACGCGGCGTGAGCGACTTTCCGCGGAAAGCCCCACTCATCCCGCCCGCTTCGCCGCATCCGCCAGAAACTCCGCCACCGCCTCGACGAAAGGCTGCCCATAGGCATCGCGTTTGCGCTCGCCCACCCCGTGGACCGAGCGCAGGGCCCAGAGGTCGACGGGCTTGGCGCGGGCCATCTCGATCAGGGTGCGATCGGGGAAGATCATGTAGGCGGCCACGCCCTCCTGGCGGGCCAGCGTCGCGCGCAGGCCCCGCAGGTGCTGGAACAGCGCCTCGTCGGCCTCCGACAGGCCCAGCGAGTCGTCGCGGTCGGTGGCGCCGCGGCGGCGCTCCTTCGGGGCCTTCGGTTCGGGATCGGGGCGCAACTGCACCGGCTCGCGGCCGAACAGGATCGCCTCGCCCTTGTCGGTGAGGGACAGGCCGCCATAGCCGTCGCCGTTCTCCGCCACCGCGCCCGCGGCGAAGAGCTGGCGCAGGATCGCCCGCCAGGCCGCCACCGGCTTGTCGGCGCCGACCCCGAAGGTTTTCAGCTGGACGTGGCCGTTGCGGCGGATCTGCTCGCTCTCCTTGCCGTGGACGAGGTCGCAGATATAGGCCGCGCCGAAGCGCTGGCCGGTGCGGACCACCGCGGAAAGAACCTTCTGCGCCGCCACCGTGCCGTCGATCAGCGAGACGCCGCCGCGGCACAGGTCGCAGCGGCCGCATGGCTGGCTCTCCTCGCCGAAATAGCCGAGCAGCGACTGGCGCCGGCAGGTCGCGCCCTCGCAGAGCGCGATCATCGCCTCGAGCTTGCGGCGCTCGACGCGGCGGCGGTCGTCGGGCACCTCCTTCTCGTCGATCTGGCGGCGGCGGAGCGCCATGTCGTCGAGGCCGTAGAGGGTGAGGGTGTCGGCCGGCAGCCCGTCGCGGCCGGCGCGGCCGATCTCCTGGTAGTAGCTCTCGATCGTCGAGGGCATGTCGGCGTGGCAGACATAGCGCACGTCCGGCTTGTTGATGCCCATGCCGAAGGCGATGGTCGCCACCACCACGACGCCGTCCTCCTGGAGGAAGGTGTCCTGGTTGCGCATCCGCACGGTCTGTTCGAGGCCGGCATGGTAGGCCAGCGCGTTGAAGCCGTCCTGCTGCAGGATCTCGGCGATCTGCTCGGTGCGCTTGCGGGACGAGCAATAGATGATGCCGCTCTCGGCCTTGCGCGGACGCAGGAACCGCGAGAGCTGGCGGGTCGGGTGCTCCTTCGGCGCGAAGGTCAGGCGGATGTTCGGCCGGTCGAAGGAGTGGACGAACAGCTCGGGCTTGCGGCCGCGGGGAAACAGCCGCTCCGAGATGTCGGCCCGGGTCGCGGCGTCCGCCGTCGCGGTCAGCGCCACGGTCTGCACGTCGCCGAGCGCCTCGCGGGCCCGCGCCAGGTCGCGGTATTCGGGCCGGAAGTCGTGGCCCCATTGCGAGACGCAATGGGCCTCGTCGACGGCGAGCCGCCGGACGCCGGCCCCCTGCAACGCCTCGATCAACCCCTCCATCAGCAGCCGCTCGGGCGAGACGAAGAGCAGGCGCAAGGAGCCCTGACGGATGCCGCGCCAGGTCTCGCGGGCGCTCGATTCCGACACCGTCGAGTTGAGGGTGCCGGCCGCGATGCCGAAGGCCTCCATCTGCTTCACCTGGTCGTGCATCAGCGCGATCAGGGGCGAGACGACGACGGTCAGCGACTCCTCCACCAGGGCGGGCAGCTGGTAGGTCATCGACTTGCCCGAGCCCGTCGGCATCACCGCGAAGACGTCGCGCCCATCGAGCACGGCGCCGATCACCTCGGCCTGGCCGGGACGGAAATCCTCGTAGCCGAAGGTTTTGCGAAGGGCGGCGCGGGCCTCGTCGAGGCGGTCAGTCATGGGGGTTCTACGGGCTCGTTGCGGGCGGGCGGCACCGGGGCGGCTTGTAGACGCCCCCTCGCCGACGATAGGTATTCATCGCCGATGCGGGACGCCACCATGACGCACGATCATCGCAATGAGGATAGGGACCGGCCCGTTCAGACGCTGGCATCGACGGCGGGACCCGGCAAGGTCGAAGCTGGGAAAAAGACCGAGGAGTTTGGTATGGCCTCGGCGGATGAATCGCAACGGCGCGAACAGTCGCTCGCCGAGTTCTGGGCGCGCATCAAACCGATCCAGGATTATATCGCGTCGTTTCCGCGCACCGGCCTGAAGGCCGATAAGGCGTTCTACGACGAGTTGAGCGGCGATTGAGCTTGGAGTTGTGCGACGCTCTGAGGCCGTTCAGGCGCGCACGCTCCCCTCCGCCACCTGCACCATATCCGCCCGTCCGCCCAGCTCCCCGAACAGCACCGGATCGGCCCCGGTCATCCAGACCTGGCCCGGCAGGGTTGCGAGCGCGTCGAACAGGCCGGCGCGGCGGCGGGGATCGAGATGGGCGGCGACCTCGTCGAGGAGCACCAGGGGGCTGAGGCCGCTCATCCCGGTGACGAGGCGGGCATGGGCCAGCACCAGGCCGATCAGCAAGGCCTTCTGCTCGCCGGTCGAGGCGGTGGCGGCGGGCACGTCCTTGGGGCCGTGGCGGACCACGAGGTCGGAGGCCTGGGGGCCGGCGAGCGTCCGGCCGGCGGCGCGGTCGCGAAACCGGTTCTGGCGCAAGGTCGCACGGTAGCGGTCCTCGGCATCGACCGCCGGCCAGACCGCCACGAGGTCGTCGATGTCGCCCTCGAGCCGCACCCCGGCCCAGGGGAAGGGCGAGGCCTCGTCGCGGGTCGACAGGATCAGGCTGTCGAGGCGTTCCACCGTCTCGCGGCGGGCGAGCGCCACCGCGACGGCGAGTTCCGCCACCTCGCGTTCGATCGCGTCGAGCCAAGGGCCATCGTCGGGCCGCTCCTCCAGCAGGCGGTTGCGCGAGCGGAGCGCCCGCTCCATCGCGCTGACCCGGGCGCCGTGGCCGGCATCGACCGCCAGCACCAGCCGGTCGAGGAAGCGGCGCCGGTCGCCGGCGGGCCCGCGGAACAACGCGTCGAGATCGGGCGTGAGCCAGACCACCCGCACCTGCTCGGCGAAGGCCGTGGGGGAGGGCGCGGTGGCGCCGTCGATGCGGCACAGCCGGCCGCCGCGCTCGTCGCGGCTGCGCGGCGGCTCCCAGGCGGTGCCGATGCGGTGGTCGCCGTTGGGGCCTTCGAGGGTCAGCGACACCGCGAAGCCGCCGGCTCCGCCCTCCCGCGCCATCCCGGAAAAGTCCGCCCGGCGCAGGCCCCGTCCGGGGGCGAACAGCGACAGGGCCTCCAGGATGTTGGTCTTGCCGGCCCCGTTCTCCCCCACCAGCGCGACGAAGTGGCGACCGACCGCGAGGTCGAGATCGGCGTGGTTGCGGAAGTCGCGGGCGATCAGACGGGTGACGCGCAAGGGATCGGGCTCGGTCATCCCCGGGCCATATCACAGGTCGTCGGGAGGGCCGGCGATGTCGCGGGTGTTACGCACCGCGATGCGGCGTCTCGTAGCGGGCGCCGAGTTCCGCGAAAACGGTTTCGGCCGGTTGGTACCCGCCACCCTCGACGCCTTCGCGCCAGAGGCGGCGCAGGCGCTGGGTGTGTCCGGTGTCACTGCCGGCCAAGCCGGACGGAGCGGCATCGCCATCGCGGCCGGCCGGGAGCGATGACGCGGGCGTTACGGAAGTCGACTTCGGATGGCCTGGGTCGGTCATTTCACTCTCCTCGTCATTCCGGGGCCGCGAAGCGGAGCCCGGAATCCAGAAACTCAGGTGGAGAAGAGCGAAGCGGCATGCTTTCCGCTTCTTCCTGAGCCATCAGCGGCTCTGGATCCCGGGCTCTCGCCTTTGGCGAGCCCCGGGATGACGCGGAGGGTTGTCAATGTGGTCTTCGATTCTCAGGCCGAAGACTTCCGGTGATGCGCGCGACTCTCGCCGCGCGCAGTCCCGCCCTCACACCCGCATCGGCATCAGCACGTAGAGCGCAGGCGCGCCCTCGCGGTCCTGGATCACCGTCGGCGAGCCCGGATCGGCGAGGCGGAAGAGCGCGGTATCGCCGTCGAGCTGGGCGGTGATGTCGAGGAGGTAGCGGGCGTTGAAGCCGATATCGAGGGGACCGGACTCGTAGTCGACGTCCAGCTCCTCCGTCGCCGAGCCCGAATCCGGGTTGTTGACCGACAGCGACAGGCGCCCGTCGGTCATCGCGAGCTTCACCGCGCGGCCGCGCTCGGACGAGATGGTCGAGACGCGGTCGACCGCCTTGGCGAACTGGTCGCGCTCGACCGTCAGGCGCTTGTCGTTGCCGGTCGGGATGACGCGGGCGTAGTCCGGGAAGGTGCCGTCGATCAGCTTCGAGATCAGGGTGACGCCGGACGAGAAGCTGAACCGCACCTTGGCGGAAGAGATCTCGACGCCGACGGTCTCGCCGCCATCCTCGACGAGCTTCTGGATCTCGGCCACGGCCTTGCGCGGCACGATGATGCCCGGCATGCCGCCGCTGCCCTCCGGCGCCTCCATCTGGACGCGGGCGAGGCGGTGGCCGTCGGTGGCGACGGCGCGCAGCTTGAGCGAGCCTTCCGCCTCGATGGTGTGGAAGAAGATCCCGTTGAGGTAGTAGCGCGTCTCCTCGGTCGAGATCGCGAACTGGGTCTTGTCGATCAGGCGCTTGAGGTCGGCGGCCGGCAGCTCGAAGGAGTGCGGCAGCTCGCCGGCGGCGAGATCGGGGAAATCGGCCTCCGGCAGGGCGCCGAGGGTGAAGCGCGAGCGGCCCGAGCGGATCAGCATCTGGCCGGTCTCGCCGCTGGTCTCGAGCGAGACCTGGGCGCCGTCGGGCAGCTTCCGGACGATGTCGTAGATGACGTGGGCCGGCACCGTGATGGCGCCGCCATCGACCACGTCGGCGGGGATCGTCTCGGTCACCTCGATGTCGAGGTCGGTGGCTTTCAGCTGGAGGCCGTCCGGCCCCGAGCGCAGCAGCACGTTCGACAGGATCGGGATCGTGTTGCGCCGCTCCACGACGCGGTGCACGTGGCCGAGCGACCGAAGAAGGGCCGCGCGCTCGACGGTGACTTTCATCAGGGTGATCCGTGTCTCGAACGACCGACCGTTCAAGGCCGGCAACCGCACTCGTTGCCCCGTGCACGCACGGGACGGGAACTTTGGCGAAGGCGCTCCCCGAACGCAAGCCGGCGGGGGAGGCTCATCCACGAGCCTCCCCCGCGCGCATCCAGGAGGGTTATCGATTTCGAGGCGTTAGTCCTGAAGCATCCGCTTCAGCAGCTCGACCTCGTCGCAGAGCGCCGTGTCCTCGCCGATCGCCTTCTCGATCTTGCGCACCGCGTGGAGCACCGTGGTGTGGTCGCGCCCGCCGAAGCGCCGGCCGATCTCCGGCAGGGAGCGCAGGGTCAGCACCTTCGAGAGGTACATCGCGATCTGGCGCGGCTTGACCACCGCGGCGGTGCGGCGCTCGGACAGGATGTCGGAGCGCGAGACGTTGTAGCGGCTCGCCACCAGCTTCTGGATGTCCTCGATCTTGACCCGCTTCGGCTCGCGGTTCTTCACGAGGTCGCGGATCGCCGTCTCGGCGGTGTCGAGGGTGACGGGCGCGCCGGTCAGCGTCGCGTGGGCCAAGAGCCGGTTGACCGCGCCTTCGAGGTCGCGACCGTTCGCGGTGATGGCCTTCGCGACGTATTCGGCGACCGCGGGACCGACCTCGAAGGCCGGGTGCGAGGCGCGCACCGCCTCCAGGCGCGATTGCAGGATCGAGGCGCGCAGGGCCTCGTCGAGGGTGCCGATCTCGACCACCAGGCCGCCGGCCAGGCGCGAGCGGACCCGCTCGTCGAGGGCCTCCAGTTCCGTCGGCGGCCGGTCGGCCGCCACCACCACCTGGCGCCCTGCATCGATGAGGGCGTTGAGGGTGTGGCCGAACTCGGCCTGGATCGAGCGGCCCTGGATGAACTGCACGTCGTCGAGGATCAGGACGTCGATCGCCCGCAGCTTTTCCTTGAAGGCCAGCGCGCTCTGGGTCTTCAGGGCATTGACGAAGCCGTACATGAAGCGGTCGGCGGTGAGGTAGATCACCCGACGGCCGGCATTCTTCACCGCGTGGCCGATGCCGTGGAGGAGGTGGGTCTTGCCCAGACCCACGCCGGCATGGAAGTAGAGCGGGTTGTAGAGCGCGGGACCGCCGTCGTGGCGGGCGACCCGCTCGGCGGCGGCGTGCGCGAGCGCGTTCGAGCGGCCGACCACGAAGCTCTCGAAGGTCAGGCGCGCATCGAGCGGAGCGCCGCCGAGATCGCCCTCGGGGGCGGCACCGCGGGCGGCGCGCTCGGGCTCGGGCATCTCGACGACCGGGCTCGGGCTCGCGGCCGGGCGCGGGCTCGGGGCGGGCTTCGTCAGCGCGGCGGCGCCCGGACGGGCCGGCGCCATCGCGCCGCGCACCCCGACCTCCAGGCTCTCGATGCCGTCGGCCTCGCTGCGGAAGGTGGCCAGCACCCGGTCGATGTAGTGCGACTCGATCCAGCTCTTGAGGAACCGGGTCGGGACGGTGAGGCGGGCGACGCCGCCGGTGACGTCCTGCAATTCGAGCCGGGCGAACCAGCTCGCGAACACGTCCTCGCCGAGTTCCGCCCGCAGGCGGCGCTTCACCCGTTGCCAGGCTCCCGCGATCTCGGCGGCTGCGACCTCGCGGCCGTCGTCGCCGTTGCCGCCGCGGCCGGAACCGACCCCTTCCGCCAAGCTGCCGTCCACACGCAT